>DATMBG010000022.1 GCA_035559535.1 Candidatus Limnocylindrales bacterium
ACCACAGCTCTGAGTTCGATAAAGTCAGTCTTGGTAACCTGTAGCTCTTCTTTAAGCGCATCCACCAGCCGGGCCATTGGCACCCGAAGCTCCGGGGGAAAAGATTCTAAAAGCTCTGTAAGGGTGGACATAGGTTATAAATCTTCTTTTTTCTTTCCGAATTTTCAGGATCTCGTGGAAAACATCAACCCTTAAAGCCCCCTTTTTAGGAGTGCACATGCATCAGTAAGGTGCTTTTACGGATCAACTCTCCTTCTTCCAGAGGTAACTTCCAGGGGTAAAATCGAAAGAGTCTAACTCCTGAAATAGGATTATCAGTTATATTATAAATCCGGATTTTGAACTTTAAAAGGGTGAAATTTGGAGGTGAAGGGTTAATATTATCCAGCCATAGATTTTATATTTCTGCTTGAGGTCGCTGAGGAGATCCTGAAATCGATCTTCCATAAGAGCCTCTGCCGAATTATTCAGCGCAAGCGAGAAAGTATCTGGATTATGATTTGAATGACTTAATGAACTCCACGATAGATGGAATAAATCAAGATAATAAAAGCTGCAATACTCCAAAACTCTCCAGAAGGAAACTTCTTTTTTCGTTCCCAGGCAAAGCTCTAATCTTTCATAATACCGGAGAAAAGTACTCGAGCAGTAGAAATTCTTTTGGAAAGTGGTTCGTATGGATTTGCTGCTGCTTGGGTTTATTTATGCCATGTTCTATGTGACGGAAGCCTTATTTTTTCTCAAAGGTTTATCATTCTCGAAACATAATGTGGTTATTTCAACAAGTAAAAGCATCAGGATGTCAAAGTAAAATTACCTCAACTAGATCCTTCCTTCTGCTTAGAAGTTAAACTTTAGCTTTTAATTTTGAGCTACAAGGAGAAGAGGCGGATGCAGAGCCTACTTTATCCTTACAGAAGGAAGGATCATCCTTCAGATTTTTATGCTCTCCAAGTTAAGTTTTTTACATCTTTAGCCCTTCTTCATCTGAGAAATCTTATCCCCCGCATTTTCCTTCTTTGTTGCTTCAACATCGATGTTCCAGAGCCTTGCAGCATTGAGTCCAAGGATCTTCGCTTTGATCTCATCGGTCAACTGAGTATATCCATAGCCCTCTATGAGGTTGTCAGGAATACGAAAGCGTCGCAGAGCTTCAATTTGCCATTGTGGAGACCCCCACCACAGGGAATCGGTTCCCCAGATTACGTAATCGGGACCTAAATAGGTGACGAGTTTTCCGAGCACGTGGGCAGCACGCTCGGGAGCACCAACTACATTCAAAGCGAAGGTACTTCCAAGCTCCCCATACAGGTTGGTGATATGTGGCTTTACATATTTGATATCCGTGATATCATCCACTCGGGGAAAGGCTGAGTGGTAGATGATAAAGTTAAGTTGAGGCCAGTCCAGGACAGCTTTTCCGACATCCAAGGCACGACAATATTCTTCATCTAACAAAGTTACCGCTAAACCTTTATGAATACAAAGATTCTTGATACCTAATTCCTGTGTGAATTTATAGAAGGGATAGGCTACTTTCTCATCATCCATCCACCACCCCCTCTTCCCGGCCATGCCATCGCCTGTATACATCTTCCAGGAATCGACCTTTAGCTTTTCCACCTGCCGCCTGGCTTCATCTTGATAGTTTGGCATATTTGGGGACATCAATCCATGGCAAATCATCCGACGGGATCCGGCCTTCTGGTTGATTTCATCCCGTGCTGAGGCCATATGATCAACGGGGATAAGTGGATTTGGTTCTGGGGGATGTGTTGGAAATCCACTCAGGATAGCTACGTTGGTTTCGCTATCAAGGAAGATTTCCTTAAAGTAGGTGTCTTTGTTAAGGTCTAACCAATTGCTGCCTTTGACAGATTTTTCCCGCCATCCACCCAGTGTGTCTACGATAACCTTGGCAATGGGGTCTTTGTCCTTCACATCCCACAATTGTCGAGGATTATCGATATAATGGGTCTGGACATCCATGATGAACTGATCCCGCGAAGTAGCCTCCGCCGCCGCTGCTTCATCGGCTGCTTCAATCTCCTGCACGTCAAAAAACCGGTTGCCAAAGACTTTGTTAATTGCTAACATGGCTGCAGCCATACCACTGAGCGTCCGAAAGAAGGTCCTGCGGGTCAAACCACGTTTTTTCCCGTATCGATCGGCATATTCTGTCAGCAGGAAGTCGATCTGTCGTTGCTTGTCGGTCTTAGGTAATGGAATATATTCCCCATTGGATACAACCTGAGTAGGAATGGGAGGTTTGGGAGGAAGGTCATCATTTAAATTCTTGCTAGGGGTATGAATAAACATGATAAATATTTTACAAAATCTACCTAAATCGGTAGCTTTTGAAGGACGCCTTTCTTCGTCCTGTTAAATCTCAGCCTAGACATCTCAGGATGAGGGCTTGTAAAATATTTTGCTTGAAAGATTCTCACCCCCCTTCATAAGTCTGGTAGGAGAAACCCTGACCCGGAACGCAATAACTTACCGAAAGGTTAAAACCCCTACAAGAGATAAGATCCCTAGTGTGCTCGGGAGAAATGTTCATGGACTATTCGCCATTGACCGTTTTGGTGCTCTAAAACATGAGTACCTCGACCGGTAATAATGTCTTCCTCGGTTCCTTCCAGAGGTGCCGTTTTCCAATAGAAAGTTGCTATGGCTGCTTCACCCCCTTTAAGCATCTGCACCTCTATATCCTGAATTTCATAATAAATACGTTTACTCTTCTGCAAGTAATACTCAAAGGTCTTTCGTAATGCTTCTCGACCCTTATACCGGTTGTTGTGGGTACTGGAAAAGCCATTAATATTTTCAGCAAAATAGCTCAATACTTTATCCAGATCAGGGATATTAAAAGCCTCTACATGGCCCCGCTCAACCTGTAAAATCTCGTTTACCGCCTCAGAGGTTTGGTTAATTGAAGGAGTACTCATAACTCACCTCCATCCTTACAAATAAAATACTATATTTTAGTTTGATCCTTCAGGGAAAACCTAACCCTTGCAGCAGGATTAGGTTCCCATTCAAAATACCTTTCTAAGTTTAAAATAAAAACACCGTACTCGGATATTTAGTCTCTTAAACTGCAAGATATTCTTTCATAACCGTGGAATTAGAGAGTTCGGCAGGGGTACCTTCGGCGACAATTCTTCCTTTCTCTAAAATGATACAATGATCGGTCATAGTAAAGACCATCGGTACGTTCTGCTCGACGATGATGATCATCATGTTTTCCCGGCGGTTGATTTCTTTGAGAATTTGGGCTATTTTTTTGACCAGAATAGGCATGATTCCTTCTGACGGTTCATCCAGCAACATGATGCGGGGAGAGGTCATAAGGCCACGACCAATAGCCAGCATTTGCTGTTCGCCCCCGCTTAGAGTTCCACCCGGCTGATTAAGGCGTCTGCCTAGTGGCTCAAAATAGTTCAAGACTTCGTCCATCCGATTACGTTGGGCCCGACCTGAGGCGATTCGACCCAGCTCTAAATTCTCCCGTACTGTCAGATCAGGAAAAATTCCTCGTCCTTGAACAACGGTAGTAATACCTAAATAGGCCCGTTCATGAGGAGACAGATGTGTAATATCATGTCCATCAAAAATAATAGAGCCTGTGATCGCCGGTAATAGTCCTGATAAGCAACGGATCAAGGTAGTTTTACCCATCCCGTTACGTCCTAGGACCCCCAAAATCTGTCCGTCTGATACTTGTAGAGAAAGATCCCGTAATACAACGGTACTCCCATAACCTGAAGTAATATGTTTGACTTCAAGACCCATTTTTGTATCTTCCCGATGAATCCTACCTTATGGGCAGGAAACAAATTTTTATGCTAAAAAGTCTTATTCTTCTCCCAAATACACATTACGTACCTGTTCGTTACGTTGTATTTCTTCAAAAGTTCCTTCAACCAAGATTCTTCCGAGATGAAGTACAGTAACCGGAGCTTGCAAGTTACGAATAAAATGGATATCGTGTTCTATGATAATAGCGGATAAATTCATCCCATAAACCAGATTTCGGACCAGTTCCCCGGTGGAGGCGGTCTCTTCTGCCGTCATGCCTGCAGTCGGTTCATCCAGAAGGAGCAGCTCGGCCTCATTGGCCAGGAGGAGACCAATTTCTAGCCATTGTTTTTGACCATGGGAAAGGGTTTGTACAGGTTGTCCAGCCGAGTCTGAAAGGCGTACAAGTTCCAATATCTGGAGGATCCGATTGTGCCGTTTCTTAGGAGGGCAATTTGTCCCCAGCACAGCCAGCTCTACATTTTCATAAACCGAAAGATTTGTAAACAGGCTGGGTGTTTGAAACTTTCGAACGATTCCCATCCGGGCGCGGGAGTAGACTGGGAAATGTGTGATATTCTGGCCTTTAAACCAGATGGTACCTCGAGTAGGTTTTTGGTGACCCGATATCAGACTAATAAAAGTCGTTTTTCCCGCACCATTGGGACCGATAATACAGCGAATGGTTCCGGCCTCCAGGATAAAATTTATATCCTGATTGGCAATCAAGCCCTGAAAGGATTTGGTTAAATTCTCTGTACGTAATAGTTCGGTCATCTTCTAGAAAACAGCTTCAAAATCCTTCTTAAACTTCCAAGGTTTTTAAAGCCTGGATCTGACAACAGATTTTTAATCCACCCGCATAGCTTGTTCGGCTCGAACTTCCTGAATCGATTTAAGGGGGGTCTTTCGATTAAAGAGAGTAAATTGGGTTAAAGCACCGGCAACTCCCCCTTTGAAATAAATGATAGTGGTTACAAATAAAATTCCAAGTACCAGTTGCCAAAATCTGGGTGTAATGGCGCTCAGGTAATTGGAAAGGGAAGCTACCATAACCCCCCCTAAAAACACACCCAACAAGCTAGTCCGACCTCCTAGGGCTGTCCAGACAACCACTTCTGTGGAAAACGAGACCCCTCCCAGGGAGGGAGCCACGAAACCTGCATGGGTTCCATACAAAGCGCCCGCCCAGGTAGCTACGGCCCCTGAGATGGCAAAGGCTGCCGTTTTATAGAGTGAAGTATTGAAGCCCAGTGAAATCGCCCGGTCTTCATTCTCACGAATTCCTATAAGGACCTTACCGAACTTCGAAGTTATTAATTTTCGCAGTAAAAAATAGACAAAGGCAACCAGAGGTAAGACAAAATAATACATGGGAACATCATTGAACAAGGAGATCTCTCTGCCGGAACCCAGGGTCAGGGACATCCGGTCGATAAAAAAACCATTCCATCCTCCGGTAATATCGGACTGACTTACCGCGATTTGCTCAACAATGATAGATAATGCCAGGGTTACAATTACAAAATAGGCGTCCCGCACTCCCGCACTGAACAGAAAATACCCTATTATCGTGGCAAGCCCGGCCCCCATAAAGGCACTGAGGATAATGCCTGCATACGCCGGATTGATACCAAATCCATTATATTTCATGCACAATCCCATTGTGTAAGCACCCAAGGCAAAAAAGCCAGCCTGTCCAAAACTTAGAATACCGGTAAAACCCCATAATAAACCCAGTGACATGGCCAGCGTGCCATATAACATATACTGGGGTAGAATGTAAATGATATAACCAGAAATGAACACGGGAAGCAAACTCAGAATGAGAAAGACTAAAACGGCAAACTTCTCCTCTGACCAGGATTTTTTCAAAAAATGCTTCATCATCTTCTACCTTGAACGGTCCAGAGACCAGAGGGTCGAAACCTGAGAACCACAATTGCCAGTGCAAAGACAATGGTTTGGGCAAAGGTCTGTTTGAACTGCAAGGCAGCAAAAAAGGTCTCTGAACCTCCTATCAAAAAGCTGCCCACCAGGGTTCCACCCAGAATTTGGCCGATCCCTCCCACAATTACAACAAAGAAAGATCGGGCCAGAAAGACCATGCCGATATAAGGATCCACACTTAATAGGGGACTGATTAAAGCTCCTGCCAGGCCTGCTATACAGGAACCTGCTACAAAGACCATCTTATACATGTAAGCAATATTGACACCGAGCAAGCTTGCCATCTCACGATTCTGAATAAGCGCACGGATCTTTATACCCAAAGAGGTATGATAGAAAACCACAGCCAGGGTAAAGATTAAGAATAACGAGATACAGGCCAGTAAGGATTGATAGGCAGGTAATTCGACAATCCCAAGGTTAATACTATCCGGTAGTGGATTTTTTACGTTCCGTAGGTCTGTACCAAAGACAATTTTGATTAACTCGGTCATGATCAAAAAAAAGCCCCAGGTAATCAAAAGAGTCTCAAAGGGTTTATCATAAAAATGTCGGATAACAAGGTGTTCCAACAGAAGTCCTATCACCCCGACTATCAATGCCGCCAAGAGGACAGAGAACACGAAGGGGATACCTCTGGAGGTAGCGGCCCAGGTTAAATAAGCCCCCAGGGTTAACATAGCCCCATGGCCCATATTGATCACGCCCATTAACCCGTAAATAACGGCCAATCCAAGCGCTGCTAAAGCCAATGTCAAGGTCAACAGCGCAGCATCAAAAAGAACACTTACGATTATACTCATCATGTTAGAGGTCTTTTATCGTTTTCTTTAAAAGGAGAAATCCCCCGTCATCCGTTTTTTTCTCCATAATTCGGGGGATTTCAAGTAGGGGCGTAAGGCCTTACGCCCTACTTATTGAGAAAGGGGTAAATCACATCGGGCCGGCACCGGTTCCACGGCCTGAAAGGACTGAATTTCTTCAAACATATCCCCAACCCCTGTCCAACCTTCTCGAACCCTCATAAGATAAGAAGGTACCACCAGTTGATGATCGTCGGCCCGCATCTTAACCGGTCCTTGCGGAGCGCCGTCAAAGGTCATCCCTCTCAGTCCTTTACGAATGGCATCGGTATCAACCGATTTTTCCTGGGCAATGGCTTTAGCAACCATATGCGCAGCATTGTACATGGCAACCCCTACAGTGTTCATCAGGGCATCTTGTCCAAATTTTGCCCGGAAACGTTCTAAGAATGGACCATTGTTGGGATGCTTGATGGTCATGAAATAATCAAAACTCACATAAGTTCCAGCCGAGACCTCAGGACCCAACCCACTGGTTACAACCTCTTCGTCATCCACCGTCCAGAGGATAAAATCTTTATGCATACCAGCGGCATGGAACTGACGGCGGAAGTTAACAGTATCACTTCCTGTCAGGGTATGGAAAATAATATTAGCCCCAGAACCCCGGATTTGCCGTAATACAGATTCGTATTGAGGAGTATTGAAGGGGATATAAACTTCATCGACTACTTCCCCTCCAAGCTCTAAAAGTTTCTTTTTGGTAACCTGGTTGGTCACCCGGGGCCAAGCGTAGTCAGATCCGATCATGAAGAACTTTTTTCCGAATTTGTTCATCATGTATTCCATATGCGGCCAGACTTGTTGGGTAGGTTCGGGTCCAAACATGAAAATGTTTTTGTTACACACTCCAGGATAATATTCTTTTTCCTGCCCCTCGTAGAAGGTTGGATAAAGGAGGATTTTGTTGGAAGCCTTCACTACAGGTCCTGCTGCATTTCGTTCTGCACTGCTGAACGTACCCGCCAGAAAGTCTACTTTTTCCTGGCGAATCAAGCGATTTGCCTGCTCGACCACGATTCGAGGTTCGGTTTTTGAATCCCCTATAATAACCTCTATCTTACGACCCAGCACACCTCCCGCTGCATTAATCTCATCAACAGCCAGTAAAAAGCCGGCTGAATGAGCCTTTCCATATACTGTCCAGGCACCCGTTAAAGGAGAAATCAACCCTACTTTAATCGGAGCTTCGGCGAAAGCATGACGAATAAAAGCCGGTGCTCCAAAACTCATGGCTGCTACACCACTTGCTATCATCCCTTTAAGGGCCGTTCGACGCGTAATTCCATGTTCAATGGGTTTTTCTAGTTCACTCATGAAAACCTCCTTAGTTTTTGGTTATTTAATCCTTAGTTGCTAACAGCAGTTGCTAACAGGTGTGAGTAAGAGAAGTAATCCCAGAAGAATCACCATTTTTAATACCAACCTGGAGAAAGATTAGAACCCAGCATTTCATCATAAACGTCGGTACGACGATCCCGAAGAACTTGATTGTACTCGTTCCAATTTCGTTTACGACGAGCATCGGCAAGGTTCGCCTCGGCATAAATGATTTCTTCGGCGTCTGGACTGGCAGGACCCCCAATCGGCCAACCCGTATAACTTACGATAATACTTTGCCCAACAAAGGGCTGACCCCGTTCTACACCCACACGATCAGCACAAGCAATAAAAACCGAGTTAGAATGGGCAGCTGCCATAACCAGGATATTGGCCATAGCCTCACGATCTTTGGCTTGTCCGGGAATAGGTACCCAATTGGTTGGAATACAGATAATATCAGCACCCTGGAGAGCACAAAGACGATAACTTTCTGGAAACCAACCATCATAGCAAATAAAAGTACCTATACGACCAAGCTTTGTTTTAAAGACAGGAAAACCTAAGTTTCCAGGTTCAAAAAATAAATTTTCTTCATTCCAGAGATGAACCTTACGAAAGGTCCCGATATAACCTTCAGGTCCAATTACAACAGAAGAGTTATATAAAACCTGACCCTCTCGTTCATTGATCCCGGCTACAATATGCAATTCATGCTCCATAGCTGCTTTAATCCAGGCCTGGCACGTTGGCCCAGCCGGTACTTCCTCAGAAAGCTTAAAAGCTTCTTCTCGACTCTGGAATACATAACCCGAATTACAAAGCTCAGGTAGAACAACCAGGTTCGCTCCCCGAGAAGCAGCTTCTTTAATAAAACCGATGGTTTTTTCAATATTCTTCGCCTTCTCACCCACCACCGGCTCCATTTGAATACATGCAATCTTTACCTGGCTTTCTTTGCGGCTTTCCTTCTCCTCCATAACGAATATTCCTCCCTATCTACCGAAACTACTCTTCAGTTGTTGTCCCTTTAAAAGATGAAAAAGAAATTAAAAACCTGCTGTTGATTCCAATTCCTTACCTTCCTCACCAAAACATTGAGCGTTTCAAAAGTCAAGTGGAAAATTAAAAATCTACTGCTTATCCCTCTACATAAATGGCCATCACTACACGCTCTCTTTTCCAGAGTTTACTGAAAAAATCTCCTACCTTCTTCCACCAACCGTACTTCTGATTAAGAAGGTTATGTCCATGTTCTGCTTCCTGATCTTCTACAATCCGGGCCTTACCCTCCACCCAGGAACCCTTTGGTTTTCCACGAATATCACAAGGGACTACTCGCACGCGAGGGTTATTCCTTATTCGTTTAACCTTTCCTGCGTTTGCAAGGGAATATACATACAATACCCCCTTATCTTCAGCAAACCACATGGGCGTCTGTACAGGCTTCCCGCTTTTTCTATAACTCTCCAGATTCAAATAGCTTTGATTTGCAAACTGGGTTAACTTCTTATTACTCATACTTTTTTCCCATCATCACCCGAAGTACAAGGGTAGAGCTAACTTTCTTACTCCTTTATAACCATTCCCCTAATATCCAGGTTCGAGGAATTATACTGTGTGGTTTTAAGATCAGATTTCCTTCTACGAAATGTATTTATCAGGTTTAAACCTGACAGGATCTCCATGGGAGTCGCCTTAAAACCGAAGTTCCAGGAAGCTGTTGCTGTACCCAGACCGGACGAGCAAATCACCCCTCTGGTCTGTTATCTCGCAAACGCCAGTCCCCCCGTTTATTTAACCCCTCGCCGGCCAGCCAAAACTCCTTCTATAATTGTTGCCATTTGATGAGGATCTGCAAAGTTAAGGGGTATTGTTTCCGTTCGTAAGGGCTCAAGCTTTTTCTGGGTTTCAATGGCCAATAAGCGCTGCTTCTGTTCTAGACGTTTAGCTTCTATTTCCCTCTGAAACGTAGCGTGGGATGCTATCCGCAGGATATTCCTTTCTATCTCTACGGCTAAACCATGAAGCTTGAGGATAACATCCAGGGCCTGATCCCAAGGTACATTGATCAGCCTGACCGTCACGCGACCCCTGACTTCGGGATGTAAAACCAGATTAAGGTTGTTGATTTCCGCAATAGCACGGAAAACATCCCGTATGTCCGCATCTTTGAAATCAAGGGTAATAGGTTGGCCACGATATTTAGCTTCTTCGCCGGTTTGAGGAATTCGAATAGAAGGAACCGGTGCAGATTGAATCATTTCTATATCTGTCTTCTCAGAGGGCTTATCTCCTGAGGTAAGAACTTTGGCTGGGAGAGTTAACCCCAGAGGTTCACCTTGAGCAGGGTTACTTTCAGAAGGTCTGGTTTTTAGAGTGGGAAGTTCATTTTCAACTGGACTTCTGATTTTAACGGACTTAGCAGCCTTTTGTTGAGCAACAACCTCAAAACTTTTAATAGCTCCCTTAGATCTGGCACAACCGTTGAGAACAACCAGAACAACGAGGCCGGTAAGAATAAATGAAACATATCTGGCAGGATAATCACTCATTCATTGTGGAGTAAACCCGCCGATAAGCATCGGGGGATAATCCTGGAATCTCGCCTTACAAGATTCGCTCCCCAAGAAAAAATCTCCCCTTAGCTTATCCAACTTACTATTTTTATTGAATTTCAACCCCTTATAAATTTTCCTTTATCTACCTTCTGAATAACTTATAAAGTTTCTACTGTCAAGTACAGTTACGATAGACTTGCATAAGTCCGGATAGGGAATATATTTATCCTATTATTCCATAAAGTTTTCCAAAAATGCAGCTTTATAAAGCTTAATCGGCTTAATAGATTTTGTTCAATAGAAATGTTCGCGGCTGAATTTCTTGCGACCACCCTGGCCCTTATTGGTATTATTATTCTGGTGGCGGCCTTGTTGTCCGGGCTGACTGAGCGGAGCGGTCTACCCCAGGTAGTAATCTTTCTGATCTTAGGGGCCTCTATTGGGCCGGCGGGTTTAGACTTATTGAACCTTACCTTGAATTCACCGGAATTACGCGTGATTGCAACGCTTAGCCTGGTACTGGTCTTGTTTACCGATGCCATTACCCTGGATATCCATGAAATAAAAACCCATCGGGCCCTGGCGTTCCTGGTTTTGGGACCCGGAACGTTGTTATCGGCGGCTCTGATTGCCTTCGCCGGCTGGGAATTGCTTGGCTTAACACCTGCCGCAGCCACCATTCTTGGCGCTGCGCTGGCTTCTACGGATCCTGTATTACTTCGGGGGTTTTTGCATCGCCGGGATCTTCCCAATGCAGTTCGCCTGGCGTTAAAGCTGGAGAGTGGTTTAAACGACGTTGTGCTCTTACCGATTGTGCTTGTGGCGATGGTCTTTATTAACCCAGAAGCCACCCTTCATGCCATCTATTGGGCCCGTCTGGGTCTCGATCTTTTCGTATTAGGACCGGGTGCCGGTGTTGCTGTAGGATTATTGGCCGTGGCGGCACTTGATTTAATAAGGCGACGGATCGGAGTACGACGCGATTATGAGTCCCTCTACTCATTGGGGGTAGCATTTACTGCTTATGCCGCTGCGGAAGCAGTTCATGGAAGTGGTTTCCTGGCCGCATTTGCTGCCGGAATGACCATTATTGTATTAGACGTCGAGCTTTGTGATTGCTTCCTGGAATACGGCGAAACCACGGCTGAAATGGCCTTACTTTTCACCTTTGTATTGTTCGGTAGTTCGCTGATCTGGACCGGTTTTACCGTACTTAATGGAACCATGCTACTCTTTGTGATGATTGCCCTGTTGGGAAGACCGGCGATCTTCCTGATTTTACTGGCCCGTACAGGTTTGGATGGGTGGGGACGGTTTCTAACTTCCTGGTTTGGGCCGCGTGGACTTAGTTCTTTATTGATCGTTTTACTGCCTGTCTTTGCCGGACTACCGGAAAGCGAAAGACTTTTCAGGATCTGCTGCCTGGTAGTCCTGGCGTCGATCTTACTCCATACAGTTTCCTTCATGATGCTAAACCAGGGTTCCCATCGGGCAAAACCCAAACCAACTGTTGCCGTTAAAACCGGTCAGCCCGAGCCATTGCCTGGTCCATCTCCTGTTATAAAGGAACCCATTTCCTCTGTTACCTCTGAAAACAGGTCTATTCTGAATCCTCTTCCCTCCAACGATGCAACCCTATTTACCGATTCCGTAACACCGATAATTTCCGTTGATTCCAATAATTATCCCCGTGCTGATACAAGCGGATCAACCCCTTCGGACCGCATCTCTCTTGAAGACCTCCGTCAACTCTGGCGACTCGGTGCGCCGGTGATCCTCCTCGATGTCCGAACTGAACGGACTTATAGAGATAGTCCTTACCAGGCCCAAGGTGCTATACGAATGCCTCCGGACCATGCTGTGGAACGAGCAATTGAACTTGGCTTACCACGCCATGCCTGGTTGGTCGCCTACTGTGCTTGACGTGGCGAAGCGACCAGTGCCCGGGTGGCACGGGAACTTCGACAGGCAGGCTGGCCTTATGCTCGTAGTCTGATCGGTGGATGGGAGGCCTGGCAGGTGGCCGGTTTACCTGTGGAACCCAAAGCGGATTCAAATCGAGAAGAAAGTAAGGTAGAGTAAATGGGGATGACAAAAAGCGTAAATGGGTATTTATTATAAAGGAAATAACCCTGCACCCATTAAAATAGAAAATAAACGGCAAAGGCCTTAATACGTGGGGTGATAGGACAAAAACTAAAACTGTGATCAAAAGGTAGGAGGAAATTATGAAACGTAAAGCATCGGCCATCTGGAAAGGCAGCCTTAAGGAGGGTAAAGGAACTATCTCAACCGATAGTAGAGTCTTATCCGATACCCCTTATTCTTTCAGTACCCGTTTTGAAAATGGTATCGGGACAAATCCTGAAGAACTCATTGCGGCAGCCCATGCAGGCTGTTTTTCCATGGCTCTCTCGGCTCAACTGGGAGAAGCAGGGATGGTCGCACAAAGCATCCATACCACTGCTACGGTTACGCTGGAAAAACTTGAAACCGGGTTTACTATCACGGCGGTTCATCTCGATGTAACGGCTCAGATTCCAGGTGCTGATCGGGCTGCCTTTGAAAAAGCAGCCCATAAAGCTAAAGAGGGATGTCCGGTCTCCCGGGTTTTGAATGCAAAAATTACCATGGACGCAAAGCTAGAGACTTAAAAATCTGGGGTTTTATCTCATTTCTGATCGGATAAAACTTATCAGGATAAAGGAAGTATGGAGAGATAAAAATCCTGGGATGAATTTTATCTCAATCTTATCCCTGACAAGGAGGAAGAGAAGATATGATCACATTTATTGTAAATGGAAAAGAACAAACCGTAGAGGTTATTCCTGGTACCCCTTTATTGTGGGTGCTGCGAGATAATCTCGGCTTAACCGGCACCAAATTTGGCTGTGGCATGGCCCAATGTGGAGCCTGTACGGTACACCTGGATGGAAATGCCATCCGTTCCTGTGTGACGCCTATAGAAGCCGTCTCTGGGAAAAAAGTTACCACCATTGAAGGACTGTCCCCGGATACCAGTCATCCTTTACAAAAAGCCTGGATTGCTCAAGACGTACCCCAATGTGGCTACTGCCAATCCGGCCAGATCATGGCGGCAGCCGCCCTGCTGGCCCAAAATCCGAATCCTACCGATGCCGATATCGATGAGGCCATGTCCGGGAACATCTGTCGCTGTGGCACTTATCAACGAATTCGAAGTGCCATTCATCAAGCGGCCAAGATGATGAAGGAAGGAGGTCAATAAACCATGAATCAGCCTACAGGAATCACACGGAGAGATTTTTTCAAAGTCGGTTTAGTTGCAGGAGGCGGATGGGTTTTAGGATTTTATCTTCCCAGAGGAGAAGGAGGTTGGGGTAAAGCAGCAACGGAATCTGCAACGATTTTTGCCCCCAATGCCTGGATTCGCATAACTCCCGCTGGGACCGTGACAGTGATGCTTCATAAATCAGAGATGGGACAGGGGATTATGACTTCGCTGCCCATGTTGGTGGCCGAAGAGTTAGAGGCGGATTGGAAGATGATTCGACCTGAATTTGCTCCGGCTGATGAAGCTTACTTTACCTGGATCACCCCCACCTTTGGAGCTCAATTCACGGGAGGAAGTCGTAGTATTCGGGGATCCTGGGAAACCTTACTCAAAGCAGGAGCCGTAGCCCGGGAGATGTTGATAGCCGCAGCCGCTGAGACCTGGGGAGTAGAAGCCAAGACGTGTCAGGCTGAGGATGGCGAAGTGATCCATCCAGCCAGTGGGAAGCGGGCCTCTTACGGTTCCCTGGTCAGTAAAGCCACTACAGTACCTGCTCCTAAAGAAGTTACTCTGAAAGATCCTAAAAACTACAAGTTCATCGGCAAACGGATGGCCCGCGTGGATACTTTTTCCAAAGTCAACGGCAGTGCCGGGTTTGGCATTGACGTGAAAGTGCCCGGGATGTTGGTAGCCACGGTGTTAAGATGTCCGGTGTTTGGAGGGAAATTAGCCCGTTATGATGACTCTAAGACGAAGACCATTCCCAGTGTCAAGCAGGTGGTTCCTATATCCAGCGGAATCGCGGTGGTAGCTGAAGGATACTGGCCTGCCAAGCTGGGATTGGAAGCCTTAGAGGTGCAATGGGATGAAGGAGAACATGCTCAACTCAACAGTGAGAAGATTCGGGAAGAGTTTAAGAAGGCCTCGGAGCAAGCCGGAGCAGTAGCCAGAAGAGAAGGAGATGCCTTGCATATGCTGGCCGTGGTAGGGAAGACGGTGGAAGCCGTATATGAAGTTCCCTTTTTGGCCCATGCAACCATGGAACCTATGAATTGCACGGCGCATGTGCGGGAGGAGGGATGTGATATTTGGGCTCCAACCCAGGCCCAGACGGGAACCCAACAAACAGCGGCAAAGATCACAGGACTACCGGCTGAGTCGATCCGGGTCCATACCACCCTGTTAGGCGGAGGCTTTGGAAGACGATTTGAAATTGACTTTGTAGCAGATGCCGTGGAGATATCCAAGGCCGTAAAAGCCCCGGTAAAGGTAATCTGGTCGCGGGAAGAGGATATGCGCCATGGTTTTTATCGTCCGGCAACCTATAATGTTTTGAAAGCCGGAATCGATGGAAAAGGGAACCTGGTGGCCTGGACCCATCGAATCGTGGGACCTTCGATTCTGTCTCGGGTATTCCCAGATAGAATCAAAGATGGCATTGATAGCAGTTCTGTAGAGGGGGCAGCGAATATTCCCTATTCCATTCCCCATATGTATGTAGATTATGTGATGAAGAATACGGGAGTTCCGGTGGGTTTTTGGCGCTCGGTGGGAAGCTCCCAGAATGCCTTTATTACAGAAAGTTTTATCGATGAAATAGCAGCAGCAGTCGGGAGAGATCCCTATGAATTTCGTCTGGAATTGCTGACCAAGGCTCCCCGTCATAAAAGGGTCTTAGAGTTAGCAGCCAGCAAAGCGGGATGGGGACAACCGTTACCAGAAGGAAGATATCGGGGGATTGCCGTAGCGGAGTCTTTTGGGAGTTATGTAGCGGAAGTTGCAGAAGTATCCGTAGATAAAGAAGGTCAGGTGCGGGTCCATCGGGTGGTATGTGCTGTGGATTGTGGGAAGTATGTAAACCCGGATACCATTGAGGCCCAGATGCAAGGAGGAATTGTGTACGGATTAACGGCGGCGTTGAAGGGAGAAATTACCATTGAGAATGGGCGGGTGAAGCAAAGCAACTTCCATGACTACGAGATGTTACGGATGGAGGAAATGCCAGTGATAGAAGTCTACCTTGTGGAAAGTCAGGAAGCCCCCGGAGGAATAGGAGAGCCCGGAGTACCTCCCATTGCTCCTGCAGTAACCAATGCAATCTTTGCAGCAACCGGAAAGCGAATCCGTAAACTACCCATTCGCGCAGAAGATCTGAAGAAAGCTTAACTATAAATTCGGGGAATAGGGGCAAGAACGGGAAACTCTTTCTTACAAAAACTACCTCGAAAACCCTCAAGAGGTAACCTGACAGAAACCTCAGTCACCTGGATTGGGTGGCTGAGGTTCCTAATCCTTTAGCTGAATCGATCCCTTCCCTTTTCACCCAACCCGGCTCTAGTAAAGCAAACTTTTAGCACAATCCGAGAGTAACTCGCGATTAAGCGAAGTATAAGTCGTCTGACCTTCTTTCCGTTTTTTAATTAACCCGGCTTCCGCTAAGATTTTGGAGTGATGACAAAGTAAGGAATGACTGATATGGGCCTTCTCGGCAATCTCCGATCCGGTCATTTCACTGTGGTTGGCCAGTATTTCTATGATTTGTAATCGTGTTGGATCCGAGAGGGCAGCAAGAATTTTTGCACGCTGCTCCCTTTCAGCTTTTTTGTCTACCTCATGTCTACTTATCATGATCTAATTTTATTCCTCCAGCTTAGGGTTATACCACCAATTTCTCCTTTACCCAATTTCTATTTTATAATAGAAAACAACGGAAAGATTGTCAAATGTTTAAATAATTAAATAATTAATTAACCACTTAATAAAAACTTCCTCCCATCGGTTTTTAAGGGTTTGAACAAATTTACAGGAAAAGCAAAGTTTAAAGTCACTTGACTTTCAAGTTAGTGAATGATTCCAGGGACCACCTGGATTTTCTATTGCCTTCAATTGCTATACTGGTACATAGGGGTAAGCTGAAAATAGAAAAAATTCCATCCCCAAACAATCTTTAGCTATTTACCCTACCTTGACGCAATGAAAGTTTGAAGCTTAACTTATAAAACAACCGGCAAAAAATATTTAAACCAGGATCATCTTATCCTGATTCAAAGCCTGAATTGGGAGAAGGATTGAGTCACATCTTACACCCTGGTCAGGGTGGTTTAGGAAAGAAAGCAAGAAGTATAAAAAAATAAAGGAGGAATCTATGTCACAGGCAGAATTAAAAAAGGCTCTCCATTCAACCCATGAGTTGGAGATAACGGTAACCGGGAGAAAATCGGGCCGGGCAATTTCTTTGCCGGTATGGTTCGTTCAGGAGAACAACAAATTATATCTTTTACCGGTCAAAGGATCTGATACAAACTGGTATAAGAATGTACTAAAAAAACCGGCTATGCAGATTTCTGCCGGAGGAATTAAAATTTCTGTGGAAGCCAAGCCCGTTACTGATGTAGCCAGGGTTAAGGAAATTGCAGATAAATTTAGAGCCAAATACGGTGCCGGAGAGGTTAAAAAGTACTACTCAAAGTTTGATGTGGGAGTTGAAATCGATCTTACCGCGTAGCAGGAAAAGTTTATACCCCTATCAAAGATTTAAATAGTTAAATAGGTACTTGACTATTAAAGAAAACATCCTATATTACACTCATGATAAAATTATCACCTTATCTCCGATTAAGGTAGGCAACAACCCATTGAAAGGATCATCAGAGCGTAAGTGCTGGAGAAACCTTTATTCCTTCCATAACTTAATCCTATTAAACTCTGCAGTATGGCTTGCACTTTGCGTATCTGGGGTTAGAGAAAAATAACTTTATGTGGATTGTTCGACTTGCGCTACGTCGTCCTTATACCTTCATTGTCATGGCTCTGCTTATTATACTGCTGGGTATTGTAACTATAACCCGCATGCCCACGGACATTTTGCCTGAGATTAACATTCCTATTGTGAGTGTCATATGGAGCTATGGAGGCATGGCACCGGAGGAAATGGAAAAACGCGTTGTGACCTTTAGTGAGCGCTCCTTTACGACTACGGTTAATGATATCGAACATATTGAATCCCAGTCCATGAACGGCGTGAGCGTTATCAAGGTATTCTTTCATCCCAGGGCCAAAATTGAGGCAGCAGTTGCTCAAATGGCCTCCATTTCACAAACTGTTCTGCGTGTGATGCCTCCTGGTATGCAACCCCCTTTGATTATCCGGTATAGTGCTTCCAATGTACCTATTCTGCAAATTGGGGTTGGGAGCAAAACGTTGTCAGAGCAGCAACTTTATGATTACGGATTTAACTTTATTCGTACCCAGTTGGCGACCGTTCAAGGGGCTTCGGTTCCTCTCCCTTATGGGGGTAAGCCCCGGCAGATCATGGTGGATATAGACCCCCAGGCCCTTATGTCTAAGGGTCTTTCTGCTATGGATGTCGTAGCTGCCATCAATGCCCAAAATCTGATTATGCCTGCCGGGAATGCAAAAATGGGGGAACGCGAGTATAGCATTCGGCTTAACAGCAGTCCAGAGGTGGTTGATGCCCTCAATAATTTGCCGATCAAGCAAGTCAACGGAGCTACCATTTATATTCGCGATGTAGCCCAGGTGCGGGATGGTTTTGCCGTGCAAACCAATATCGTAAATCAGAACGGGCGACGTTCTACCCTGCTTACCATTTTAAAAAGTGGAGGAGCTTCAACTCTGGATATTGTAAATCGGGTCAAGCAAAGACTCCCCAGCATTCAGGCAACCCTGCCTCCTGAACTGGAGTTAAAGTATCTCTTCGATCAATCCATTTTTGTACGGGCTGCTATCGATGCAGTTGTCAAAGAAGCGGTTATTGCTGCTTGCTTGACGGCTTTGATGATTCTTTTATTTCTTGGTAGTTGGCGAAGTACCCTTATTGTAGCCATTTCAATTCCCCTCTCGATTTTATGTTCTATTCTTGTACTGAGTTTTCTCGGTCAGACCCTCAATATCATGACCTTAGGTGGACTTGCCCTGGCCGTCGGGATTTTAGTGGATGACGCAACGGTTGAGATTGAAAACATCCACCGCAATCTAGGGCAACGTAAGTCTCTTATCCAGGCCATCCTGGATGGGGCTCAACAGATTGCAACTCCGGCGTTTGTTTCGACGTTATCCATTTGTATTGTCTTTGTACCGGTATTTTTCCTGACAGGTGCCGTTCAATCGCTATTTACTCCTCTGGCCATGGCCGTGGTTTTTGCCATGCTGGCCTCTTACTTACTTTCACGAACTCTGGTACCCACCCTGGTGAAGTATCTGCTTCCTGGGGAGCTGCGTCATCATCAGATCGAGAGTGGCAATGGACACCCGACTACTTCCCGTAATCCTATTTGGAGACTCCACTATGCCTTTAACCATCAATTTGAGAAGTTTCGCAACGGATATCGGAACAGCCTCGCCTGGACCCTGAATCATCGGCTGGTGGTTTTTATTTTGTTTACTACTTTTTTTGTAGGCTCTATGGCTTTGTTCCCATTCATCGGGCAAGACTTCTTCCCAAAAGTCGATGCAGGTCAGTTCCGTTTGCATGTAAGAGCCCCTACCGGAACACGAATCGAGGAAACCGAACGTATTTTCCACCAGGTTGAGAATACTATTCGGAATGTCATTCCGGCCGATGAGCTGGAACTCATTCTCGATAATATTGGTTTGCCGGTGGGTGGGGTTAATCTGGCCTTTAGTGATACGGCCACCGTGGGTCCCAGTGATGGGGAAATTTTAGTTGCACTCAAAAGCGATCGACATGGCCCAACCCATGAATATATCAAACAGTTACGTCAGAGACTTAGAAAGGAGTTTCCCCATTTGACCTTCTTTTTCCAACCTTCTGATATTGTTACCCAGATTCTGAATTTTGGTTTACCGGCGCCCATTGATATTCAAGTGGTCGGTCGTAGCCCTAAAAACTATGAAATCGCCAAACAGATTGAAGCCCGGGTAGCCAATATTCCAGGTGTAGTGGATGTACATCTCCATCAAATCGTGGATGCTCCGGAGTTACGGATCAATGTAGATCGAACTCGAGCAGCTCAGGTAGGGCTCACCCAGCGGGACGTGGCAAATAATTTACTCATCTCCTTAAGCTCGAGTAGCCTGATATCTCCAAACTTTTGGTTAAGTCCTCAAAGTGGAGTCACGTATACCGTTGCCGTGCAGATCCCCCCGTATAAAATGGACTCCATGGACGCCCTTCAGGGCACCCCTATCGCTACAACCGGTCAGAACTCTCCTCAACTTCTAAGTAATCTGGCTACCGTGGAGCGACGCAGATCGGTTGCCGTGATAAATCATTACAATGTACAGCCGGTTTTTGATATTTATGCCAATGTTCAGGATCGAGATTTGGGGAGTGTTGCCCGTGAGGTCGATCGGATTATCGAAGAATTTAAACCCAAGCTTCCAACTGGTAGTTTCCTCGTGGTACGTGGCCAGGTGGAGAGTATGAGATCTGCATTTTTAGGTCTGGGGGGTGGGGTATTATTTGCCATTATACTGGTTTACTGCTTAATGGTCATAAACTTTCAATCCTGGCTCGATCCCTTCATTATTATCATGGCGTTACCTGGTGCCCTTTCGGGTATCCTGTGGATGCTGTTTGTTACCCAAACCACCTTTAATGTCCCCTCTTTAATGGGGGCCATGATGAGCATGGGGGTCGCAACGGCCAATAGTATTTTGCTGGTAACTTTTGCCAATGAGCAACGGCAGGCCGGGAAAGATGCCCTTCAAGCCGCCTTAGTTGCCGGATATACACGGCTTCGTCCGGTTTTGATGACGGCCCTGGCCATGATCATTGGGATGTTACCTATGTCCCTGGGTCTGGGTGAAGGTGGGGAACAGAATGCCCCCCTGGGTCGAGCGGTCATTGGCGGGCTGACGGTCGCTACCTTCGCCACCCTTTTCTTTGTACCCATCGTTTATAGCATTCTGCGGCGTAAACAACCTCAGCACGTTGATATAGAGGAGATAGCTTTATATAGAGAGAAGACTTCAACCCTGGATGTGAGTCCTCAATTAAATTAGCAAAGAAATGGTAACGGCTTTAGCCCTCTCCAAATGGAAGAATAACTAAAGTCGTTACCATCATAGGCTGATAGGAAACAAATCCTTATGGATTCTAAACCCCATGAATCTTTACAGTTACCTATAAACCCGACATCGGAGTCCCAGTCTGAAATCTCACCCCTAGATACCCAACAACTTCAGGCACCATACATTCTGGAAGAACCAGCCTCTGAAGCGGGTAAACGCAGCAGTTTGTCCCGTTTTCTTCTGGTTGTCGCCATAATAGGGGTGACATTGGCAGGTTTATTGACTTTGGGTATTTTACCCAGAATGCACCGACAGGCCGAGTTAACGGCTGCAGTAGAGGCTTTAAAAACCGACGTTCCTATTGTTAGCGTAGTTACAGCTCAACAGGCTCCCGCAACCGTAGATTTAGTCCTACCCGGTAACATTCAAGCCCTCCAGGAAACCCCTATTTATGCCAGAGCTACCGGATATTTGAAGAAAAGGTTTGTAGACATTGGGGACCGGGTCCAGGCAGGTCAACTGCTTGCTGAGATTGAATCACCGGAGGTAGATCAGGATTTAGCCCAGGCTCGGGCGAATTTAGCCCAGGCTAAGGCGGCGTTGCAACAAGAACGTGCAAACCTGCAACAAGAACGTGCAAAGTTACAACAGGCCCAGGCTGCTTTAGAATTTTCCCGTAAAACCCTTCAACGCTGGAAACAACTCGGGCAGCAAGCTCTGGTATCCTATCAAGAAGTCGATGAAAAACAGGCTGCCTTTGATGCTGCTCAAGCCAATGCCGAAGCAGCCCAGGCTACCATTCATGCAGCCCAGGCGAATGTGAATGCAGCCCAGGCTCGCGTGGATGCCAGCCAGGCCAGTGTCCAGCGCCTCTTGACATTACAATCTTTTCAAAAAGTGACGGCCCCCTTTGCTGGAACCATTACAGCCCGTTATGTAGATGTAGGGGCTCTGATTACAGTAGGTACCGGTACGAATAATCAGGCCCTGTTTAAAATTGCGCAAAGCGACGTTTTACGGATTTATGTAAATGTGCCACAAACCTTTGTAAACTCCATTCAACCGGATCAGCCTGCAGAGATTTCAGTGCAGGAATTCCCGCAAAAAACTTTTGCAGGTAAGGTGGTCAGTACGGCCGGTGCTCTGGATCCAACCTCCCGTACGTTGCTTGCAGAAGTAAGAGTAACAAATGAAAACAATCTGCTCCTGCCGGGAATGTATGCACAGGTTAAGTTTACGGTCACCCGTTCTAATCCCCCGGTCCTGGTACCCGGTAATGCCCTGGTGATTCGCCCGGAAGGTACCCAGGTCGCCACCGTTACCAAAGATCAAACCGTGCATTACCAAAAGGTCACTGTAGGACGGGATTATGGAACTCAGTTGGAAATTATTTCCGGTCTTGAAGCCAATGAAACGGTCATTTTAGATGCAACCGATGACCTGCAAGAGGGCATGAGGGTACAGGCTGTAACCCTCAAGAAAGAAGAAAAGAAATCCTAATAAAGGACCAGACCGATTTTCAATGAACCGAGGGGGATGATAAAAACACCGGGAGGTTGAAAATAAAGCTGGAAAGTGGTAAATCCCCGGGTAAGGGTCTAAAGTGTGTTGTGAGATAAAGAAAGGAGTGGGGATCATGGAAAAACGGACCCTTGGAAAGACCGGGATGCAGGTCAGTATCCTTGGCTTTGGCGGATCCGAAATTGGTTATGATAAGGTTCCCCAGAAGACTGTAAATGAAATACTCCACAGGGCGTTGGATGCAGGATTGAATGTGATTGATACAGCAGAGTGTTATAGGGATAGCGAAGAGAAGATCGGACGGGCCATAGCAGGGCGTCGGGATCAATGCTATTTGTTCACCAAATGCGGTCATGCGGCGGGTCTCCCTTTTCCAGATTGGGATCCACGTTTACTGGAACAAAGCATTGAACGGAGCCTACGGCGATTGCAAACAGACTATTTAGACCTGGTGCAACTCCATACCTGTTCGGAAAAGATTTTACGTCAAGGGGCAGTTATGGAGGGGTTACAACGGGCACGCCAAGCCGGGAAGATCCGTTATATAGGTTATAGTGGTGACAGTCGAGCGGCCCTCTATGCCATTCAGACCGGTTTATTTGATGTCTTACAAACTTCCATCAACCTTGCCGATCAGGAAGCCATCGATCTTACCCTCCCCCTGGCCAGACAGCAAGGGATAGGTATCATAGCCAAGCGTCCCTTAGCCAATGTCGCCTGGAGAACGTTTGAAAAACCGGAAGACGGGCATACCCCCAGCTACTGGGATTTACGAGGCTATAATGAAATTTACGCAGAACGTCTCCAACAACTGGATTATGACTTCTTGAAAGGTGCTCTGCGTACTGCTATTGGAATTGCCCTGCGATTCACCCTCAGCGTAGAAGGGGTCGCAACGGCCATTGTGGGTACCACCAAGCCCGAGCGCTGGCATCAAAACGCAGAGTTACTGGCAGCCGGACCCCTGGACCCCAAACAATTCGAAGCAATCCGTACACGCTGGAAAGCCGTCGCCAAACCCCACTGGATTGGACAGGGATAAGAGTTTCGTTGGTCATTCAATATCATCTGGAAGGTTAAAATAATTCTCCGGATTCCTCTTGTGAAGAGGAGTCAGGAAAGAGGATAATGGGAATAGAAAAACAAACACAACGCCTCTACCTAAAGGGTCTTAACGTTTCCCGTTCAGGAAACTGGCTACGTGCTCTCCAATACTTCCGACAATGCCTGGAGATCAATCCTGATTTCTCCCAGGCACATTATGAGATCGGTACGTTATATTATAAGAACGGTCATTGGGAACAGGCTCTTTCTCATTTAACAAGGGCGGTAGAGCTGAACGGGCAGAATATTCAGTATCACTTTGCCCTGGCCAATGTTTACCTGGCGCTCAATCAACCGGCACAAGCTTTAGGAATTTACAGAAAACTGGAAAAAATGAATTCAGAAGCCAGTCCGGCCCTCTATTTGAATATGGGAATTGCCTATAAAGCCATGGCAGATTTTGAACGGGCTAAGGAGTGCTTTCATCGGTCTATTCAGTTAGCCCCTCAAAGTCCAGAAGCTCTGGATCACCTTGGGCGACTTTATCTGGAGCAAGGCCAGAATGAAGAAGCCAAAGTGGTCTTCCAAAAGCTGGTTAAGTTGAACCCCAATTACCTGGGAGCTCACCAGGCACTGGGATATTTGTACGCCAAAGAATCGAACTGGCAAAAGGCCCTGGATGAATGGAATTTAATTCTGGCCTTTCAACCCCATCGAGAAGATCTTCTGTATCAGATTAGCAAGGCTCAAATCAGACTCAATCAACCCGATAAAGCCATCAAAACTCTTCGACGGATCCTGAATATCCATCCAGATCATCTCTCTGTCAGGCTGGAGATGATCGCCCTGCTCATCAGCCTGGAAAAGTGGGAGGAAGCCCGATTGGAATTAGAGCATGCTAAAAAACTCGATCCGAAAAATCCAACTTTACAGCAACTACTTCAAGAATTAATAATCAGAAATAAAGCTCCTTCTCAAAAAGAGGAATAACCTTGTTCATTTGTATCCGGGCAAGTCCTAGATTCAATTCTTTAGTTTCTGCAGTAAACGCTAAGAAATATTTATCTCCGATCAATCGAATAATGATGGTGGCTTGCTCCATCATAAAGATAAGCTCCTGAGGTTTTCCTACTCCCAGGCTATCAGAGGTTTTTTTCGCTAAAGAAACCATGGAAGCCAGTTCCGCGTCTGCAACGGCAAGGTCAAAGTCTGGATTGGTATTAAAGGAAGCTATTCCAATTCCATCCTCTCCGGTAACCCCCGCAGCTATCCCTCCAGGTGTTGTGGTAACCAGGTACTTAAGCTTTTCTTCATAACTAAATCCCGATAATCCCAATTCTCCTGCCTCTTCCTCCACTTTACCGTCCTTCGACAGGCTTAAAGCAGGACTTTGGGATAAGCCCGGGCCGGATTCTAAAGTTCGTTGAGGGGAAGTTTCTCCGGTGACCGGTTTGGAGGATCTACCTTCGAGTTGGGCCATTAAGGCGGCCAGGTCTTGTCCCTCTCCGGGAAGTTTTGGGGGGGTACCTCCTCGTTCCAGTTGGGACATGGCTGAAGCCAGATTGTAATCCCCTTTACTTTGGGTTTTTCTAGTTTCTTTCTCTACCTGATCAAATAAGTCCGGCTCTGGTTCCGTTTCTGATATCTCCGCAAATTCTTCCTCATCTGTCACCAACCCCTCTGCTTCTTCGACGGCTTCCAGATCATCGGTAGATAATTCTGTAACCTCCTCCCCTTCTTCCGCTTCTTCAATTTCCCCTTCATCCAGAGAATCCTCATCGATCCCAGCTTCCATGTCCCGCAATTTACGCTTCCAAATTTTCCCGGTAGCCGTCTTAGGAAGTTCATCCAGGATTTCCACTGAACGGGGAACTTTAAAAGCTGCCAACTTTTCTCGGCAAAAAGCAAGTAACTTTTGTTCCTCAAGCCTGGCACCCGGCTTAGGAACAACAAAGGCTTTGGGTATTTCCCCCTTCACAGGATCTGGAATACCGATTACGGCAACTTCCAAAACCCCGGGGTAGGTCGAGAGGATTTCTTCTATTTCCCGAGGATATACATTTTCACCCCCCACAATAATCATATCCTTCTTGCGATCCACAATGTAAACGTACCCTTCTGAGTCCATGCGACCCATATCCCCGGTATAAAGCCAACCATCACGAATCGCTTTATGGGTTGCCTCCGGATCTTTATAATACCCTTTCATCACATTCATACCCCGGACGATAATCTCACCTACTTTACCGGGGGGAACTTCCTGACCTTTCTCATCCACAAGCTTCCACTCGACCCGAGAGACAACCTTGCCGATAGACCCAATTTTTCGCTTATGGAGAGGATTTACCGAAACCAGGGGAGAGGTTTCTGAAAGGCCATAGCCTTCATAGATCTTGGCCGGAAACTTCGATTCAAATTTCTCTACAATGGCTTTGGTTAAAGGAGCACCGCCACAGAAGCAAAGTCGTAGGGAACTCAGATCGTATCGACTTAAATTGGGCATGTTTGCCAGGATGGCATACATGGTGGGAACCCCTACAAATATGGTTACCTTCTCGTCTTGAATCGTCTGAAGAACCGGTTGAGGAAGGAAATGATCCAGAATGACCAGGGTCATTCCCCCAAAAATAGGGGTTAAAACCGTTCCGGTAACGGCCAAAGCATGAAACATAGGAACACAACAAAGGGGGATATCCTTTCGGCTTGCATTGAGGGCATTACCAATGGCTACCACATTGGTTAGAAGATTGACATGGGTCAACATAGCACCCTTTGGAAGACCGGTTGTACCGGAGGTATAATAAATGGCCGCAATATCCTCTAACCCAATATCGGGCTTGTAATTCTCACCGGATTCTTGTTCCAGGATCTCGGAAAACGAGAGGTAATCCCCTTCATCACTTAAACTAATCACTTCTTTCAGTTGAGGAAGTTTAGGTAGGATGAGACTCAGGAGCTGGTCATAAGGAGGGCCTGTGATAATAATCTTACTATCTGAGTGATCAATAATATAGGCCAATTCATCTCCCTTCAGAAGGATATTCAGGGGGACAACTGCAGCCCCCGATTTAAAAACCCCAAACATGCTGATGACAAACTCCGTGCAGTTGGGTAATAAGATCCCGACTTTGTCTTCCCCAGCTTTTATTCCCAAGGCTACCAAAGCTCTGGCCAGTTTATTGGCCCTCGCATTTAACTCACGATATGAAATACGCAAACCTTTATAGACCAACGCAGTCTTATCTGGAAATTGACCTGCACTTCGCTCTAGCATCTCACCTAATGTCATACAGGACCACCTCCCCTTCAGGTATTTACGTTCTTCCCAAAGATTATCAGAAAAATATTTCTAACATAGCCTAAAAAATTTGCAAGTAAAAAATTTACCTCTCACATTTTTTGTAGAGGTCTATGGGATCTTGAAGAATCAGGAATATTTTCTATCAATTTATCATAAAAAGGCTCCTGACCCCTCGAAGTCTGGGCGGTAGCCACCCCTTACACATCCAGCTAAGGAGTGAACCTGGAGGTCTAGACATCCCCAGGGGGAATTGGGTGGGTAACCTTCTAAATCCTCCTTCAAGGGGAGTGTTCAGGCCGAAAATGAGACCTTTCCCTTTCTTAGCTTGATACATAGGGGAGTAACCCCAAAGAACCATCCTTACGGTTTATACAGGGTTTCAAAGGGAGAAATGGTATAACCCCTAAGGGGAGAGAACAATGAATTTTCTAACTCTAAAAGGCATAAACATACTTTACTCTGTTCAGGAAGGAAGTCAAAAAAAAGATTTACCTGCTCTGGTGTTCATCCATGGGGCCGGTGGGGATTTTACTGTATGGTTGAATCAGTTGAACTATTTCAAAGAAAAAACCGACGTTTATATACCTGAACTCCCGGGACATGGCCAATCCAGAGGCTCCGGTGCAACTTCCATTACAGAATATGCAGAAATTGTAAAAGATCTCTTAGATACTTTAGATCTTGCCTCTATAACGCTGATCGGCCATTCCATGGGAGGTGCCATTACCCAGCATCTGGCCTTATCCTACCCGGATCGATTTAAAAGTATCGTTTTGGTAAGTACCGGCGCCAGGCTTCGGGTTTCCCCTGACATTCTAGGTCGAATTAGAGACCATTTTCAGGAAGTTGTGGTAACGATCTGTGATTACGGCTTTGGACCCGAAGCCCCAAGAGATCTTATCAGCCAGACCCAGGAACGGCTCCTGCGAAATTCCCCCGAGGTACTTTATGGAGACTTTGCCGCCTGTAATCAGTTTGACTTGATGGAAAAAGTTCACCATATTACCCTTCCGACCCTCATCCTTTGTGGGGAAGTAGATCGTTTAACCCCGGTTAAATATTCCCGGTACCTCCACGAGCAGATATCGGGCTCTGCTCTGAAACTTATAGAAGGTGCCGGACATATGGTGATGCTGGAAAAACCTGACGAATTCAATCGAGAGTTGGAAATATTTATAAAGCTCCCGTAAGTCCAATATAAAAACTACTCGGAAACTGGAATAAACTTCTTAGGGAAGCCGATGAGAGAGCCGGCATTATTTATTCCTATTTTTTCTATCCCGTTTTACCTGAAATGACAGGCTGATGGATGGCCATTTTTATTCTCCAGCTTAGGTTCGATTTCTACGCATTCAGGAGCTTTCAATTGGGCATACAAGGGGCATCGAGTATGAAAACGGCAGCCGGAAGGAGGATTAATGGGACTGGGAACGTCCCCGGAAAGGATAATCCGTTCTTTTTTCTTTCTCGGATCAGGGACAGGAATCGCCGAAAGCAAAGCCTGGGTATAAGGATGAAGAGGATTTTTATAAATTTCTTCGGATTTGGCAATCTCGACGATTTTTCCCAGGTACATGACGGCCACACGATCACTGATATATTCCACCATACGCAGGTCATGGGCGATGAGGAGATAGGTCAGACCGAATTCTTCCTGGAGATCTTGAAGCAGATTAATGACCTGGGCTTGAATCGAAACATCCAGGGCCGATACCGGTTCATCAGCGATAATAAGCTTGGGATTCAAAGCCAGGGCTCGGGCAATTCCGATACGTTGACGCTGCCCTCCGCTAAATTCATGGGGATAGCGTTTGAGGTGTTCAGGCCTCAATCCAACCTTACGAAGAAGGGAAGCCACCCGATCTTGAAGTTCGGTTCCTTTAGCAACCCTGTGAATTTTAAGGGGCTCTCCAACGATTTTCTCAACCGTCATGCGAGGATTTAAAGAAGCGTAAGGATCCTGGAAAATGATCTGCATATTGCGACGAAGCATTCGCATTTCCTTTTTTCCCAGGGAAAATATATTAACCCCTTCAAACCAGGCTTCTCCAGCCGTTGGTTCAATAAGGCGAAGAATTACACGGCCGGTGGTTGACTTCCCGCACCCACTTTCCCCTACCAGTCCTAAAGTCTCACCCCGTGACAAATTAAAACTAATATCGTCTACGGCATAGACATATCCGATGGTCTTTGAGAGAATCCCTCCCTTGATCGGAAAATATTTTTTTAAATTTTTTACTACCAATAAATCATTCGACATAGGGGGTGTAAAACGTAAAACCTAAAAAGTAGGACGTTGATTTACGTTTTATGTATTACGTTTGTTAATACAACCAGCAACTGACTTTATGCCCGGGTTTAATTTCTTTGAGTTTAGGGGTTTCTTTACGACAGATATCCATTACTTTAGGGCATCTCGGATTAAACGAACAACCCGGAGGAAGGTCGGTTAAACTGGGGACAATGCCTGGGATCTCCTGGAGTCGGGTTTCTTTCGTCATGCCTAAATCCGGTCGCGGAATCGAGCGGAGTAGGCCTTGGGTGTAGGGGTGTTTCGGATCTTCAAAAAGTGTATAAACATCGGCCTCTTCCACCACTTTTCCTGCATACATAACTACAACCCGAGCGGCTGTTTCAGCTATAATTCCCAGGTCATGGGTGATCAATATAACGGCCATGCCTAATTCTCGCTTCAAATTGTTGATTAAATCCAGAATCTGGGCCTGAATTGTCACATCTAAGGCAGTAGTAGGTTCATCGGCAATTAAAAGGCTGGGATTACAGGACAAAGCCATAGCGATCATGGCACGCTGGCGCATACCCCCACTGAGTTGATGAGGATATTCCTTGACACGTCTTTCAGGAGAGGGAATTCCAACAAGTTTAAGCATATCCACGGCCTTTTCAAGGGAAGCTTTTTTAGAGAGACCTTGATGGAGTTGAATGGCTTCTGCAATTTGATTTCCAATGGTAAAGACCGGGTTGAGGGAGGTCATAGGCTCTTGAAAAATCATGGAAATCTCGTTTCCCCTGATTTTTCGCATCTCCGAATTGGAGAGCTTGAGCAAATCCTGACCCTTAAAAAGAATTTGACCCTCGATAATCTTACCCGGGGGATCTGGAATCAGCCTTAAAATAGAGAGAGCTGTTACACTCTTTCCACAGCCGGATTCTCCAACAACTCCTAAAGTTTCTCCTTTATGAATTTCCAGGTCCACCCCATCGACAGCCTTAGCAACCCCTTCATCGGTAAAAAAATAGGTATGTAAATTGATGACTTTGAGTAAGGGTTCTGTTACCACCGTGTTCCTTAGTTTCCAACCGTGTTAACCTATGCCCATTCATGAGCAACTACAGGATTCGTTTTCATTTACGAACCGAATACTGTAAAACAGGTTAGCGAATGACCTGTATAATTAGTTGGGAGCCAAAAGTCAGAATCAGGATAAAAACCATAAAATCCTAGCTTGATGGAACTTCTTTCTCTTCCGGCTCAGGACCTTTAATCCCCGATCCTGCCTGATATTTTGAATTTACCATACATTACATGGGAACTTCCCCATCTGTCAAGTTAAAATTCTAATTGGAAACGATATCCCATACCGATTTCCTATTGAAATGCGATAGGAACGTAGGGTATATTGCACCGTGCCCTTACCATTCAGGGATAATTTCAAAACGAATTTGGTAGAAGCCTTATATTTTGTTTCTGGAAAAAACATTTCCTCAGGGTTGAGTTCTACAGGAGAGCTAACCGAATGGATTCAGAATAAAGGCTTAGGTGAAAATCCTGAGCCTGGAAACTCCAAAAGTATAAATCGAAGGTTATCTATAGATTCAGGAGCCGGAGGAGCTTTGGTGACTTAATAAATCCCTTGACAAAACTTAAAAAATTTGCCAATTAATAGTATTAAAATTTTCTAGCCTTATTTTAAGATCCAAAGTTAGACATCTATCTTTTTATCTTTTCAAAGCTTAAACATAAAGTGACAAATTAACTCATTCTAAAAAAATCTTACTTCCAGTTAAGCCTATGAACTCTGAATCGGTATCTGATTCTCGGCTGTTGTTTATTTTAACCCTTGTATCCCTGCTTTTTATCGTACTCTTTTTAAGACTATGGTACATTCAGATCCTTCAAGGAGAGAAGTTTCTCACACTTTCCGAAGAAAATAGAATTCGACTGGTTCGGGTCAAAGCTCCCAGGGGTCTTTTTCTGGATACCAATGGACAGGTCCTGGTTAAAAGTAGACCGAGTTTTAATGTTTTTATTATACCCGAGGATGCCAAGGATCTAACCTATATAGCCAGGCAACTTGCGGAGTTACTCTCCATGCCCGAGAAGGACATTATTACCAAGGTAAAAAAATCCCAGCGTCCCAAATTTGAACCGGTCTTAATCCAGAGGGATATTCCTTTAAGTAAAGTTGCTTATCTGGAAGAACATAAGATGAGTTTACCCGGGGTTACGGTAGAAGTTGAACCGGTACGATATAACATTTACGGCAGTCTGGCCAGTCATGTTTTAGGTTATTTAGGAGAGATCAACGAAGAGCAGTTGAAGGATCCGGTTTCCTATCCTGGACGACGGTTGGGGGATCTGATCGGTCAATACGGTTTAGAGCGGTCCATGGAAGGATTTTTAATGGGAGAAGATGGGGGAAAACAGGTGGAGGTGAATGCCAGTGGACGAGAGTTGCGGGTCCTTAGTCAGAAGGAACAGAAACCCGGGCATAATATTGTACTGACCATTGACCTTCATATTCAGAGCCTGGTGGAAGAGGCCTTCAAAGATAAAACAGGTGCGGTAGTTGTGATGGATCCTAAGACAGGGCATATCCTGGCCATGTACAGCAGTCCTTCCTTTAATCCCAATTTATTTGCCGGAGGTATCTCGGCGGCAGATTGGAAGAGCCTGGTTGAAAATCCTTACCATCCCTTACAAAATCGGGCCATTCAAGCAACCTATGCGCCCGGTTCGACCTTTAAAATGATTACCGCTTCGACCGGTTTGGAAAAAGGGGTCATTAATCGAAATAGTACGTTTTTCTGTGGGGGTTCGGTAGGAATCGGTAATAACGTGAAGCGATGCTGGAAGGCGGGAGGTCATGGAAATGTAACGGTTATCGATGCCCTGAAACAATCCTGCAACGGTTACTTTTACAGGTTGAGTGAAAAATTAGGGATTTCGGATCTGGCTAAATTTGCCATGAGTTATGGACTGGGTCGAAAAACAGGGATCAATCTTCCCAATGAGGAGCCCGGCCTTATTCCCACAGAGGAGTGGAAACGAAAAACTCTGGGTGAGAAGTGGTATCCCTCTGAAACGGCAGATGCAGCCATCGGTCAAGGGTTTGTTTCGGTCACTCCCCTTCAGTTGGTTAATATGGTCTCTGCCATTGCCAATGGGGGAACTTTATACAAACCGATGTTAGTTAAAGAGATCCGGGACAGTGATGATCGGGTAGTAAAAGTATTTAAGCCGGAAATTATTCGGAAAATCCCAATAAAAGAAGAGAACTTGAAGATTATCCGTAGAGGCATGTGGGCTGTAGTGAATGAAGAACATGGTACGGGATCCAAGGCCCGGATAGAAGGATTAGATATTGCCGGTAAAACCGGTACGGCTCAGGTAATCAAATTAAAGAGTAAAATCAAGCCTAAAATGCTACCAGAAAAATATCGCGATCACGCCTGGTTTGTCTCATTTGCTCCGGTAGATGATCCCAAAATCGCTATGGTTGTTTTTGTCGAGCATGGTTTAAAGGGTGGAGATGCGGCGGCACCCATAGCAAAAATTATCTATGAAGGGATCTTCAACAAAAACAGCGAATTAACCAAGGATATACCAACCGAAAATCGAGGGTCAAGGATGGAGAATCGAGGGTAAAAAATCGAGAATAAAGGATTGGGGATAGAAGATGCAAATCCTCCGTCTTTCCTCTTCGATCCTCTAGAGCGTGTTTTTTTCTATTATCCGAAAAATAGACTGGTTAGTGGTTGTGATAGTCCTTATTCTGCTTGCTTTTAGTCTTCTTAATATTTATAGTGTAACCGCGGAAGATCAAGGTACAGAAAAAGTTCTCAGGCAATTGGCTTGGATCGGAATAGGGCTTGTTATTCTGATTTCCATGACGATAGTGGATTATCACACCTTGAGTGCTTTTGCGTATCCCTTTTATTTTTTAATTCTGGTAGCCTTAACTACCGTTCTTGCCATAGGTCCTGTTGTTTCTGGATCTCAGCGGTGGATCCGTTTTGGGGGTTTTTCCATCCAACCCTCAGAATTTGCCAAGCTGGCCATGATCCTGGTCTTGGCCCGCTACTTTTCCAATAAAAAGCGAGGGACAATCTCTTTTATTGATGTAATCCTGACGGGTATTTTGCTTTGTATCCCTCTAGCTCTTATTTTAAAACAGCCGGATCTAGGAACTGCCCTGGTATTACTCCCTATTTATGCGGCTATTCTGTTTATCATGGGACTGGATTGGAAATACTTTGTCATTGCAGGTATCTTAGGGATCTGTGCGATGCCGTTGATGTGGCAACACCTTAAGCCTTATCAAAAAAACAGGATTATTTCCTTTATTAATCCCAATGCAGATCCTCTCGGTTCAGGTTATCACGTGATCCAATCCGAAATAGCTATTGGCTCCGGGGGTTTCTGGGGTAAAGGTTACATGCGTGGAAGCCAGACCCGGTTAAATTTTATCCCGGAGCAATTTACAGATTTTATATTTTCGGTTGTCGGAGAAGAGTGGGGGTTTGTTGGAACGATTGGGCTCCTTATTCTCTACTTTACACTGATTTATCGAGGCCTATACATTGCCTCTAAAGCCAGGGATCGACTGGGCGCATTGATAGCTATAGGGGTTATAGCCATGCTGATTATGCACGTAACCGTTAACATTGGGATGTGTATTGGTATTATGCCGGTTACCGGGGTACCCCTTCCCTTTATGAGCTACGGGGGATCTGCCATATTGTCCAATCTGGCCGGAATAGGATTACTTTTAAATATCCAAATTCGGAGGTTTATGTTTTGATTAATCCATTGCCTTCAGCCGCTGGGTTCTTTCTGGGTAGTTTACCTAAAAATATAAGGCGGTACCCTATCAGGGTCTTTAACTCAACCCAGGATAGGTAATGGACAACAAATAACAAACAAAATGGAGTTAAGTCTTAAAGACAAAGTACGAGAGATCCTCCCCCTGGTTTCCAAACCTTCACAATATCTCGGTGGAGAGCTTAATGCCATCCATAAAAACTGGGAGGAAACTGATCTCAAAGTAGCACTCTGTTTCCCGGATACTTATGAAATCGGGATGTCGCATATCGGCCTTAAAATCCTTTACCATATCCTGAACAAGCAGCCTGGGATTCTGGCCGAGCGAGTTTATGCTCCGTGGGTGGATATGGAGGCTGAAATGCGAGCACGGGGACTTCCTTTATTCAGTCTGGAATCCCATAAACCCTTAAATCAGTTCGATATTGTAGGCTTTACCCTACAATACGAACTGAGTTATTCTAATATTCTAAATCTCCTAGAGCTGGGTGGAGTCCCTCTGTTGGCTTCCCAACGGGGAGCAAACCATCCCCTGGTAATAGGCGGTGGACCTTGTGCATTTAATCCAGAACCCATTGCGGATTTCTTTGATGCCTTTGTGATCGGAGATGCGGAAGAGGTTATTTTGAAGCTGGCTGATACTTATCGGGATTGGAAGAAAAGCCGTGCTGACAAGGAAAGTCTTTTATTGGCACTTTCCCAGATTGAAGGGGTTTACGTTCCGGCTCTTTTCTCTGTAGAATACCACCCAGACGGGACAATTGCTGCTTTCTGCCCTAAAAACCCACAGGTGGGAGAAGTCAGAAGGGCCCTCATTCAAGATCTGAACCTGGCAGATTATCCCATTGCTCCCGTAGTACCCTATTTCAAACCGATTCATGATCGCCTCGCCATCGAATTGGCGAGGGGTTGCAGTGCTGGATGTCGCTTTTGCCAGGCAGGTTATATTTATCGCCCTACCCGGGAAAGAGATCCCAATAAAATTCTGGAGTTGTTCACCCGGTCTCTGGAAAAGACCGGTTATGAAGAATTCTCTTTGTGTTCTCTGAGCGTGGGAGATTATAGCCAGATTACCCCTCTTCTGACGGCCCTCATGAATCAATGTGAGCGATCTAAGATTGCCGTATCCCTTCCCTCTCTAAGGGCCGGAACCTTAACCCTTGAAATGGCAGGCCAGGTGAGTAGAGGAGGACGTCAAACCGGCTTTACCATGGCACCAGAAGCAGGAAGCCAGCGTTTACGGGAGGTGATCAACAAGGGAATTTCTGAGGCCGAAATCCTTCGAAGTGCAGAAGATGTCTACCGATCGGGATGGGATTTAATCAAAGTTTATTTTATGATCGGGCAACCTACCGAGACCTATGAAGATGTGGCCGCCATTGCAGATCTGGTATATAAGATTCAACAAACAGGGAAAAAGGTTGGGAAGTCCGGAGCCCGAGTTCATGTGGGCGTCTCTTCCTTTGTTCCTAAACCCCATACCCCCTTCCAGTGGGAAGCTCAGGAAAGGATGGAATCCCTGAGGGCAAAACAGGAGTTCCTGAAATCTCGAATCAAACACCGAAATATCCAACTTGGGTTACATGATGTAGAATCTAGCTATCTGGAAGGGGTTTTTTCCCGAGGGGATAGAAGATTGGGTAAAGCCCTGCTGATAGCCCATGAACTGGGATGCCGCTTCGATAGCTGGGGAAGTCAACTCAACTTCAAAAAGTGGATGACAGCCTTTGAACGGGCCGGAATAGATCCTGATTTCTATACTTACCGTGAACGGGCCGAGAATGAAATTTTACCCTGGGATTTCATTCAAACAGATATCAAAAAGAAGTTCTTCTTGCTTGAAAGGAAAAAAGCCTTCGCAGTCCGAACAACCCGCTACTGCAGGGTAGGTTGTCGATGCTGTGGAGTATGCGATGAAGAAATTACCGTCAAATTCCACGATACCGTCCCTATCTTGGTGGAGGGAGTCCCGGTAGAGAATGAACCCAAGGATGCGAAGGAAAAGGATAAGCCGGTTGATAAACCCATGAATGAAGTCAGGATCGGACAGAATATAATCCACCCTGAACAGAAAAATGACGGACTTGTAAATCTTCTTCCAGAAGCCTATGATCTGGATGTAAATTCACTGACTACGGCCCTCAAAACCCAACCGGTATCCCCGGATTCTGAGCCGCCTGTATTCCGACTACGGGCAGAGTTCTGGAAGAAAGGGGATCTAAGATTTCTTTCGCATCTGGAACTCGGCCGGGTTTTCCATCGGGCTCTTAATCGGGCTCAGATCCCCATCGCTTACTCTCAAGGTTATCATGTACACCCGCTGATATCCTTTGGACCTGCCCTACCGGTAGGATATGAAGGTCATCGGGAATTGGTGGATTTCTTTCTCAGGGAACCTGTTCAACCAGATACTTTCCAGGAACTCTTAAATCAACATCTCCCGGAGGATATTCAAATAAGAAAGGTCTATGTTATCCCTGTAAGGGCAAAAGCTATAATGGAAGTTGTAGACCAGGCTGTTTATCAGATCCAGATTCCTGTCGAACTCCTTGGAATAGAAGCACCAAATTCCTTACCTGCTCTTTTAGAACGTTGGAATCAGATCCTTGAAACTTTTAAAGAAAGGAAAGAAGTATGGATTGTACGGGAGAGGGAGAAAAAGACCCAACGGGTAAATATCCGGTCTTCCATTGATTCCCTGGAATGGGTAGTATCTCCTTTCGATGGACTCAAAGCAGGTTCCTTCCATGAGCTCGGACTAAGTTCCTTCAACGAGCTCAGGAGAAACCCTGAAGAATTTCTTGAACTTAGACTGGTACTGAACATGGGACATGGAGTGATAGCCAAACCAACGGAAGTTCTTCAGGTCATATTTGGCTTTGACTCGGAGAAACTCTCTAAAGTAAGAATTATAAGAACGGAAATGCGGTTGAAAGAGTCAAAGCAGACCTTACTCTTGACACCTACTAAGTTTTAATGAATTTTAATTAAAAGGGGCGACTCATGTTGCCTGTACAAAGCGTATTAAAAACCAGTTTTACGATTCTGAAGAATCCTTTTGAGTTGTTGCAGAAAATCACCCTCAATCAGTTTGAATAAGATAAATAAATTGAGTAAAAGTTGAGAGCACCCTAAGACGAAGAATCTTACAATTTGAAGATTATTCTAATTTTAATAAAACCTTAAAGCCTTTTCAAGATGAATCCTTTTATTAAGCTTCACCTTAAAAGGTGGAAATAAACGTATAAGGGGGATGAGCTCTCAATTTTTCCGTAGATCATTTATTAATACCAGGTAATACCAGGAAGTGGGGGATCAGGGAATGACAGAAATTTGAGGAAGTAAGCATATACTTCTCACATCCTACAGCGACACGGCTTCAGCCCAAACTCAACCTAAAGGGGTAAAGTTCTTTTGCAACTGATCATACAGAATAGCGTAAAACTGTCGGGTTTATAGGAAGGTAAAAATGTCTCGGGAGATTATTGTTAACTCAACCCCACGGCAGACGCGCGTAGCTCTTTTAGAGGATGGTCAATTGGTAGAAATCTATATCGAACGAGCACAGGATCGTCGGATCGTGGGAAATGTCTACAAAGGCAGAGTTACAAGGGTATTACCCGGCATGCAAGCAGCTTTTGTAGATATTGGTTTGAAAAAGGATGCTTTTTTATATGTTTTAGATGTTTATAATAACCTGGAAGAATATGAAACGACCGAAGTAGAGGAAGAAGAAGATGCCGGAGTAGATGCCGGAGATGAGGATCTGGAGCCTTTTAAAATGTCTTCTTCCTCCACTTCTATTCAGGAACTCCTCAAAGAAGGTCAGGAAATCGTGGTACAGGTTTCCAAGGAACCCTTGGGAACCAAAGGGGCCCGTGTGACTTCCCATATTACCTTACCGGGTAGATTCCTGGTGTACATGCCGACGGTGGAGCATATAGGGGTTTCCAGACGAATTGCAAGCGATGCGGAACGAAGTCGATTGCGAAAACTTATTAAAAAGTTTAAACCCCCCAATTGCGGCTTTATTGTGAGAACCGTTGGAGAAGGAAAGGGTGAAGAAGAATTCAAAAATGACATGGAGTTTTTGATCAAACTCTGGGAGTCTATCAAAAAAAAGAGTGAAAATTCCACGGCCCCTTGCCTCCTCCATGAGGATTTAGATTTGGTTTTTCGAACCATTCGAGACCTCTTTAACTCGGATGTTGAAAAAATGGTACTGGACTCCGAAAGGGAGTATCAACGATGCCTGGAGTTTGTAGATACCCTCATGCCCCATCTGACCGACCGGGTTAAACTTTTTGTTAAAGATGTTCCTATCTTTGATCACTACGGAATTGAAAGCGAGTTGGAGAAAGCGTTGAGGAAAAAAATTTGGTTGAAATCGGGAGGGTATATAGTTATCGAACAGACCGAAGCCCTGGTAGCCATAGATGTTAACACGGGTAAGTATGTGGGGAAGAAAAATCTGGAGGATACCATTGTCAAAACAAACCTGGAAGCCGTTAGCGAAATCGTCCGGCAGATCCGTCTGAGGGATTTAGGTGGAATTATCATTCTGGATTTTATTGATATGGAGTTGGAAGAGAATAAGAAAAAGGTCCTTAATGCCCTGGAGAGAAAACTGCGGGAAGATCGCTCTCGGACCAATGTACTTCAACTGAGTGAGCTGGGACTGGTGGAAATGACCCGTAAACGGGTTAAACAAAGTCTGGAAAAAACCCTTTGTGAACCGTGTTCATATTGCGATGGAAGAGGGATGATTAAGTCCAGTGCCACGGTCTGTTATGAAGTTCAAAATGCACTTCGGCGCTTAATTAGCAATACCGATAGTCAAGAAATCCTTATCCGGGTTAATCCTTCCGTCGGTTCCTTGCTCCGAGGTGAAGAACGTCCGTTTATCGAGGAAATGATGGAAACCTATAAAAAGAAAATTAAAATTAAGGAAGACCCAAACCTTCATCAGGAGCATTTTGAAGTAACCCCTCTATGACAGGTGTTATTTTAGCAGGCGGAAAGAGCACCCGGATGGGAACGAATAAGGCTTTTCTGGAACTGGGAGGGAAAAAAATTATCCAGCGGGTGATCGATGTTTTTTTAACTCTTTTTGATGAGATCATCCTCATCAGCAATGAACCTGAACTGTATAAAACCTGGGGATTTAAGGTAGTTCCCGATATACTTCCCGGTAAAGGATCCCTCGGAGGGATTTATACAGGCCTTGTTACGGCTTCCCAAGACCAGGCTTTTTTTGCAGCCTGTGATATGCCTTTTTTGAATCAGAATCTGATTCAATACTTGATCGATCAGGCCCCGGGATTTGATGTGGTTATTCCCTATGCACCTACCGAAGAAAATCAATCCTCCGAGGGCCTGCATCCTCTCCATGCCATTTACTCTAAAGCCTGTACCAAACCCATTGAACGCCTTCTGGAGAAGAATTCATTTAAAATCATTGGATTTTTTCCCGAAGTTCGCGTCAGGCGGATCCTTCCAGAAGAAATTCGGCTATTCGATCCGAACTTTCTCTCCTTTTTCAATGCAAATACCCCTCAAGATCTGGAATTTGCTAAAAGCCTGATTAACAGCAACAGGTTGTAGGTACACTTCTCCGGCTATTAAGATAAGGGTTAAAGCCCCTGCGAAAGACCTTCCCACCGATCCCTTTTTAGGAAGAGCAGGTTTTTAAGAACGAAGGGAGGGGTATCTCCCCTCACCCTCGTCCTTCTCCTGCTCTCGCAAGGGAGAGAAAGCACATAAGGGTGTCCTTTTTATCTTGAGCAGTACCCCGTTCCCTGGGTTCTTCGATTAACCTGTCCTGGGCTTATCGAAGGACTTCGATAAGCTGCGTTATTCACTCCCCTTCTACTGACAGTCCCCAGACCCTTATCTTGTCTGCAGTTTTTATAGGTTATAGTACGTTGCATACATGCCTAAGACAAAGGCAATAACCCCGGTAATAAAGGTAAACCAGAGAATAAGCTTTGTGATGATTCCGGGGCGGAAGGGTTCAGGTAAATACTTAGAGTTTACATAGAGAATCTGAATTGCGGCGACCCCTCGGAGTAAAACGGCAGATGTGGCTACAAATAACCAGAGGGCATAGGGGTCTTTAAAGGTAACAAAAACAAAATCTGCTGCTATGACAAGGACTACAATTAAGAAATAATAGAATCGGTAAGGACGCTTTCCTTTAAGCCCTGGGGTAACGGCGATGGCATCGGACACGGTCCTCCCGATAAAGGTATCCAGGAAAGCAAATCCGGCATCGTAGAGGGTTGCAAAGACAAAGATTAGATAGATAGTAAAAGCAATCGGGCCAAAAACCCCTCCAACGATCGTTGCGATCTGAATAGGAATTTCCAGACCGCTTTTTACGATTCCTTGTTTATAGAAATACGCATATCCGGCGGTAGCGTACAGATAGGTCATAAACATGGCACCGAGGATACTCCACCAGATAATCTGGCTCCATTTACCAATACTGATCCAGTCCTTCATTTTCTTAACCTCTCGAGGATCTGAAGTATCCCAGGGAAGGACTTCCGTGTTAATTTCCTCAGGTGGACGGAGAATTCCGGTGACTTTTCCGGTATAGCGGCCCATTGCCCAACCGGCTTCCAGTACCCACAGAGAGACCCACATCAGGCTCCCCCCCGGCTGGTTATAAAGCCCGGCGATGTATCTCCAGGAAATCGGTTTATCGGGTTTAGAAAGCCCAAAATTAAAATAACCCCAAAGGACCGCTTTATAATCCTCCCAACTGGCTGTGATGGCTACGGTAATAATCATACCGATAATATTAATCCACATGAGCCATTGAAAGATTTTGGATATACTCCCATAAACGGTCTTGGAAAAAAGGAAAACCAGTAGGACTACGGTTAGCGCACCCCAGCACCACAGATAGTAAGTTTTAATACCCCAGGTCGTCGACTCAGCAGTACCTCCGGTTACCTTGAGTAAAGCACTAGAAGCCCCGCCTAACCAAAAGGGCCAGGCAAAAGTAAAAAGAGATGCTATGGCCCAAACCCAGGGCCAGAAAATTCCCCGGGGCGGAATATCCTGGGTCATGGTGAAGAAAGATCTCCCGGTGATCATACTGTATTTAATACATTCGATCACGACCACCGTCTCCACGATGGTGGAAATGGTCATAATCCAGAATAAATTAACGGCTCCTTGAGCGGCTAAATTGGGGATCAGCATGGTCTCCCCCCCTCCCACGGAAATACCAAAGTTAATCGCCTGAGGTCCCAGAGCCGCCAGTAAACCTGCCAGGGTAAGCGGATAAGGATCTGGTACCCGAAACAGTTTAGTTTTCTCTGCTTTCGCCATACAACACCTCTCCTCTTCGTATAGAGAACCAGAGAGACTTTCCTAAGGCAAGGTGGTACATGGGGTACAACCGAGAGATTTAAAAAGGGAAATTTTAAATCTTTTTGGAAAAAAGTGAAATTCACACCTCCCTGGAGAAAAGCTGTACCTTTTGTTCCTTACACTGCCCTAAAAAAGAGGTCCCTGGAGTCAATAAGGGTAACAAACATGGTCTCCTGTTTTCCATATCCTACGATATGAGTTTGAAGGTAAAAATTTTTTTTAGTCAAGGAAATTTTCCATCCACCTTAAAGGTTTCTCAGAATTGAGGGATGGTTGTGGGTTAGTTCGCGAACTGATACCATCTTCGCCTTTTGAGTCTCAAGATTAACCAAAAAGGGTAGGAATCTTGTGAATCCTGTTGGTCCAGAGTAGAACTCCGGGTTCATAGAGAGGAAATAGGGGAAGGGTTGGGATGGGTTTGAAAGAAATAAACTGAGAAGGACCTTCCGTTGTGGGTCTCAATGGAAGTCTCGGTGGGTTTCAATAATCGCTTCTCTGGATGGCTCCTTTCAACAGATTAATAATTCCAAAGCCGGAGTTTCAACCAAGATGCTCAAAATCCACCAGGGCCTTAAATTCTCGGAATCTTGTTATAATCTCCTCTTCGCTTAATTTATCGAGCCGTTTTAAGCTAAAATCCTCTACATTAAAGGAAGCGATGGTACTTCCAAAGATAATAGCCTGTCGAAGGCTGGCCTCATCGATCCGATTAACCTTGGAGAGATATCCCATAAATCCTCCGGCAAAACTATCTCCGGCACCAGTAGGATCAAAGACAGATTCTAGAGGATAAGCCGGAGCGGCAAAGACGGAAGAAAGGGAGAATAAAGGTGTAGAAGGAGAGGAGTTTTCTCGCTCCTCTCCCCTTCCCTTCTCCTGTTTTCCCATCCCTTCATTTCTCTTAAACATAAGCACACCATATTCCCCCCGTTTAATAATAAGGGTATGGGGTCCCCAGGAGAGGATTTTTCTAGCGGCTTTGACGATGTTGGGTTCCTGGGCTAGCTGGCGGGTTTCTGCATCGTTGATGATGAGAATATCAACCTCCTGGAGGGTTCGCTTCAAAGCTTCTGGCTTACCTGCAATCCAAAAGTTCATGGTATCACAGGCAACGAGTTTAGGTCGTTCAATTTGATGAAGGACATCTCGCTGCAGGTCCGGATCAATATTGGCCAGGAAAACATACTCGATCTTTCGGTATTCTTCCGGAATTTGGGGTTTGAAGGTTTGCAAAACATTCAGTTGGGTATCCAACGTATGGGCTTCATTTAAATCATAATCATATTGCCCTTTCCATCGAAACGTTTTCCCTTTTTCCCGTTGCAATCCTTTGAGATCAATACGATGGCGCTGGAGGAGCTCCATATACTCTGCCGGAAAATCTTCGCCAACCACCGTAACCAGATGGACCTCTGTAAAATAACTGGCAGCTACTGAAAAGTAAGTGGCCGACCCACCGAGAACTTCCTCTACCTCCCCAAAGGGGGTTTTGACCGTATCCAGGGCAACAGTACCGACGACCAGCAGACTCATTTTTAAAGGTCTCTACAGGATTCCTAAAGTGCCTGAAGTTTTTAAGTATCTCTTAATAGCTCACTTCAGGCACTTTAGACATTTTAGCTACTTAGAACGGGTGCTTTAAAACTCAGTTGTCCGCTTTCGTGACGAGAGAGATAGGGTTTTGGTTTGGCTCCGGACTGTTTGGGAACCACTTTCCAGAATAAAGGTTGATACTGATCCCATTTGGTCAGAATATTTCGGGCATGCTGGCTATGGGTCAGTTGCACGTGGCGACTGATCAGGATCTGAAGGGTAGCCACATCCTCGCTATCCTGAACTTTTTCCAGGGTGACCAATTCCGGGTTGTATTTCTTTGGAAACTCTCCTTTAGGATCAAATACATAAGCCAGTCCACCCGTCATGCCGGCACCGAAATTCCTACCGGTTTCTCCCAAAACCACCACAATACCTCCGGTCATATACTCACAGCCATGGTCTCCAACCCCTTCGATAACAGCTAAAGCCCCACTATTCCGAACGGCAAACCTTTCTCCTGCACGACCCGCTGCGTAGAGACTCCCACCTGTAGCACCGTATAGAACTGTATTACCGATAATGGTGTTTTCATGGCTACTAAAAGCAGCCTCTGAAGGAGGCATAATGGTAATTTCCCCACCGTGCATCCCCTTACCAACATAATCGTTCGCCTCCCCGATGAGGGTCAATCGCAATCCATCGATGCAGAATGCTCCGAAGCTCTGACCGGCACTTCCCTGGAATTCACAGTCAATGGTAATACCATTGGGTAATCCTTTGTCTCCGTACCGGTAGGCAATTTCTCCGGCCACTTTAGCTCCTGTAGCCCGATGCACATTACGAATACGATAGGCAAGCTTGACCGAATTACGGCCATCCAAGGCTTCTTTGGCATCCTGGAGGATCTGGTCATCCAGAGGTGCATCTACTTCGTTATATTCAATGATATGGCGAAGGGGTTTCTTACCTGTGGGATCGGCCGGAGCCAGAATTTTACTTAAGTTGACCAAAGCCGCTTTGGGGTGATCTGTGATTTTTATTTGCTCCAGAAGATCTGTACGACCGATAATTTCATCTAGTTTTCGGAATCCCAAGGATGCCAGGATTCTCCGCACATCTTCGGCCAGGAATTGGAAAAAGTGGACTACCATTTCCGGAGTTCCTTCATACTTGGCGCGTAGTTTGGGATCTTGGGTTGCCACACCCACCGGACAGGTATTGAGGTGACATTGACGAACCATCTTACAGCCGGCTGCCACCACGGCCCCCGATCCAAACCCATATTCTTCGGCACCCAGCATGGCGGCAATTACGACATCTCGTGCGGTTTTGAGTCCACCATCCACCCGCACGACAATTTGATGCCTTAACCCGTTCATGACCAGGACCTGTTGTGTTTCTGCAAGCCCTAATTCCCAGGGGCTTCCGGCATTTTTGATGGAGCTCAGAGGGGAGGCTCCGGTTCCCCCATCATGTCCACTGATCTGAACAATATCGGCTTTGGCTTTGGCAACCCCTGCGGCAATGGTTCCGACCCCGGCTTCGGCCACGAGTTTGACGGATACTTTCACTCTAGGGTTAACCTGCTTGAGGTCGTAGATGAGTTGAGCCAGGTCTTCAATACTGTAAATATCATGGTGAGGGGGTGGAGAAATCAGGGTAACACCGGGAACCGAATGTCGGATGGCGGCAATCTCTGCAGAAACTTTATGCCCGGGAAGTTGCCCACCTTCCCCCGGTTTGGAGCCCTGGGCAATTTTAATTTCCAATTCCTTGGTAGCCGAAGCCAGGTATTCCGGGGTTACACCAAAACGGCCTGAAGCCACCTGTTTGGTCGTACTATTGGCCCAATCTCCATTGGGGCGTCTTTTATATCGGGCAGGATCTTCTCCTCCCTCCCCACTACTCATCTTAGCTCCCAGACGGTTCACGGCAATGGCCAGGGTTTCATGGGTTTCCCGGCTCAGCGCTCCGTGGGACATTCCCGAAATACAAAACCGCTTCCAGATATTTTCGGCAGGTTCGACTTCTTCCAGGGGGATGGGATTACCCGGCTTGAACCTCAATAAATCCCGAAGGGCCAGAGGCTCTCGGGAGTTGACCAGTTCGGTATATTTGAGAAACTCCTGAAAATCCCCCTTCTGCACGGCACTGTGGAGGGCTTTAATCATGGGAGGATTAAAGGCATGGGCTTCACCGCCCTTCTTAAACTTGTATTCTCCTCCATGATCCAATTCTAACTTCTCCACCTTGGCAAAGGCTTCCCGATGACGAGTTATGGCATCCTCGGCCAGTTCCTTTAAGCCGATACCTCCGATCTGGGAAGGGGTCCCTGTAAAGTAACGATTAATCAATTCCTCGCTTAGCCCAATAGCTTCGAAAATTTGACCTCCATGATAACTGTTCAGGGTGGAAATACCCATCTTGGACATGACTTTAAGCAACCCTTTGTTAAGGCTGGTTTTATACCGCTTGAGGGCCTGTTCCTCGTCCATATCTTTGATGACGCCTCGCCGGACCATATCCCGGATCGTCAGCAAAGTGAGATAAGGATTAATGGCGCTGGCACCATACCCTATCAAAACAGCAAAATGATGGACCTCTCGAGGTTCTCCTGACTCGACCAGAAGACTGACCTTCATTCGGGTCTTTTCTCGGAGGAGATGGTGGTGGACGGCCCCCACAGCAAGAAGCATAGGAATAGGCGCATGGGCTTCATCGACCCCTCGATCACTCAAAATAAGCAAAGACTTCCCCTCCGTGATGGATTGACTGGCCTTTTCACACAGGTTATTTAAAGCTTCTTCCATCCCCTGAGGTCCTTTGGCTACTTCAAAAAGGGTTGATAAGGTAACCGACATTAAAGAAAGATTTTTCTCTCCCACCTGTCGCAGGGTCTCCAGTTCGTGATCGAGCAGAATAGGACTGGATAGGTGCATGAGCCGGGCATGCTCTTCGGTCTCTTCCAGCATACTTTTGGTTCCACCCAGATACATGCTGAGGGACATAACCAGCTCTTCCCGGAGGTGATCGATGGCCGGATTGGTAACCTGGGCAAAGAGTTGCTTAAAATAAGAATAAAGCAGTTTGGGCTTTTTGGATAAAACAGCCAGCGGTGTATCGTCCCCCATAGACCCAACCGGTTCCTTTAATTCGGCCACCATAGGGGTTAGAATGAGGTCTAGATCTTCCGTCGTAAACCAAAAGGCTTTTTGTTGCCGGAGGAGCTGATTTCGATCAATGTAAGGGGCTTTATCTTCCGGGGGTTTTATATGTTTATCCAAGCGGAATAAATGGCGCTGGACCCAATGGGCATAGGGATTCCGATCTCCCATCATGGTTTTGATGTCTTTATTGGTCAAGAGTTTGCCTTTTTTGGTATCTACCGCAATCATTTCACCCGGTCCAAGACGCCCTTTCTTAATCACAAAGCGATCTTCCAGTTCGAAGACTCCCACTTCCGAGGCCAGTATGAACAGGCCATTGTCGGTAAGTTTATAACGAGCCGGTCTCAATCCATTCCGATCCAGGGTTGCTCCTACAAAAGTACCATCGCTAAAGGCAATGGCCGCAGGCCCATCCCAGGCCTCCGTGATGCAGGCATGGTACTCATAAAAGGCCCGATGCTGAGGATCCATATTGGGCATATTTTCCCAGGGCTCAGGAATGAGCATCATCTTAGAATGCAAGATATTCCGGCCCGACATGACCAAGAGTTCTAGTACATTATCTAATTTCGCAGAATCACTCCCTCCAGGTTGAATAACCGGTTTAAGTTTCTCAATCCGATCCCCCCATATCGAAGACTCCAGTACGGCCTCTTTGGCATTCATCCAGTTTTCATTCCCTCGCAAGGTGTTAATCTCACCATTGTGGGCCAGCATACGAAACGGCTGGGCCAGGAACCAGGTAGGAAAGGTATTGGTGCTATATCTCTGGTGAAAGACAGCCAAAGCCGTCTCGTAATGGGGATTACGAAGATCCAGATAATAGTGAGCCAATTGAGAGGCTACCAAAAGACCTTTATACACAATGGTCTTATGAGAAAATGAAGGAATGTAAAAATCGTTTATATTGGCCTCTCGAACCCGCCGCTCGATTTCCTTTCGAGCCAGATAAAGGGTCCTTTCATATTCCATGTCATCCAGTGACATGGCAATAGGCCTTCCAATCAGGAGTTGCTCGATATAAGGCTCGGTATTAAAAGCTTTTTCTCCCAAAGCCGATGGATCGGTTGGAACTGCCCTCCAACCAAAAATGTAAAGTCCGTACTGCGCCGCTACTTCCTCGATAATCTGGCGACATTTTCTTCGACTTTCCAGCTCCCTGGGAAAGAAAATCATTCCTACGGCCAGATCCGAGTCTTTGGTGATCCGATATTCCAACCGTCCCAGGTCTCTTTGCAAAAGCTTCGTGGGAATCTGGGTGAGAACACCCGCACCGTCTCCTGTCTTCTGATCGGCATCAACGCCTCCTCGATGGGTGAGGTTGCTCACACATCTCAAGGCATTTTCCAGGATATCGTAACTTCGATTGCCTGAAATATCAGCAACAAACCCGACCCCACAGGCATCATGTTCATAGTCGGGTCTGTAGAGGAGATTTTGGGAGTAATACTCAGGTATTGAATTCATAGTCTGGTGGTTCCTTGCTTTTACAAGCTATTGTAGTAAATACTACCCACGCAATACACACTATGGTGGCGCATTTATTTTTTATAGCGACTAACGAGTAGCCTTTAATTTATAAAATCGCCTACTTTTTGGGATAAGTTCCAAGATGGGGGTTAATTTAAAGCCTGCTACGAGGCCACTCTCTCAATCCAGGAGAGATCCCATCTCGGTTAACTTTTGACAAAAAATAGACGTCTTTCTAAACTAAAATAAAGTTATAAAATTTGTCAAGGGGAATTTCCAAGAAGACCGATCTTATGGTTAGCGATCTTGATACATTTTTTGGTAGTACGCCCGGTATTCTCCCGATTTGATTTTATACCACCAGTCTGCATGCTCGAGATACCATCGGATGGTTAATTTGAGACCCCCGGTGAAGTCATAGCAGGGTCTCCAGTCTAATTCTCTTTGAATTTTGCTGGAGTCTATAGCATAGCGCCGATCATGTCCAGGCCTGTCCTTCACAAATCGAATCAGAGACTCGGGTTTATTCAACTCCTGTAATATCAATCTTACAATTTCCAGGTTGGTTTTTTCGTTACCCCCTCCGATATTATAAATCTCTCCCGGTTTACCCCTCTGCATAACCGCATCAATCGCCCTGCAGTGATCCTCTACGTATAACCAATCCCTTACATGCAGGCCATCTCCGTATACCGGAAGCTCTTTTCCTTCTAAGGCATTGGAAATCATCAATGGGATGAGCTTCTCCGGAAACTGATAGGGACCGTAATTATTGGAACAGCGGGTTATGTTCACATTTAATCCGAAGGTTTTGTAATAAGCCCGTACCAAGAGATCTGCCGATGCTTTGCTGGCAGAATAAGGACTGTTCGGAGCTAAGGGAGATATTTCGGTAAAATAACCTTCTTTGTCCAGGGATCCATACACTTCATCGGTGGATATTTGAATGTACTTTTTCACCCCATATTTTTTTGCCGCCTCAAGGAGAACCTGGGTTCCTAAGACGTTGGTCCGAACAAAAATTCCAGGATCGGTGATACTCCTATCTACATGGGATTCTGCCGCAAAGTTTATGAGATAATCCACACCACCGGCAACGATTTCCTCCACAAGTTTTTCATCACAGATATCCCCTTTGATAAAGGTATAGTTCGGATGATTCTCAACGCTTTTGAGATTATCTAAATTGCCGGCATAGGTGAGTTTGTCTAAATTGATGATGTGAAATTGGGGATACTTTTCGAGGAGATACAATACAAAATTACTGCCGATAAAACCGGCACCACCTGTAACAAGTACGGTTACATCCTGTCCTTTCATCTAATTCAGGGTAAAACATTCGTGGAGACATCAGGTACCAAATCCTGACCTATCTGACACATATCTTATCTTCTCCAGATTAAATTTCATAAACCTACTATCTACCGACAAATGCTTTACCCTTCTATTAATAATCCCGATTAATACCCATAGCAAGTTCCATAAGAAAATATAAACGTCTACTTTAGAATCGAAAGTGTAGGCTTCCCAATTGGAAGGTCCTGTTTGCTGGGATCCCACAGAATATAGACTTTACCGTAGGTTTCTTCGATGCTCTTGACAGTTTTAGCAGCCTCGTCAGCCGAAAGATCTGGAAGTTTGGCATCTACCTTGGGGATCTCTGTTTTATGGTAGTGCCAGAGCTTTTTTTCCTTTGCATCGAACTTATTATAAATCTCCGGACCTACAATCACCTCCGTGGCTACCAGCCTGGCATCTGGATTATCACTATCGTAAATCTGACATTGCGTCAGACCCCCGGCCACAGGCTTACAGTAATGATGGGCAATCATATCGGATTTACCTGGAAAATGCATTTTCGCATCAACGTGAAGAGTCCATCCATCACTGGGTTTGGTTGCCATGGTGGGTTTGTTTTCTTCCATGGCCGCACCCACAGCTATTTGGATAGAATGAATGAGAAAGAAGCTCAGAAACAGAAATAGAATGAACCCGGTGTTTGGTTTGAAAATCCCTATGCCCATAACTTCCCTCCTTCCTCCTTGAATGAAAAAAACAGCTCCTTGAGTAACCCTCAAGGAGCCATCTTCTTCAGAAGATATTCATCTCAGATGACGAAGAGACCTTACAACCCCTTTATCAAACTTTATCAGTTTGTCAATGTCAAGAAAAATCAAGAAAAATTTGGATAATTTTTTACTCGCCTGAACAACAGGCATGGAAAAGATAAGACTTCTCTGCAGAGGAAGAGTTATTCCCTTGAGGGAAGTCGGGGTCTTTGGAATCATTTTGGTATCTATTCCCAGTAGTAGGACTTATATTTTTCATAATATTCAAAGGTCCTCCGAAGACCTTCTTCAAAGGAGACTTTGGGTTCCCAGCCTACCGTTTTCTTAAACTTGGTATAATCGGCTATATAGTCACCGATTTCTATACGCTTGTGCTCTTCTGGAAAGGGAACCAGTTCATAACTTCCTTCCCCATAAACCTCAATCATTTTTTTGACTAAATCTTCCAGGCTGATGGGAAATCCTCCGAGGTTATAAACCTGACCGTTGGTTTCTTCGCTGGCCATGGCCATTAGCATGGCTTCTACCACGTCATCCACGTAGTTGGTATCCCGGATTTGTTTCCCATCTCCAAAAATTTTCACCGTTTGCTTATCCAGAATTTGTCGGATGAACCAGTTAATAACCCCCTGACGGGGGTGTTTCATTTGATGGCGAGGCCCGTAAGTATTGGTAAGTCGCAGGGAAGTTGCCCGCAGGTTGTAGATTTCGTTATAGAGAATATGATACATTTCACCGGCAACATTGTTGATTCCGTTGACATCGATGGGATGTAGCGGGTGATCTTCATCGATCGGCAAATACCGGGCTCGACCGTACTGGCCTCGAGTTCCTGCAAAGAGAATTTTGACTTCGGGATTAAATTTTCTACAAGATTCCAGAATGGATAGCTGACTGACACAGTTAATCTCTAAATCCGTAAACGGATCTTTCATGCTATCGGTATGGCTCAGAGTCCCGGCCAGGTTGAAGATGTAATCTTTCTTCTGAACCAGATAGTTCATACTGGATCTATCTCGCACATCTGAAATATTCACCTTAACCTTGTCTTCTATACCATGGATATTAAAGATATTTCCACCGTATTCAGGAATGAGGGAATCCACCAGGGTTATACGGGCTCCTAAGGCAGCCAGGCGGTGAGCCAGGGTACTCCCAATAAACCCTAACCCTCCGGTGATCATAACCTCTTTGTTACGAAAGGCATTGTCGTAGTTCATGGGAAGAAATAAAACGTAAAAGAGATCTCCTTTAATTTTGGAATTCCCCTTCTATTCTGTGGGCCAGAGGATTTTTAAGCTTTCCCCTTACACCTCTTCTACGTCGGAATAATAAAATGGCATTTCCAGGTCTTCCTCGGTCTAGCTCTTTAACGTTTTACGTTTTGCCCTTTAATTTTGTCAAGGGGATTCTGGAGATTTGGCCTTAAACTTCCAGTTCTACATAAACGGGAACATGATCTGAACCCGGCAAATGCGAGGTATGAGGAAGGGTAATCTTCTTTGCCTGATGGATAGATCTTATACCTTTAGCCAGGATATGATCGGTCTTTTGGCGGAAGTGGAATCCCAGGAATTTACCAAGGGTTAGAAAATGTCTGGAAGGGTCATCGGGATCGATATGGGAGAAAAGGTCACTGGTCCAGTCTATGGTCTCTGAGCAGTCTATATACCCCTGATTCAGGGCTATTTCTAGCACACTTTGCGTATTCTTTCGGGCTTTGGGGGAACAAAACTCGCCTATGGTATTCAAGTCCCCACAGATGATATCCACATCGACTTTTTGCCGAGAATTTAAAAACTTCAGAACGTGTTGAAGTTGGGCTCGCCGGTGGAGGGGACCCCCTGCAAAATCCATATGAACATTGGTAATCCGGATAAAGTAGCTCTTCAAACCTTCCTCTCCTTCCTTCGAAGGGAAGGGAAACGAAGGATCGGGTTGGGGGGATACCCGAAAGGTTTGGACAAAAGCCGATTTGGTATCCGGGGCTCCCCCTTCGGTCTTCTGTTTTTCGTACCACTTTAACCGACTAACCCGGGGAAGGGGAATCACTTCTTCGGCCATAGAAACCCAGTTTTCTTTAAAGATAAATCCATTTCCATACTCTTTATCCGGATAGGTCATCACTTTCCGATAACTCCATCGATATCCTTTTGGAAAACCTCGGAAAAGTCTGGAAAGTGTATTCTCCCCATTTTTAGGTATACAGGCTTCCTGAACAGCAATAACGTCTGCCTGTTGAAACTCCGGAATGGAGGTAAAGTGGGAAAAGAGACTATCGAAAGCAATACCTCGTTGGATGTTATAGGTAATCAATTTGAGAATCATACTCCGGAGTCTGAGGCCGGAAGTAGGTAAAACGCCCTCGTTTAAGGTTATCAGACAGGCTTCTGAGCCGTTCAAAAAAGGTTTCAGGCCCTATCTCCCGGCTTCTCCAACGATCAGAGAAGGGTAAACGGTATTAATAGGCAACAGCCTCTCCGGTTTCCAGAATCTTTACGCGAATACCTTCTAATTTCTGGGGAATGACCCGTTGCATTTCTTGTACAGGTCTTTTGACATACACTTCGATGGCAACCTGGTCGGGTGCGATATCCGAGAGTCCTATTCCTATTCCAACAACGCCATCTTCATTAAGGATAGCCTCTTCATAACGTTCTTTAATCTTTCTGGCTGCTTCTATGAGTTTGGACGGGATTCCATAGGTTGGCTCCCCGGTTTCCGGAGAGGTCCGTGACGTGCTACAAAAACCTCCTACGCCTACCATACTCACATTCAAGGTAGATAGAACGCTTCCGATGGGATTGGCTAAAGTTCCAGTTCGGTCCCCAGCAAATAGAAGGCCTACGGCTCTTGGGGAAGATGAGCAGTTTTCCACGACAAGGGCACCTGAATCCCCACTGGCACTGAAACTCCCCGGGGCAATCCGGATTTGATTGATAAACTTTGCTGATTTAAGAGGAAACCCGAAACAATTTTTAGGGTATGAAATTTTTGCCGTTACATTCACAGCCGTAATCGTTCCGGTAGTCAAACCCGTCGTACGGCCACTTTTTTTAACCGGCATATTCAAAGCCGGGGCCGCAATGTAGCTGCTCACGTTTCCTATCCCGGCAATAGAACCAGATTGATTAACTTTTCCACTTTCAACAGAGGCAATGGCAGCATCTACGGTATTGGGAGTATTTTTTGAGAAGAGAATAGGCACAAACGCCCAAAGGTTAGCGACCTCATCTGAAGAATCTCTGGAGCAGGTAGGCGTCTGGTCCAAAGACCCGGGTTGAATGATTGCCTCACCGGCTAAACCCCGGTTAATTCTCGCCAGAACATGATTGTTACTTAAAATATATTGGCTTCCAAAGATATCCTGGACCAAAGCTCCCAGGGTTCCGGCACCACAACAATCTTTGATATTTGCTCCAGATGTACCCAATAAAATAGGACGGGACTGTTTATTCCTGTCCCCCCAGGCAACTTGAGCAAGGAACAGAATTATCAGAATGGAAAGTGATAAAGTGACTTTCTTACCATATGGTTTCATAGTTTAAAAAAAGTATTGCCTGGACACATGCCTTGGGTTCAATTAGCCAGAACCGGTTCATAGGATCTTGGGATGATAGAGACCTTTATCCGGCTAATCCAACGGAATGCCAGGTCCTGAGTATAAAGTTTTAAAGCAAGAACAGGTCTTGTGCTTGTCCTCAAGGTCTCTCAAGATTATCTGAGATCCTTATCAGATCCCTCCGGGATTTTTAAAAATCTGGAAGGGTATCTGATGGGCATTTTTAGAACCTTCTTGGGTTTGGGATCCGGGAGGTTGAGGACAGTGATAACTCACCCATCCTGTTGGACACTTTACGGTTGAAAATTATCATTCCAATAAAGAATCTTAAATCCGGAATTTGGATTCACATACTCCACCACCGCTTTAATGGTGCGGCCGACGGAATCATTTTTCAACCTGCCGGTAGACAGGATAGTAAAATGGGAAGACTTTACAATACCTGCATACTTAGGTTGCTTGAAATAACCTTCCTTTTTTCTTTCATCCAGGAGAAGGTCTGCAGTTTTTGATTTATACCTGGCACGGATAACGGGCTCACTGGCCGTATTGATGTTAATCTGCCCCGAACTATCCGTGGTAAGATACTGAGCGATTCCCGTATAGGTAGGTTTTTTTTCACCTTTATCCCGGGAAGGACTATTCGGATCGGTCCCATACAGAATTTCCCGGGTCATCCCTTTAACTAAAAGTAATTCCTCGATGGTATCAAAGTTGGCGTCCTTTGCTTCATAGGGAGGATCCAGCGTTTCATAGTAATCATCTTCAGCCCCATTTAGCAGGTGATTATGGTCGGGATCTCGCCAATCAATAATAGAATCGGCAATGGTATCCCGGATCATTTGATCTTCCACCCCCGAAATGGTAAGCAGTTCTACGAGAACCTGACGGCTAACTAAATTAATATTCAATTTTCTCTCCTCATCTTCGATGGTGTACGAAAAAGTTCCCTTCCCCAAGGGAATCTCAGAGGAGTTCTCTGTGGTCTTGACTTCCTGTGATGCGTTCCCGGATTTTTCCTCCGGTTGAGGTTGATCCCGCAGCTTACCAAATTTCAGATGCCCGTTTTCATCCAGATAGTGAAAATCCACTTCCCCGCCGATTTCTGCCAAAGCTCGATGAATTCCGGCTTCGGCTAAATAGTATCGCTCCATTTCCTCTTTAAAATTGGTGACCACATTCAATTCAGTACCTACATAATGGGAGAATTCAGAAGCCATGACCATGAGCAGGACTACCACCAGAAGAGAGATAATTAATGCCACCCCCGACTCAGACTGCATATTTAACACCTCACCTCCCTGTGAGGACGAAAATTTGCAAATTATGTTCCCGGTTATTTACTTTATTTTCGCTTGTTTTGGCAAACAAGGATTTTGGCATAACTTCTGCTAAGGTTATTCTTGACAGATAACTGTTTCATTTTTTATGATTCTTTCTTATATTTTTATTGTTCTCCTCTATAAATATAAATCAGGTTTTGGAAAGTAAATAAATTATTTATATGGCACGTTCTACCTATCCAAATAAAAAGGGTCTCGGGATAAGTCTTGAAGATGGCCTTTTAACGGCCTTTTACTGGAAAAGAAAGGGAAATACCGTTAAAATTATAGATTCCCTTTTCCTCTCCTCTCTTATTCTGGATGAATCGGTTACGCTAGGTCCTGAAGATTACCAGAAATTAACCGAATTCTTGCACCAATATGGGTCTAAATCTGAGGAGGTTATTGTGGAGATCCCAAGGAATACCGTCCTGGTTAGATATCTTAAACTTCCCTCACTCTCTGATCAAGATCTCGAACAAATGTTGAGTTATGAAGTCGAGCGGCATATTCCTTTCTCCAAATCGGATATCTATTATGATTCTCAAGCTTTGAATCGGGATGAGAAGGAAGCCCGGGTTCTTTTGGTTGCGGCAAAAAAACACCTGGTGGATGCCTGCCTGGACCTTGTTAAAACTGATAAGGTTAAACCCACGGCGGTTTTTGTTTCTTCCTTTTCCCTTCTGAATCTCCTGCTAACTCAATATGCAGGCGAGATAAAACCCGTTGATGGATCATTCTCCCCTTCTCCCATAGGGATTGTAGATATTACTCCCCATCATATAGAAGTTAATTTCTTGTGTGGTAAAAATCTGGAAAATTCCTTTATCCTTCCGATCCGGGAAAAACCCTGGCAGGAACTTCTCAAGAAGATGCCCGGTAAGCCGGAGAAAATCGATGAAGAATTTGATCATTGGATCAACCTGGGAGATGTCCCTCCATTGTCTGAATCCCAGGAAACCACCGGATTACCTGCAGAAAACGGGGATTATCTTCTTCAAAGTTTTATAAAATGGGTGATCAGCGAAGTGGGTAAAGCTTTATTAAAGCACGAATTCATGGGAAAGGGGCGGGTTGAAAAATTAATCCTTATTCAATCGAGAATCCTGGATGTAGAACTTGAACCTGTCTTTAGGCAATACCTGGATATTCCCGTGGAGGTTGCAGACTTTTCTCGGATTCTTAAAGTTAAGAAGAGTCCTCAAATGGCTCTCCTCTGTTCTAAGGCAGGACTTACCTTAAAAGATACAGAAGCCGAGTATTTTAGGTTAGACCTCTTTCCTCGATTTCTAGAAGTTGCGAAACCCCCCAAACTTTATCTGACGGCAACTCTGGTTACTCTCATATTCCTTCTGCTGGGAGGAACTTATCTGGGTAAGTGTTATAAAGATAGAAAAGCGCTTCATTGGGTTCAACAAGAAATAATCTCTATGGAACCTCAAGTAAAATCTGCCATTGAGATGAAGAACCAATTCAGGGGTTTAAAGGAGCAGATCGAAACATTGGCCAATATAGAAAACCAGGGCCCCAGTATGCTGGATATTTTAAAGGAGTTGACTTTGAAAACTCCGGAATATGCCTGGCTAAAAGGGATCAAAGTTGTAGACACCAAGGTTGATATCTGGGGATATAGTAATCATAGCAAAGGAGGTCAGGCTTCGGATCTTATTCGTCTTTTCTCAGATTCGGTTCTTTTTGAAAAACCCAGCTTTTCAGAACCCATTCAAACCATCCGGCAGGATACAGAAACTTTTAAAATGACCATGGAAATCAGTAAACTCAAACAGCGGCAAAAGACTTCAGAAGAAACCTCCCATGAAAAATCCAGTAAGAAAGTTGAAAAAGATAAGGAAGATCGATCCGTTACCCTGACTTCTAATCCGGTGAATAAACCGAATACTTCACCTGCCCGCCTGACGGAGTAGGAACCTGAAATTTACGGTTAAATTCACCGAGGTTTTACCACTTTCCAGGGGGTTTGATACAAGGTAGAATGAAAAAAAGAACTTATATCCTGAGAGAAAAATTATTTATTCTGGCCGGGATCCTGGCTGTAGGATATTTTGGCTATACCTATTTCCTGGAGCCGTTTTTAACTAAGCAACAGGAAGTAGAACGGGAATTGAAGGCCAACATGGAGATTTTGACCCGATACAAACGGATGGTTGCAGAGAAACCAAAATTAGAAGCAGAGATTAAAGCGGCGGAAGATCAGTTAAAAGATCTGGATAAACGCTTTCTCTCCGGTTCAGAACCGGCTCTAGCTGCTTCAGAACTTCAAAAGCTGTTAAGGGAAGTAGCCGCTAAAGTTGGTATAGAAATACAACGGGAGAATCCTATCAAAAAGACTGAAGACGTAAAGATGTACCTCAAAATTCCCGTTAATATTCAATTCACCACCGATGTAAACAAACTCATTCGTTTCCTTTATGAGGTGGAGAATCATACCAAGTTATTAAAAATTTCCGAAATGCAGATTCAAGTCCATGATGAAATTAATGCACGGGCTATCTTTGTAGATTTGACCATAGCGGGAATAGCCAAAAAAACCTAGATCTGAAAACCAGGAAGACCATTTTATAGGCTAGGCACTTGGGGCTACAAAGACCCCGAGGTCGGTGACAAAAATAAATTTTAATTTGAAATGGTCGGGTGTTTTTGTGGCTACAGAAAGGTTATCCAAATAAAAATAAGATGTTAAAGAAAAGTTACATCACTTTATTGAATCTTTTTCTTCTTGTTGTCTTTTCCTATGCTGCCGTTAAAGCCGCTCAAGTATGGTGGCCCTCTGAGCTTATTAAAGATGAAAAGTTAGAAGAGAGGAACCTTCCGACCAAGATAGAAAAAACGGAAATAGCCAGAAAGGTTAAACTGGCCCTTTCAGATTATGAAGTGATAGAGGAGCAAAATTTATTTCACCATACCCGGAAAAAACTTGCAGAGGCCCCTCCACCAACTCCGGCTCCTCAGGTTGCTACGTTTCCGACCCCTCAACCGACTCCTACGCCTCAACCGGAGATTATCAACCCTCCCAGCGTGGTTTTTTATGGGACGAGTCGAGAAGATGGAAATATGTATGCCTTGATTCAGAGTAAGTCCGAGCAAAAACCTCGAAAATACAACCTGAATGAAGAAGTCGACGGGTATAAGATTACCGATATTAAACGAAGTCAGGTGACGTTATCCCGGCAAGGGAAGGACTTTTCCATTAAACTCTGGGAACCCAATCCCAAGAAAAACGCTGGAACACCTCCTATCCAACAACCGGTAATGCAACAACCGGTAATGCAACAACCGAATATTCAGCAACCCATTATACAGCCAGGTGTTATACCCACTCCCATTATGCCCGGGGTGACTCCCAACCGAATTAATAGAGGAAGACCGTTGCCTTATCCCAATCCAGGGCAGCAAATTCCTCAACCGGCAAATCCCTATATCATTCCGCCGGGACAGGAAGGATATAACATCCAGCAACCTCAGCCGGAGCTGGACCAGGACTTTCAAGATACGGAGGAGGGAGAAGAAGGGCCTTCCGGGATACCCTCGGGAATACCTAATGTCTCGCCGCCGGTTCCGGTGTTGCCCAATGGAATATCTCCTAACGTACCGGGAGGAATTCCCTATCCTGTGCCGACACCTATTGTCATTCCTCCAAGATATCATCAATAAAAGAACCCATGACCTGTTGTTCATGGCCCATCAGGTATGAAGAGATACACTGGGGACAAAGGACAACGGGAGATGGAGAAGGACGAAATGCGATGGATCCTGGTGTGGTGTCTGTTGTTGGAGATGCTCTCCGGGTGTAATTCAGAAACAACTTCTTCAGATCCTATAGGACCTACTCGAATTTTAAATGTTCCTTCAGAGTTTGCCACCATTCAGCAGGCTATTAATGAAAGCCGGAGTGGAGATACGATTCGGGTTGCCCCTGGATTCTATCCAGAAAATCTCACCATCGATTCCAAAGCTATAACCCTCCTGGGAGCCGGACGTGGCTCGAGTATCATTCAAGGATTCGTTATCTTTAAAACCAGTCAGGGATCTATCAAAGGATTTACCGTTACGGGAGGAACCTCTTCAGGGATTTATTTGGTGAACTCCAACATGACCATTACAGGTAATGAAATAGACCAGAATACCCTCTCAGGAATTAAAGTAGAGAACTCTACCGGGTTAATCAGTGACAATCAGATTACGAATAATGGAGAAGAGGGGGTTCTGGTCGAGGATACTTCGGGATTGGTGATAGGAGGAAATAACATTTTAAACAATAAAACGGATGGAATTACCCTTGACAACTCCTCCCCGACGATATTAGACAATATCATACAAAACAACGGAGCAGACGGGATTTCTATTCGGGGGTTTGATCGTTTTTCAGCCCCTTTGCTCACAGGAAATAAAATTCAGGCCAATGGAAGTGTGGGCAATTTTGATATTGTTTGTTTAGGGCCTCATACCAATCCGACAGGAAATGGGAATCAGTTCGGAAGTTGTTTTAATTGCTCGGAATGTGCACAACTGGCGGCTCCAGGTGGAGGGCTTTAACTGCCTCGTTAACCCCCTTCATAAGGGAGGACTGACCGTATCCTTGTGATCCATTATGGAGGTCTCAAACCGTTGGAAACGAATATAAATCGGAATCGTTTTATTTTCAGAACCACGATTTGGTTTCTGTTGGTCCTGGCCGTACTGGCGAAGGGATGTGGGGAAAAAGAATTAAATCCCACTCAGCCGGGTGGGGCTGCTGCCGGAAGTGCAAGTTTAGGAGGGGAGGGGGCTGCGTCTATTCAACTTTTTGCAAGCCCCCCCAGTATCACGGCCACCGAGGGAAGTTCTCCCAGCTTTTCGATTACGGCACTGGTTCTCAATCAATTAGGTAATCCCGTTATCGATGGAACCGTAGTTATCTTTACAACAACCTTTGGCACTCTCAGTAGCAATGTGGTAACCACTCAAGGGGGGACGGCTACGGTTACTCTCTCCGGTTTTACAGAAAGTGGGACGGCTACGGTCACCGCTCAATCGGGTAAGGCTACAGCTTCTATTAAATTACGGATCCAATTTGTTGAACCAACCCCCGGTGAGCCTACACCAGTGCCTACCGAAACTCCCACACCCACCAGAACTCCTACAGCCATTCCTACCTCAACACCCATTATTACACCAACTCCCATACCAACCAGAACCCCTACGCCTACGCCCACTCCTACGCCTACACCTACGCCCACCCCTACACGAACTCCTTAGCCTTCTTTTCAGAGGGAGCTTTCCTAAACCTGGAGAACTGTTCAAACCTTCAAACTCCGGAGATAAAACTTTTTTCGCTCCTCAATTTCTACTCTCCCGGTTATAAGCCTTTGCTTCGTCGTTTTTCTTAAATTTTAGTCCTTCCAGCTTACAATATCCTGGTTATAGCCCTCTCCACCCGGTTGTTTATCCGCACCATAGGACAGAATATCAAAATCTCCATGTTCGCCGGGATATCTATAAATATAATCCTGTCCCCAGGGGTCCTTCCCCAACTCTTTTTCCAGGTAGGGCCCTCTCCAATTATCGGCGTCGGAAGGTTTCTCCCTGAGGGCTTTTAACCCCTCTTCGGTCGTGGGATAACGGCCTGTATCCAGTTTAAATAGCTTGACTGCCGTAACCAACTGGTTGATATCATTTTTAGCTCGCAGTTGCCTGGCCTGATCGGTTCTACCGAGAATTCTGGGAAGTACCGTGGCCGCAATAATCCCCATAATGGTGATGACCACAATGATCTCCACCAAACTGAACCCCTTTTGAGATTTGAGGTTTAAGGTTTGGAACTTGAAATTTTTTAATCTATAAAAAATCTGTAGAGTAAACACTTTTATCGGCCATGTCATCATATATCCTCCTGGGTAACACGTAGAACTTCCTCAATACTGGTCACGCCTTGTTTTACCTTCTCCCAGCCATCCTCTCGAAGGGGAACCAGGCCTAAAGCCCGTGCCTTTTCTTTAATAACCGTACTGGGAGCTTTTTCCACGATGAGTTCACGGATAGGTTCTTCGATGACCATGAGTTCAAAGATTCCAATACGCCCTTTATAACCCGTAAACCCACACTCTTCACAACCTTTACCTCGATAAGTGGCGTAACCGGTGGTTTTACCTCGGGTTAATTGGGTTAATTCCATTTTTTTTAAAACCTCCTCGGTCGGCAGATAGGCCTGTTTACAATTCTCGCAATTTACCCGAACCAGTCTTTGAGCCAGCACCCCGATGACCGAAGAGGCTATTAAGAAGCCTTCAATATTCATGTCCAAAAGTCGGGTAATCGCTCCAGGAGCATCATTGGTGTGAAGGGTACTGAAGACCAGATGTCCGGTTAAAGCAGCATGTATAGCAATCTCTGCCGTTTCCCGGTCTCGGATTTCGCCAACCATGATCACATCGGGATCCTGCCTTACAATAGAACGTAATCCGTTGGCAAAAGTTAAATCAATTTTAGGATTGACCTGCATTTGGTTAACCCCTTCCAACTGATATTCAATGGGATCTTCAATGGTAATAATTTTACGATCCCGGCTGTTAATCTGGCTTAGAGCTGCATACAAGGTGGTTGTCTTCCCACTTCCGGTAGGTCCTGTTACCAGAATCATTCCATAAGGTTTTTCAATGAGACTTTTAAAGGCAAGTAAGGACTTCGGCGAGAAACCTAACTGTTCCAAATCTAATCGGATGCTCTCCCGGTCCAGGATTCGAATGACCACGCTTTCTCCATGCAGAGTAGGAAGAGTCGAAACCCGAAGATCTATGGGTCTCCCCATATAATTGTATTTGATACGTCCATCTTGTGGAAGCCTCTTCTCGTCGATTTTCATGTTAGCCAGAATCTTAATCCGTGAGATCACAGCCGCTTTATGTCGTTTCGGGATATTTTCCCGATCATAGAGTAACCCATCGATACGATATCTGACCCGAAGCGCCCGCTCAAAGGATTCGATATGAATGTCACTGGCCCTGCTCTCGATGGCCTGATCAATTAAGAGATTAACCAGTCTTACGATAGGAGCTTCCCGAGCCAGATCTTTTAAATGATCGACATCGGTATCATCCTCACTCCCCGGTGCCGTACCCTCTTCAGTCTCTCCAATCCCTTCTATAAATTTTCCAACCCTGGAAGCATTGTCTCCATAGCACCGTTCCAGGGCGGATAAAATTGCCTCTTCCTCACAGATGTAAACCTCTGGATCATATTTCGAAGAAAACCGGATAGCCTCTAAGGTCGAATAATCAAAAGGATCCGCCATCACAACCTTTAGACTGTCTCCCACGACCTCGAGTGGAAAGAATTTATACTGCTTCATAAACTTAGGACTCAGCGGAAGTTTAACAGGAGAAAGTATTTTATACTGATTAAGATCCAGGTAAGGAATTCCGAGTTGTGAGCTTTTAGCTCGGATTAAAGCCGCAGGAGAGAGAAAATCCATACTTACCAGGATTTCCTCTAAAGGCTTTCCGCTTCTATCGCGTTCTGCTAAGGCCTCTCGAAGTTCCCTTTCTTCAAGAAAGCCTTCCGATAATAAAACCTGTTCTAAGGATTTCCTAGAAGATCCAGCTATCATAAAAAATTTTTGCCTTTGATCGGAGATACGGTCTACCGTTCAAAAACGCCCTGACAAAAAATGATCCTTGAGAAAACATCCTCACCCTGATCCCTTTCTGTAGCAGGTTTAAGGTCATGGCCCTCACCGAATTACCTCTGCTTTAATTTTTCCTCACTTCCCAGGGAAGGAGATTTTAGAGTAAGATTTCTCCTCCCCTGGGATATCCCAGAGAAACAGGAGGGAGAATCTCTCCCAATTACTAAAAAACCTTACCCTCTAAAGCACCCAGACTTTCCCCTTTATTAAGTTTGAGGGTAGAGCCACAACAGCTATGCCCTCTACGGTTTGTGCGGAGTCTTAATGTGGAAAGGGTATCAGACCGATTAATACCAACTATTATATGAACAGTTCTATAGATTTCAAGTATTTTTTTGATTCGATGATATTCCCTTCAAAACATTTGCCATTTACCTCTAATCGGTAACTTCTACATTTTCTTCCTTGACAACTCTATAAAATCCGTCTAACATAAGGTTTTTATAAAGTAAGAACTGAATCATCCCGAAAAGGACTTAGAGTATAGATTCTTATGCCAACATTGGAAATGAACGTGAAAAAACTAATCCTTTTAACACTGCTCCTTTCCTTAAGTACTTCTTGTACTACAAAATCTCAAAAAGTACCCCAAACTTCCTTACCTGCCAGGGAAAAAACTTCTGCCTCTTCTCCGCAAGTTTCTTCATCAACTCCTTCAAAATCAAATCCCGAAACTCCCCATGGAATTCCGGCGGCTCTTTCTCAATTGGATCCGGAACAACTTTCAGCAACTCTAAAGAACCCTACAGAAAATAAAGAACCCTCCCTCCTATTGTCTGAAGCTTCCCAATCTCCCCGACCTTCTCCGGCAGATCGGATGAAACCTAAAATAAAACAGTTAGAGACCCCTGAAGTTCCTCCTCCAGTTGAACCCTTTCCTTCTCCCCAACCGGCTCAACCCCAACCGGCTCAACTCCAACCGGCCCAACCCCAACCGGCTTCCCCATCCGAAGCAGCTAAAAAAGAAGCAGGTACTGTAGAGGATCGGGGGGTAGCTTTTAATTTTGACAATGTAGACATTAAAGACTTTATCGATACGGTCAGTGAACTTACTGGTCAGAATTTTATCTTATCTCCTGGTGTGAGTGGAAAAGTCAGTATTATAACTACGGGACGTATTCCCAGGGAAGATGTTTTTAATGTTTTGGAGTCTGTGTTGGAGGTAAATAATCTTACGGTAGTTAAATCGGGACAGTTTTATAAAGTTGTACCTATTGCCATAGCCCGGCAGAAAACAATCCCGGTAGAGACAGGGAAAGAGGTCAAGGACGGAGATCGGGTCGTTACCCATATCGTTCGTTTAAAGTACATCTCACCTGCCGAAGCTATGAACGTCTTGGGACCTTTTATCTCCCAGACCTCTGGTAATCTTCATCCCTATCCCAAAGCTAACATCCTTATCATTACAGACTTAGCCTCTAATGTTCGGAGATTACTGGATATTCTGGAACAGATCGATGTAAATATTTACGAGAGACTTCAAATTGAGATTTTCTATATCCGGAATGTGACGCTAGAAGATTTGGTTAAAGAGTTGGAACAAATTTTATCGGCTATTCCAGATGGAGCCGCTGCAGCCGGACAGGGGGGAATGGTCACCAAATTTGTTCCTATAGCTCGATATAATGCGCTCATGCTTATTACTTCTTCTCCAAAAGTAACCCAGTTGGTGAGGGAATGGATTAAAATTCTGGATCAACCGGCTAAAGAAGTGGCTCGTCGTAATTATATCTATTACGTAAAACATTCGAAGGCTGCTGATCTGGCCAAAGTTCTGGAAGAGCTTTATCGAGGGAAAGCCGGAGAGCGGGCCACCGTTACGACAGCGCCCACGACCACCCAGAGAAGGGAGGAACGGCCTACCCCGCGATCGGCGGTACAACCTCCGGGTACCCAACCCGGTCAGCCCGGGCAACCTCCCCGTACACCCCAACCGGGGCAACCTTCGGTTCCTACCGAGGGCCAGCCTTCCGCTGTACGAGAGGGAGAGGTCTTGATTGTAGCAGATGAGCTAACGAATTCTTTAATCATTCGTACCTCTCCGGCCCAATACCAGGCGATTAAAGAACTTCTCGATGAACTGGACCTCAGGCCGCCTCAGGTTTTAATAGAAACCCTCATTGTCGAAGTTAGCCTGGATAAAAGTACCCTCTTCGGCATTCAAGGAACTCTTCTGGGCCAGAACCAACTGACCATAGGGGGAGAAACCAATTCTTTTCAATCCCAGAGTCGAACGGTATTCCCGGATGTAACTTCCTCCAATACAGGTTTTACCTATGTTCTCGAAGCCGCCGGAAGGCTTGCAGCCCAATTACGGACCCTGGCTACAGAGAACAGGGTTAAAGTTTTATCGAATCCCCATATCCTGGTACGGAATAATGAGAAGGCCACGATTCAGGTGGGTGAGGAAATACCTATTTTGTCGGGAGTTTCTACCGTTCCTACCACGGGGGCTGAAGGGACTGTGACCAATCAATTCATTAATTCGGTTCAGTATCGAGACATAGGGATTATTTTACGGGTAACTCCCCGTATCAATAAAGAAGGTGCCGTGGTATTGGATATCGAGCAGGAGGTCAGTAATGTGCAATCTGCTTCTTTTGGAGATACACGATCCCCTTCCTTCGGAAAACGTAATTCATCGACTTCTGTAGTGGCTCAGAATGGACAAACTCTTATTATCGGAGGGCTCATCCGGGAGAATCGAAATCGTAACGAGCAGGGGGTTCCCGGAGTGTCCCGAATCCCTCTATTGGGAAGATTATTCAAAAGTGAAAATGCTTCTTTTAGTAAAACCGAATTGCTTATTTTGGTTACTCCTCAAGTACTCGACACCGTCCGGGATGGAGATAAAATGACCTATGAATTTTCACAAAAGATCCAGGCCCTTCAGAAGTTTTTTGATAAAAGCAACGAGAATGATTTAGCTAAAATCCTTAATTTCTTAAAATTGAAAAACGAAACTTCACAGACTCCTGTACAATGATATTTTATATCCAACGGTATTTCATAACATAACCTGTCATTGTAAGGTATCCGTATCAATTTAGTAGGTTAAACGTCTCGTTTGACTTTAGGTAGAAAAAGAAACACCCCCCTGACCCCCCTCCAGGGGGGACTGACATAGGGTTGCTGCTGATGAAGTCCTCCCTGGAGGGGGGTCAGGGGGGTAGTCAGACAGAAAAAGTAACCCCTACTAAATTGTTACAGTTACCATTGGCGTTCCCTTGAGGGATCCAGGAGCCTGCATATTTTATACGTTTAATTACAAATCTGTGTTAGAAGATGTTTAGAAAATTACTCCTTTACCTTTGTTTATTGGTTCTTGCTTCCAAACTCCTGATGGGTTGTGGAAAACCGGGTGGGAAAAATAACTTTACCTCTTCCCAGGTAACCGTGGTTTCCATTACCGATACATCCGGCAAGGTTCCTCTTCAATCCGATGTAGTGACCAATGGCTTTCTAACCGATGACGTAGCCACCGTCACCGTCCGAAGTCAGTCCGTGGATCAGAATGGTCCCACAACGCCCTTTGAACCGGGTCCTTTGGACAATATCGTTCTCAACCAGTATCGGGTTGATTATTTTCGTACCGATGGGGGTGCGGTTCCGGCTTCGTTTAATGGAACCATGAATCTCTTTCTGGCTCCCAACACCGAAGCCTCCACCAATATCGTTATTGTAAGGGCTTTTGATAAGAACCGCTCTCCACTGGTAGAATTGAGAGAGGGAGGGGAAATTTTTGCGACGGTAACCATTACTTTATTTGGAGAAGACGGATTTGGCAATGATATATCTACCAGCGGTTCAATTAATGTTTCCTTTGGTAATTTCCCAGATCAAGGAGGGGTAGGACCTGCACCGGTTCCCACTCCAAATCCCCTTCCAACAGCCTCACCGACGGCGACTCCGACCCCTTAAAAATTTATGAAAGATAAAGGAGTAAAGTCCCGCAGGGATGGCCTGTTTATAGCTCACAACACAAACCATAGGACCCCATGCCAGAGAAACATCCAAGCTCCATAGGAGCGCTCGGTAAAGATTCCATACGCCATCGTCCTATTGGAGCTTGATGGGATGGTTATTTACACTTCCTCTGGTTGCTGTCAGGGCTTACAAACAGGTTACCTGCCTGGGCTTCTGAAGGTTAGCCGGGTACTGAATGCTTCTCCGGGATTTTTGAGAGGGCCAGGCCCTTTAGACGGTCAAGACCTGAACTGAATTCCCTGACTTTATTGTCTTTCCTCTTTAAGAGTTTGCCAGGACTTCCTCAATGGCCTGTTTAATACGTTTTTTGGGATGTGCTCCGATAAGCTGTTCAGCCACCTCGCCATTTTTAAAGATCATCAGAGTCGGGATACTGACAATTCCATAACTTTGGGCCGTGATGGGATTATCATCCACGTTTAACTTCCCAAATTTAACCCGGCCACTGTATTCCTCACCCAATTCTTCTACAATGGGGGCCACCATTCTACAAGGTCCACACCAGGGTGCCCAGAAATCTACAAATACAGGAAGTTTCGATTCGAGAACTTCTTCCTTAAATCGGGCATCGGTCAAGGTTACAATTTTATCACTCATATCCTCCTCCTTTTAAATTAACAACGAATAACTCCCTATGGACAATTGCCGGTTACTTTCTTTTATATTCTGCAGTGACAATAGATTTAATTCCACCTCGAACATTAAAGTCCCCCACAACTGTCATACGAATAGGTTGACAGGCTTCGACGAGATCATCTAAAATTTTATTGATAACATGCTCATAGAAAATCCCTTGATTTCGATAAGAAAAAAGATAAAGCTTCAGGGATTTGAGTTCAATGCATTTCTGGTCAGGGACATATTCAATTTTGATGGTCCCAAAGTCCGGTTGTCCGGTTTTTGGACATACCGAAGTAAATTCAGGACAGATCATGGAGACCGTATATTCTCGTCCTTTGTATTGATTTTCAAAGGTTTCTAGCATGGATCAATCTCCTTATTTTTTTTACCACGTATTGAACTCCTCCGGTACGATAATAATATAACAACTTTTTGGCATAATAGCCAAGGGGTCTGGAAAGGGTGGGATAAGCCGGAAGTTGACCCCTGAGAATTTTATCCGGCGCTTTTTCCGGCCTTTCACAAAAATGTTCCAGGGGGGCTATAATTTTTTCCCATCTGAGTTGAGGAGCTATCTGGGACAATTGGGCTTTACAGTGCTCCCGCAGCGAGGGTTCGTCTACCATTCGAAGAATGGCCTGTTTCAACTCCTCAATATCTCCAGGACTTACCAGAAGACCCAACCGGTTATTTTCTATCCAACTGCCTAACAGATCTCCTCGGGTGGCAATAATGGGTAAACCTGCCCAAATGTAATCTAAAATTCGGGTTCTAAAAGAGAACTCGGTTTCAATAGTATGGGTATGGATACTGATCCCGATATCTGCTTCTAAAAGGTAATTCTCCCTTTCCTGGTAGGGAACCCAATCATTAAAGAAAACAAACCGGTCATATAAATTTAAACTTTTGGCCAGTTCTATAGCCTCTCGAGCCTTTTTCATCTCGGAAACTTCCAGGGAGGGATATTTAACCCCCATAAAGAAAAGTTTAATATTCTTTCGTTGTTCACAAATGCGTTTCATGGCGTAAATCAAGGTAATCGGATCAAACCAATTCCAGAGACCGCCACCCCAGAGAACTACAAAGTCGTCTTTTCCAATGGTTTTATAAACTCCCTTAAGCACCCTCCTGGAGAGTCGTGGAGGAGATGAAGGAATACCGAAAGGAACCACATCAATCAGCCGACGAAACGTTTTATCCTGCTGATAAGTTACCGGATTTAGTCGATTAAAAGCCCCTAACATCCCGAGCCAGAAATCCCTTTGTTTTTCACTGGCACAAAGGAAAAAATCCCCATGCTGCAATTGCTGAATTTGGGTTGCTAAGCTGAAATTGTGGAGAGCCAAAGTCTCTCCTTCCTTCAGATTCGTATAAATTTCCAGGTTTTCCAGGAATACCGGATCATACAAATCGATAATGAGCGGAGCTTTTTGTTTAAGGAGGAAAGGATAGTGATAGCTCACCAGGCCTTGAAGGAGGATGGCATCTGCTTCTCTTGCAAGAAATTCCAGGGTTTTTTTTTCAGATGGGTATAATTGGACGGTAAGAGGTAATTGAGGGAGAAGGGAGGATATTTCCAGAGTTGGGGCAGCCAGGAAGATGGAATGTTTCAAGGCAAGCTGTTTGGTAAATTCCCAATAGCGAATGGCCGGCCCGGTCATATTCGCACCGATAGAAATAGGAGAAATAATGAGGATTTTGGCCATTTCAGGTTTTTTAAACAAAAAAGCCTGAAGGGTTATAAACAATCCTTCAGGCATCCCTTAAAAAGGGTTAGTACCTCGGCGGGGGATCTTTACCCTCCTCTTATCTCACGCGTAAAGTCTCTGGAGTGAAAATCGTAGGGCCAGACCTCTGACCGGTAATGGTAATATCATCGGTACGTTCAATTTTAAGCTTCTCCAATTCGGCTGCCATAAGGGGAGAGTCTTGCAGGAGGATAATTTTGCCTTCTGTGGTCCTGACAACATGGAAACGGTTCTTGGCCTCTTTTTGACAGACCCCCGGCTCGAGTTTTAACTCGGTTCCTTCCAAATGTGCGCAATAGAGTTTCCCTCTGATGGTTTCTTTTTCTTCTGCTGCCATAGTTTTTCCCGCCGCAATGACTAACATGACAACTACCAGCATCGATATAATCTGCTTAGACCTGAACACCATACGTCACCTCCTGTATTTCCTTAAATAAAGTTAAATGAACCCTTTCACCTTATACCTTAACTCTTCTTAAACACCTACAAATAGAAAAGCCCAAAAGCACCCCTCTTCTCGGCTACTTTCAGGCTTCCTCAGGCTTTAAAAGAAAACTCCTTATCTTACCCGAAGAGTCTCCGGGGTAAAAACCGTAGGACCTTCTCTTTTACCCGTAATGGTTACATTTTTCTTCTGTTCTGCAGTAAGTTTCGGTAAATCTTTCAGAGCCTCGGTTTCTTGCAAGAGGATAAGCTGACCATCCGGGGTTTTGACCACATGGGCTCCATGGTCCTTACCTCCCGGGCAGACACCTGGTTCGAGTTTTACCCCATCCGCCGTCGGTAATACACAATAAACATGTCCTTGAACCACTTCTTCTTTCTTCTCCTCCGCAGCTCCGACAAGACCTGCTGTCAGCACGAGCAAAATGACTGCAAAAGCAATAATGTAGGAATTACGATAAAACATAATTAACCCTCCCTAATTCTGTAGCAGATCCTAAAATCTTCTTATCTTCAGGATCTGTTAGGTCTTTATAAGATGATAAACCAAAAAGCCTATCAGAAATTCTCTTCCATCCTCTCCAGGCTTTTAAGTTTATCCATTTCAAACTACCTGTTGAGCCATGGCCATTTAACGGCCTCTGGGGTAAAAGTGGTATTACCGGTCATTTTACCCTCAATGGTTACATTTTTCTTTTCTTCCGCTGTAAGCTTGGGGATATCTTTCAGGAGAGAAGACTCTTGCAAAAGAACCAACTTACCATCCTTTGTTTTAAGAACATGGGGATGGTCCCCTCCAGGGCAAACCCCCGGTTCGAGTTTTACTCCTTCAGCCGTCGGCAGGACACAATAGATATGCCCCGTAATGGACTGTTTCTCCTCCGCTGCTCGGGCGACCGTAGCTGTAAGTATCAGAAGAACCACAACTCCTACCGCTAAAGTCTGTTTAAAACCAAACATCATGATTTATACCTCCGATTTAGACCCAGATAAGTCATGATAGGGTGAAGGATTTACCTTCTATAACATCTTTATTTACTTACTTTACAAGTACTAGACTACGCTGAAGATTTCTACCTGTCAAGTCAAAATTTTTTACGGTAACTATACCAATTTAGTAGGTGTCACTTTTTCTGTCTGAACACCCTCCCATCCTCCCCCTCCAGGGGGGGGGGGACTAACAGAGGGTTGCTGCTACTGAATCCCCCTCCCAAGTTGGGAGAGAAGGATGGGGCGTGAGGGAGGTGTTTCTTCTTCTACCTACTAAACGGTCATGACCTGTTAGGTCGCCACAAAGCGTGAAAATCGTATGGGTACAGATTTTTTTATCACCGGGATGAGCCTTTGTAACCCAAGGATATGGGCAGTACCTGGGGGACAAAACCAGGCATCTGCCCATTTTACGCTTTAGAGATAATTTTTAGAAGGTATAGTAAATGGATAGACCACCCTTAATAGCCGTGTCATCACCGGCAGCACTGTTATCGACAAATTGACCGGTCAGAGGATCTAAGAACACACCGCTTTTTCCGGTTACATACTCACCCGGGACCATGAAATCAAATTCACCATTGAGTACGGTGTTGTCGTTAATGCGATAGGTGAAGTAGAAATCGACTTCATTGCCAATGGATTTATCTTCAGTTCCATCAAAGAATCGAGGACCTCCAAAGATACTCTGGGTCCCAAAGAAGTGATCTTCTACCGCTCGAATGTTCAGATATTCTACTCCAAGTCGAAGGGGCGTTCCTGCAAAGGGTTCCGCCGAGGCAAAGAGCTTAAATACAATGGAGTTAGCCGGGTTGCCGTGGCCGGTGAAGCCGTTTACGCTGTTATCAAAGAAGAGTCGAGAATAAATATAATCGGAGTTGATGACCTGGTGCTCTTCATTCTTATCCCGGGTCTTGGGATCATCTCCACTGGCATAGGTAAACTTTGCACCTATATTAGCTTTGGCAGCAGTGAGATTATAGGAAACAGTACCATCCAGGGCGAATCCCCTCAGATCCACATCCCCGCGGAATTGATCTTTTATCTTACCGGTAGAGACTACACCTTCTGCAATATAATTCAGACCACCCGACTTACCTACGACATTGAGGTCAAACCAAGTGGTGGTAACCTTATCCCCTCCGTAGAAACCGAAGAAATTAGGATCTTGAACCGTACCGGGGAGACCGTTGGGGAAGGTCGTAAATCTGGGATCCCCTGTAGGACTGGGGCCAAAACCACCATCGGCTGCTGGCGGACCACCCACATGGGTATCACCACTTTTCCCGAGTGCCGTAGCGAAACCATCAAAGGTTGCACTCCCATTGATCCCGCTCTTGTTAAGCTCGTAGATCACATACCCTCCAATGGTCAGGTTGGGATTAACCGGAATGCTGGCGTTAAAACCATAAGCATCGGCATCAAAATCGGTCCCGAGACCTCCTTCCTGAAGTTTCATGGTAAAGAAATAGCCATCAAATTTATCCGGTACGTCAATTCGGATCTTGGTACCCGGAGCATCCACAAAACCTACAACCAGGTGATTGGGTCCCAGATCAAACCCGGGAACTCCGGCAATAACGGACAGGTGTGGAGAAATCTGTGGGATTCTTACATCCACATAAGCTTCCTGGGTGATAATATTGACACTATCCCCACCAAAACCACGACCTTTCCAGTTACCACCGATTACAGGATGCCCGTTTGAATCGATAATGTTTCCACCGGCACCAACTTCCTGGGCCCCCAGGTTTCCAAAACCGGGGAATTCGCCAAAGTCTCCACTGCTACCTGCAACACCGTTATCATTGGTTCGTAAGAATAATACCGCCTTTACATTGTCACTGGCCTTGGCGGTCATAATGGATTGAAACCTCAAGTCAAAAACGGTTAAGGTATTATCATTATTCCTGTTGAAATCCAGATCGAGAAACCACCATCTGGTTCTAAAATCTCCACTAAACGTCACTTCCACACCAAAGGATTTAGAAGGAAAGAATATGGCTATATTTATGACTATCAGGGCTAAAGCTAGATACAGTTTTAAAGCTTTCATAATGACCTCTCCTTTTTTCCTTAGAAATTTAAGTTAACTATTATTACGAACTACCCAGAGTTGGTCAAACAACTACTATGAAACTTCAACAACCTAAAAACTGATAAATCTAACTGGCTCTAAGCTTATCCTTACGTTACTTATCCCGTTTTTTAATCACCTCCTCTTTCTAAGAAACTTTGAGTTTAAAAAACATAATCAAAGACTGCTGATTGGGAAGGAAAAAGCCTTCATCTTGATTAAGTCCTACGACCAGCAGATCAGATCCGGCTATTTCTCCGGGTACTAACTGATAATCTGAAATATAACTATCCAGGACCGGGGTTGCATATTGTTCTTGAAAAGAGATACCATTCCATTTTAAAACCGCCATCTGTCCTTTTTGATAGGACACAGCCCCTCGGAGTGGGCGAAACGGAGCGATGTTTTTCCGTAGAATTACCTCAGGAATCCCATCCCGATCCAGATCTTCGGTCAAAATTTTTTCTTTAACCGTCAGACGCCAAACTCCCTGAAAACCTTCCCTTGTTTCATTAACCTGCAAGATGGTATCTGCCGTTTCCTGGTCCCGGGTCTGGAGGAATTCGAGCCGAGATCCTCCATAGAATTCCTTACTTCTCCAGATAAGCTTTCCTCCCGTTCCATAGAACTTTAGATGATCCTCCTCATCTAAAAAGAGAACTTCAGGGTCCTTCCCATCCTTCAGGTTAAACCATATAGATCCATAAATATCTGCCTTGCCCGGCAGAGAGAGATCACGGGTCATCTGGTAACGATTATCCCGCCATTCATAGATCATCAGGTTTCCAAAAAAAGGTCGGTCGGTTCCCAGATGTTGGGCCAAAAGCTGAGGAGGTTCCTTTGGGTTTTTCAAAACTCGGAAATAGAGATTTTGGTCCTGGGCAATCCGTTTAAATTCTCCCTGTTGATATTCTAAAACAAAAGAAGTTAATCGCCCTTTCCTCAAATCGGTTACGAAGATTTCATCCTTTCCATTTTTATTAATGTCGCCAACCCCCACAGAGATATAATTGGCTTCCCCAGGTCCCCGGTCTATATAAAGTTCTTCCAATTCAATCTGATTTCCATTAAAGGACTCGGGCAATCGATAAATCTGGACCGAATTACGTCCGATAATAACGATTTCCTTACGACCATCTCCGTACAAATCTCCCACATCCAATCCACGGATTCCAAAGGGGAAGGCCTGACTGCGACCAACTTCCTCTATCTCCCCTCCTTTGCGGGAATCTTGTTTAGAGGGTCCAGGCGTTTGAGGCTTTACCGAAGAACCAGACAGCTCAGATTTTCTCTCAGGGGCTTTCTGAGTCTGGGAAGGCCCAGAAGCAGGAGAAAGGTCCTCGCCTTTCTGGGTTTCTGCTTCTCCGTGTCCTTCTGTAGCAATCTGTTCAGTAAGAACCAAGGGTACAGAAGCCTCCAGTATCGTAGTCCCATCCTGAGCAGAAAGAAGCCGGCTCATTAAAATCCACTTTTCCCCTTCCTGCTGAATTACCCCATCCAACAGATAAGCCGATTTTAGCTGTTCAGCCAGTTCCTTAATACCCTTTTGATCCAGAATCTGGTCAGGACGAATCCCTTTTTCCTTCAAAGCCTTTTCAACCTCTGCTCCCTGGATGACCTCAACCACTCCGGCCATCTGCAATTTCGCGGCTATCTCTCTTTGCAGAGGTGTAAAATCAACCGAAGATAACCTGATGGAATGAGAAAAGAAGGGAAGAAGGGCCAGGGTCATTTTACCCGCAAGGAGTTCAACCCGGTCTTTAGGCTCGATTGTCTGACCTTTTTCGATGGATAAAATGGCAGCTACCGAATAGTTCTGTTCTATCTGGGTTACCTGAAGAGTCCCAATGTTCCGTTTGGGCGTCCCTAGAGTTTGCCCTGTAACGGGATGTTTCAACTCCTCTTCTTCGCGATATACCTTTAATTTCGAACCTATCTGAACTCCATCTTTAGCGGTTAAATCTATGTAAACTTCCTGATTCCTAACAGAAACAACAAACCCTGTTGCCGTAGATTCCCGACTCGGAAGTCTTGAGCGAATTTGAGACACCAGGGTATCTGTAATTTCCTGGAGGTTTCCTAGGGAAGGAGTTATAGAGGTACTTTGGACGGGTTGTTCCTCTGGAGAGGAAGTCCGTTTTTGGGAAGAAGAGAGAGGTGATGGATATTGTGCCTTGCTGGATTCTTTACCTTCCAGTGTACTCCTTGAGCAAGAGGCAACTCCCAAGATACCTGTTAAGAGAAATAAAATAAACTTCTTGTTCATAAAAGCCAACTCAATTTATTAATTATTCACCCTAGAGACACAGGGATACCGGCCTCTGGAACCCCAGTTCTTGTTGAGTAAATTTACTTATAATAAATTGATTCCAACAATCCTGAGCCAGACCGATAACCCGTTTTCCTACAAGAACCCATCATTTTCTTCCTTTACCTGTTGTCTATTCAAATCCTTATCTGTATTTTTGTGTATGCCTCTAAGGTTCAATAATTGTCGCCCGAGTAAGGGGTATCCTGTTTTTCTTTTTAAGTCAAGTACAAAATTAAAAATTTACACAAAAATTTATCTTTGAATACTGCTACTCCCTCCTGCCAGAACCTGTTCTAATTCTTCCCTGGTGATAAACGCCATATCGCCTGGAATGGAGTATTTTAAGGCAGCCAAAGCATTCCCATACCTCAAAGCTTCTGGGACCCCACCCCGGGAATATCCATACAAGAACCCGGCATTGAAAGCATCTCCACCTCCCAACCGTTCGATGGGTTTTGCTTTGAAAGGTTCTCCCCGAAAGAATTTTCCTTCCTGGAGGGCTACTGCTCCTTCTGCCCCTACGGTCATGGCAATGACCTCGCATTTAAATCGCTCCATAAGACGTTCCAGGATTTCTTCATAGGAGCCTGCAAGCTTGAAAACGGTTCGGACATCGTTATAAGTTATAAAGAGGATTTGGGCCCTGGCACAAAAGCCGGATAAGACCCTTTCGGCTGCTTCGGGTGACCATAATCGGGAACGGTAGTTAAGATCAAAGGAAGTTTTGATCCCGGCGTCTCTGGCAAAGTCCATCATTCGAGACGTAATGATATAACAATTCTCACTGAGGGCCGGGGTAATACCCGAGAGGTGAAGGAGCTCACCCTGGGTCAGAAGGTTATAATCGATTTCATCGGGACTCATCAGGGCAATGGCCGAATGATTTCGATCATAGATAATTTGGGAAGGTCTGGGTTCTTCACTGACTTCCAAATAAAAGACCCCTACTCTTCCCTGGGAAGTCCAGCGGACCTGAGACACATCCACTCCATGAAACCGAAGCTCATGGGCAATCCTTCGTCCCCAAGGATTATCGACCAGCTTAGAAAGCCAGAGCACCTTCCACCCCAGGCGGGCCAGGGCTACTGCTACATTGGATTCAGAACCCCCCACATACACATTTAGCGAGGTGCACTGCTCTAATCTCTGCCCTGGATGGGTAGAGAGTCGGATCATGGTTTCGCCAAAAGAAATAAAGTTGTATAATTTCATAGCCAATAGTATATCTATCCTATTTTGAGCTTTGTCAAGTATTAAGAAAAAAATCTTGACGGTCTTGGAGAGTAATGTTAGAAACAATAAAAAAGGGAGATAAAACTTAACAAGAAATTTACTTCTCCAGAAGAAGAAGGAAGAAGGAGGATAACTCAATGAGCTATGAAGCTGCAAATATCCGAAATGTCGGATTGGTCGGTCATGGGCATTCTGGGAAGACCTCTCTGACAGAAGCAATGCTATTTGATGCCAAGGCGATTGACCGATTAGGGAAAGTAGAAGAGGGGACGACAACGACCGATTATGACGAGGACGAGAAAAAGCGTCAGGTCAGTATTAGTTCGGCCCTTGCCTATTGTGAATGGAATAAACATAAGATCAATATTTTAGATACCCCAGGATTTGGAACTTTTATTGCAGACACCCGGGCCTCTTTAAGAGCCGTGGATAGTGCTGTTGTCGTGGTCAATGCAGTAGCCGGGGTAGAGGTCATGACCGAAAAAGTCTGGGGGTTTATCAACGAATATGACCTTCCCAGGTTAGCGTTTATAAACAGGCTGGATCGGGAACGGGCCAGTTTCGAAAGAACTTTAACCAGCATGAGGGATCTGCTTTCAAAGGATATCCTGCCGGTACAAGTTCCTTTAGGTGAAGAAGAAGCTTTTAGAGGGGTCATAGATCTCATCCGGAACAAAGCCCTGGTTTATCAGAAGGATTTATCTGGAAGTTATAAAGTAGAGGAGATTCCGCCCGATTTAAAGAATCAGGTTGAAAAATACCGGGGTGAGCTCATGGAGAAAGTTGCCGAACTGGATGACGGGCTCCTGGAGAAGTACCTGGAGAGTGGAGAACTCTCAGAAGAGGAACTTACAACCGGGTTACGTAAAGCTATCTTGGCCAGACAAATCGTCCCGGTCTTTTGTGGTTCTGCAACCAACAATATAGGAGTTCAACCTCTCTTAGAGGCTATTATTAAGTGGTTACCTTCGCCTTCAGAGAGACCTCCCATGGTAGGGGTTAAACCGGGAACCGAAGAAAAAATTGTTCGACAGGTAGATCCCAACGAGCCATTTTCGGCTCTGGTTTTTAAAACAATTGTAGATCCTTTTGCAGGACGTATTTCCCTGCTTAAAATGTGTTCCGGTAAACTCCAGGTAGACTCTCAGGTATATAATTCTTCTAAACGAGAACGGGAGCGGGTTGGGGCCATTGTTTGGTTGCAAGGAAAGAAGCAAAAACCTGTAGAATCGGCAATCGCTGGAGACCTGGTGGCGGTTCTCAAACTGGTTCATACGCTGACCGGAGATACGTTATGTGATGAAAAGAACCCTATTGTATATCCGCCCATTGAGTTTCCACAACCGGTTATTTCCTTTGCCATTGAACCTAAGTCCAGAGGAGATGAGGAAAAAATCAGTGCAGCCCTTGCCCGAATTAATCAGGAAGATCCGGCCCTGAGATACCATCGGGATCCCCAAACCAAGGAACTTCTCGTATCCGGGATGGGACAACTCCATGTGGAGGTTGCCATCGATAAGCTCAAAAACCGTTATGGTGTGGAAGTAGATCTTAAAACCCCCAAGGTCCCTTATAAGGAAACCATCAAATCGAAAACCGAAGTCCAGGGTAAATATAAAAAGCAATCGGGAGGTCGGGGACAATACGGAGATACCTGGTTAAGATTGGAACCGCTACCCCGTGGAAAAGGGTTCGAATTTGCCGAAGAAATCGTCGGCGGTGTTGTTCCCAAGCAATATATTCCGGCTGTTGAAAAGGGGCTTCTGGAAGCTATCCAATCCGGGGTCTTGGCAGGTTATCCGGTCACGGACATCAAAATTACCCTTTTTGACGGTTCCTATCATGAAGTGGACTCTTCGGAAATGGCCTTTAAAATCGCAGCTTCCATTGGATTTAAGGAAGGCATGAAAAAATGCAATCCAACCCTCCTGGAGCCTATCATGCTGGTGGAAGTAACCGCTCCAGAAGAATACATGGGGGATATCATCGGAGACCTCAACAGCCGAAGAGGTCGCGTTCTGGGCATGGATTCTCAAGGTGGAATCCAACGAATCCGGGCTCATGTACCCTTGGCTGAGATGTTAAAATACTCTCCCGCCTTACGCTCCATCACTGGTGGACGTGGAGACTACACCATGGAGTTCTCCCATTACGAGGAAGTCCCCAGTCACCTCCAGGCGAAAATCATCGAAGAAGCGAAACGAGAGAAGGGTGAGGAATAGCGTGTAGGACTGGGGAGTATGGGAGTATGGGGGTGTGGGGGTGTGGAAGTGTGGGAGTGTGGAAGTATGAAGATATATACTTCCACACCCCCACACCCCCATACTCCCATACTCCCATACTTCTTTTTTAATGCGATACGGTTTTGTCATAGATCATCGTAAATGTATCGGTTGTCATGCCTGTACAGTTGCCTGCAAAGAAGAAAATCGGGTTCCTTTAGGAGTGAATCGGACCTGGGTAAAGTATATCGAAAAAGGAGAATTTCCGAACACCCGCAGACATTTTGCGGTTCTTCGCTGTAATCACTGTGATAATCCTCCTTGCGTTTTTATCTGCCCTACCGCCGCCCTTTTCAAAAGATCGGATGGGATCGTCGATTTTAATCAGGAGCGTTGTATTGGCTGCAAATCCTGCATGCAAGCCTGCCCCTATGACGCGCTTTATCTGGATCCGGAAACCCAAACAGCGGCAAAATGTCATTTCTGTGCCCATCGTGTAGAAGTTAACCTTAAACCGGCCTGTGAAATCGTTTGCCCGGAAGAAGCCATAATTTCAGGAGATTTAGATGACCCCACCAGCAAAGTCTCTCAAATTATAGCCCGAGAAGTCGTGCAGGTAAGGAAGCCGGAACAGGGAACCTATCCTAAACTTTACTACCTCAATGCCGATAGTACCCTCCTTACTCCAGGTACAGCTCCGATCTCCAATACTTACCTGTGGGCAGAGATACCTGATAAAAAGGACCTGGAGAATTCAAGACCTTCTGGGATCCGGAAACCCGAAGATAAGGAACTGCAGGGACTTTCTGAGGGACAAGGGCAAAGGGCACCTGCCGTGGAAGAATCGGATCTGGCCCGAAAAAAGTTTCTGGCTAAGTTATTAGGAGAAGATGGGGTGAGTTCAGAATTAAGTTGGAAATCCGACGGGTTGGATTATAAGACCCCGTTAACGGCCCGGACCGTTTACGATGTGAACCATCCTAAACCCTGGGGTGGAAAAATTTCCCTTTACATCTGGACTAAATCCATTGCGTCAGGTACCTTCCTTTTATCGGCGTTCCTTCCCTACCTGTACGGGCGGATGGAAGGATCGGCTTTATCCGAAAGTACTCTGTTTAAATGGGGAGGACCCTTGCTGGCCCTTATTTTTTTGGCCTTCACTACAGTCCTTCTCATTGCAGACTTAAAACGACCTGAGCGATTCTTCTTCGTTCTTACGAAACCCCAATGGCGGTCCTGGCTGACCCGAGGTGCCTATATCCTGGTTATTTACGGACTCATTCTGTCCCTCTGGTTTTTGGCAACTCTGATGGGGGGAGAAGAAACCCGACAATTCCCCTGGACGGGACTTAGAGCGACGCTTTTCTGGCCCGGGATCATCTTCGCGGCTTTCAGTGCTATTTATACCGGATTTTTATTCGGTCAGGCAGAAGGGAGAGATTTCTGGCAAAGTCCTTTGATGCCGGTCCACCTCCTGATCCAGGCCATGTTAGCAGGAGCTGCAACGCTCCTGTTACTGTCCGTGATCCTTTCAACCTTTTCTATGGACTCTCCGAGGGTTTTGGGATTGACCGTTCAAACTTTGAACACCCTTCTGATAGGAAGTCTGCTGCTAAACGCTTTTATAATCCTGGCAGGTGAATTGTTGATGCCCCACCCCAACCGGGATATCCAGAGGGTGGTTCGCCTCATTATAAAAGGCCCTTATAAATTTCTTTTCTGGGGAGGGGTCCTCTTTATGGGACATATGTTGCCTCTATCCCTCCTTTTAGCACCTACAGAAGCCTGGACCTTGCTTGGCTTGCTTCTCTCTATCTTTGGAATCTTGGGTGCCTTATCAGAATGGACGAGAACCCCCCGTCAACTTTCTTTAAAACCTTATAAAGGGATATATTGGATAGTTTTGACTCTCCTGGGTTTTATACCCCTTGTTTTACTCCTTTCAGGAAACATCTCTATATTTACCTCCCCGGCCAACTTTCTTGCACCCCTGTTGAGTTTAGGGGGACTTCTGGCCTTTGAGCACGTTCGCGTTATGGCAGGTCAATCGATACCTTTGAGTTAGTATAGGAGTATGGGCGTATGGGGGTGTGGGGGTATGGGAGTATGGGAGTATGGGGATATGGAAGTATGGGCGTATGGGAGTATGGGAGTAAATTCCCCCTCACACTTCCATACATCCATACCATACTTCCCTGCGCCCACACCCCCATACGCCCATACTTCCATATCCCCATACCTGTTTTATGAATCAATTATGGAATGCACCACCGCCGGAGAAGTGGGATAATTGGATAGAGTATGATGCTACCCGGTGGCCAAAGAAAGTTCAAAAGAATTACATGCTTATTCCAACGGCTTGTTTTAATTGTGAAGCGGCGTGTGGTCTTTTAGCTTATGTCGATAAAGAAACCCTGCAGATCACCAAATTGGAAGGGAATCCTCTCCATCCTGCCAGCCGGGGTCGAACCTGTGCCAAGGGACCGGCTACCATCGATCAAATCCGTGATCCTGAAAGAATTCTCTATCCCCTTAAACGGGTGGGTAAGCGTGGAGAAGGAAAGTGGGAGCGGACAACCTGGCATGAGGTTTTAGAGGTTTTTGCCACGCGAATTCGAAGGGCTCTTCAGGAAGGTCGTCGCCATGAAATCATGTACCATGTGGGGCGTCCAGGCCATGATGGGTATATGGATCGTATTTTGCAAGCCTGGGGAATAGATGGGCATAACAGCCATACCAATGTTTGTTCGGCCAGTGCCCGGACCGGCTATGCCCTCTGGCATGGCATGGATCGACCGTCTCCCGACCACGCCCATGCCAAATTTATCCTGCTCCTCAGTTCCCATCTGGAAACAGGCCACTATTTCAACCCCCATGCCCAACGGATCATCGAGGGAAAAATGCGAGGAGCCAAACTGGCCGTCATCGATACCCGCCTTTCCAATACGGCTTCCATGGCCGACTATTGGCTGGCTCCCTGGCCCGGAACGGAAGCAGTCATCCTGCTGGCCATGGCTAACATCCTTTTACAAGAAGAACTTTATGACCGGGAATTTTTACGTCGTTGGACAAATTGGCAGGAATATATGCTGGACCTGGAGAATGACAGTATGGAAGTACAGGAGTATGGGAGTCGGAGAGCATCTCCTACCTCTTCACCCTCCCATCCTCCCACCTCTCGGACTACAAACAAAGAGGTAACCTTCGAGAATTTCTTGAATAAGCTCAAAGAAATTTATGCTGTTTACACCCCTGAGTTTGCCGAACAAGAAAGCAAGGTTTCTGCTCAATTGATCGTCCAGGTCGCCCGAGAGATAGGAAAAGCCGGATCGGCTTTCTCTACCCATATATGGCGCAATGCGGCAGCAGGCAATCTGGGTGGCTGGCAGGTTGCCAGGGCTTTAGAATTCCTCAACGTTTTAACCGGAAGCGTGGGAACCCCAGGAGGAACCTCCCCTAACACGTGGGATAAATTTGTCCCAACACCCTTTATCAAACCTCCACCCCAGAAAATCTGGAACGAGCTTCTCTGGCCCAAAGAATATCCCCTGGCCCATCATGAGTTGAGCTTCCTGCTTCCCCACTTTTTAAAGGAAGGGCGTGGGAAGTTAAGTGTTTACTTTACCCGGGTCTACAATCCAGTCTGGACCAATCCCGATGGATTTAGCTGGATAGAGGTTCTGTGCGATGAGAGTAAGATCGAACTCCATGCTGCTTTAACTCCCGTTTGGAATGAAACGGCTTGGTTTGCAGACTATATACTTCCCATGGGAGTTGGGGCAGAGCGACACGATATCCAAAGCCAGGAGACCCATGCAGCTAAATGGATCAGTTTTCGGCAGCCTGTTCTTCGAGTCGCCCGGGAAAAACTGGGCCAAAGAATAGAATATACCTATCAGGCCAACCCAGGTGAGGTATGGGAAGAAGACGAGTTCTGGATCGAGCTTTCCTGGCGTATAGACCCGGACGGAAGTCTGGGAATCCGGCCCTACTTTGAATCTCCCTATCGACCCGGGCAAAAAGTAACCGTGGAAGAATACTACCGCTGGATTTTTGAAAATAGCGTACCCGGTTTACCGGAAAAAGCCCGAACCGAAGGACTTACGCCCCTGGAATATATGCGGAAGTACGGCACGTTCCTCGTTGAAGATAAGGTCTATAAAGCCCATGAAAAGGAATTGAAACCCCGGGAATTAGGGGTGGTTTCCATAGATACTAAAACCGGAGTTATCACCCGAGCCGGACAACCTATCGGAGTTGAAATTGATGGGAAAGCCTACGTAGGCTTTCCCACACCTTCCCGAAAATTGGAGTTTTATTCCAAAACCCTAAAACAGTGGAAATGGCCGGAATATGCGATCCCCGGTTATATTAGAAGCCATGTACACTGGAGCCACATAGACCCCAGTAAAGGGGAATACGTTCTAATCCCTACCTTTCGATTACCGACTTTGATCCATACCCGATCGGGCAATGCCAAATCCCTTTACGAAATCTCCCATACCAACCCTGTTTGGATTCATCCTGAAGATGCACAACGGTTAGGGGTAAAAACAGGTGACCTGATTAAAGTGATTACCGAGATTGGATATTTCGTTAATAAAGTCTGGATCACCGAAGGCATTCGCCCCGGAGTGATTGCCTGTTCCCATCACCTGGGACGATGGCGATTGAAGCCCGATCTGGGAGGCGAGCGCTGGTCTACAGCCCTGGTTAGCTTGGAAAGCGAACCCGGTGGAAAGTGGCGTATGCGGCAATTGGAGGGAATTCGCCCCTTTAAAAGTGATGATCCAGACTCTGAACGGATCTGGTGGAACGATGCCGGAGTCCATCAAAACCTGACCTTTCCCGTTCATCCTGATCCTGTCAGTGGACAACACTGCTGGCATCAGAAGGTTAAAGTAGAAAAAGCCGGACCTGACGACCGCTACGGAGATATCTTTGTAGATACTCAAAAAGCCTTCCAGGTTTACCAGGAATGGCTCAAGCAGACACGTCCGGCTCCAGGACCCAATGGCCTGCGAAGACCTCTCTGGCTGACCCGAGCAGTTAAGCCAGATCCCGAAGCGTATAAGTTTTAGATAGGAATGACAGAATTAGCAGGATTTAGAAAACAAAAAACCTTACCAATCCTGTTAGATGTTGAAGAAAAAGTCTTTCAATGGCTCAGCTCCGGAATTCAGATGGTTATTGTAATCAATCCACGCAAACGTACCGTAGTTGTTTATTACTCCGATAGCCGTGTCATATATTTGACTGAACAAAATATACTGGAGGGTGGAAAGGTAGTGCCGGGATGGAGGATCCCGGTTAGGGATTTATTCGTATGAAGGTTTATGAAACTTCTCTTTGATAAAGGTACCCTGATTTTAAAGGAGGTACCGGCTTCTCTGCCTATTCCTCCAGAGTTTATCTTCGATAACCGCGTTGACAAATACCGCACCCAGGGTTATCGGTACCGTTGGGTTGTAGAATATTTTAAGAAAAACCGAATATCTTTTGAAGACTGGGTCCCGGCCTATCAAAAACTTCAACTCACCCGTCGACTCCAGTTTGATCCCCATCCTTTTCAGCGAGAAGCTATCGAGGCCTGGAAGGCAAACAAATTTTTAGGTATTATTGAACTTCCTACGGGAGCCGGGAAGAGTTATGTGGCACAAATGGCTATCGAACTGACGCAACGAAGTACCTTAGTCGTAGTACCGACCCTGGATTTAATGAACCAATGGTACGATCTCCTGGGTGCTGCTTTTGGAGGTAATCAGGTTGGTCTTCTGGGAGGAGGATACTACGAACTGAATTCTTTAACAGTTACCACCTATGACAGTGCCACCAATCATATGGAACGCATGGGTCACCGCTGGGGGCTTATCATCTTCGACGAGTGCCATCACCTTCCTGGACCCATGTATGCCCATGCAGCAGAGATGTGTATAGCCCCCTACCGATTGGCCCTGACGGCAACCCTGGAACGGGCAGACGGCCGGCATGTCCTCCTGGAGGATCTGGTAGGACCGGTCGTTTACAGAAAGGGAATTAAAGATCTGGCCGGAGCATATCTGTCCGATTACGAGGTAAAAAAGATCACGGTACACCTTTCCTCAGAAGAACAGGTCGAGTACACTACGGCCCGAAAGGAAATTGACAGTTTCGTTCGGGAACACGGTTTGTCCTTATCCAGTATCGAAGGATGGAAACAATTTATCATTCACAGCTCTCGGACTCCGGAGGGCCGTCGCGCCATGCTGGCCTATCAAACCTCCAGGAAAATTTCCATGGGGACCTCTTCCAAGCTCAGGGCTCTGGAATCTCTTTTAAAACAACACGCCAGGGATCGGGTGATTATTTTCACGGCAGATAACGAAACGGTTTATACCATCAGTCAGACTTTTCTTATCCCGGCCATTACCCATCAAACGGATACGAAGGAGCGAAAAGCCATCCTGGAAGCTTTCAACCGGGGAGATTACTCCGTTCTGGTTACTTCTAAAGTACTCAACGAGGGAGTTAATGTGCCAGAAGCTAATGTAGCCATCATCCTTTCTGGATCTGGAAGTGTTCGGGAACACGTACAGCGGCTGGGTCGGATTTTAAGGCGCCGAGAAGGAAAACATGCAACCCTTTACGAAGTGGTCACGAAGGGAACCGTGGAAGAACGTATCAGTCAACGCCGGAGTAAACATGATGCCTATCAATAAAGTATAGGGGTGTGGAAGTGTGGGGGTGTGGAGGTATAGGGGTGTGGGGGTATGGGAGTATGGGAGTATGGGGGTAGGGAAGTATATCCTCCCGCACTTCTACACCCCTATACTTTATACACTCTTCGTGAATAAACCAAATCAATAACTTACGAAAAATGCAAGGGGGAAATTCCACATCTTACATCGGGTCTTCACCCTCTCGGCCCATACATCATTACCAATACCCCCACGAGGGCTATGCAACCTCCCATAATATCGAACTTGTCTGGAACTATCCGATCCACCCGCCATCCCCAAAGAATAGAAAGAACAATAAAAACACCTCCATAAGCCGCATACACGCGACCAAAGTTTGCAGGTTGCAAGGTTGGGATGATACCGTAAAGAAATAAAACCAAGGCCCCTATACCCGCAAACCAGGGACTCTTACCCTCTCGCAACCAAAGCCAGACCAGATAGCCCCCTCCTATTTCACACAAGCCCGCAATTACAAAGTATAGCAGAGATTTAATGATGTGCATGGGTCATTTTGAAAGAACTCCCTTTCTCCCCAAGCTGACTTATACCCAACAGTGGGACGCGGGGACACGGGAGACACGAGGACGCGGAGACAAGATTCCCCGTGTCCCCACGTCCCACTGTCTGGATCGAATGGGTATTCCAACGCTACCTTCTGTTCTAAGATGAGATCTCCCGCCTGTTTTCTTCTATCTCGGAATCCAATGAAAAGACAGGTGGAAACTGAAGGGGGAAGAAATTTTCATCTATAAATGAAGTGGCCCAGTGATGAATTCGAAGGGCTCCCAGTTCCCATCCATAATCCTTGTATTGAGTTTGAAGAAGGAGATCTCTTTCAGCCTTTTCTAAGTAGAAGATCGAGGGTGGAATGGCTTTATAATCCGTCCATATTTTAGACGGTAGAAATTCGTAGGTTTTCTCTTGTTTATTGATAAGAAGTCGTCCAATTTGTTCCCATTCTCCCAGGGGATTAAAGTCGAAGGATTGGACAATATATTCTACCAGGATATCCTCATTTCTCACTTGAGTCAGCTTAACATGACTAATACCCATCCACTTGGCTCCTACAAGGTTATAAAGATTTAAAGGTTTTTACCACTACGTACTATCTAAGATAGCTGCAATTTTCATACTCATCCTCCTATTTTTTATTTTTCATAGCGAAGGGTTTGATCGGTGGGAACCGTACCTATTTCTCTCCGACTATCAGGACTGACTGCCTGGGGATCGGTTTTTACGTTGATACAAGAGGGAAGTCCGGAGGAAAAGGCTTTTTCTAAGGCAGGTCTTAGCTCTTCCGGTTTTTCCACATAAATTCCGAAACCTCCCAGCGCTTTGACCATTTCTTCGTAGCGAGAATATCGTAAATCAGTTGCAATGGTCCTTTTAAACTCTACCTGCTGATTATACTTTTCGATGGCCCAGGAGGCATTGTTGCTGATTACCACAACAATGGGAAGATTATGTCGTATTGCCGTATCCATCTCCATGGCATGAAATCCAAAGGAACCATCTCCAACCAAAAGGAGGACTTGTTGATGGGGTCGGGCCAGCTTAGCAGCCAGGGCAAAGGGTAGCCCTTGACCCAAACAACCAAATGTTCCAGCATCCAGCCAGTGTCTGGGTTCATAACTTTCCAAACTGATGCGGGCAAAGGAAAGGATATCTCCCCCATCTACCACAAGGGTAGCGTCTCGACTCACAAAATCTCGGATCTCTTTACATAATCGAAGGGGATGAATAGGAACTGCAGAACTATTCAGTGTGGCTTCTAGACTTTGTCGAGCGACCCGATCTTTTTCCCGAAGAGCTTCAATCCAGGTGGTAAAGGCCTCTCGGGAAGTTAACGACTTTCCCTCCAGGGCTTGAAGGAGTTGTTTAAGTACTGCCCGAGCGTCTCCCACGATCCCTACGTCTATATCCCGGTTATAGCCTATTTGTTGAGGATCAATATCTACCTGGATAACTTTGGCTTTTTCATTAAAACGGGGCGGACGCCCGTAAGCCAGAACATAGTTAAATCGGGCTCCGATTACCAAAATAACGTCAGCATTTTTCAGTGCGAAGGATCGTGCTGCCGGAAAGTACAGCGGATGACCTGCTGGTATGAGACCCCGCCCATTATGGGTGAGCCACACGGGAATTCGGAGTGCTTCCACAAAATCCCGGAGTTCCTGGGTGGCCTGGGACCTCCAGACTCCCTGGCCTGCCACCAGAAGCGGTTGTTGAGCTTCGAATAAAAGTTTTACGGCTTTTTCTATGGCTGAGGGGTCTCCTTGAACCCTCGCTTCCGGCCTGTAGTGGGCAGGAAACCAGACGTTTCCCGGTTTGACCCGATTTCGTAAGATGTCTGCCGGGATATCTAGAAAAACCGGACCAGGTCTTCCGGTAACGGCAATGCGAATCGCCCGGGTTATAAATTCAGGAATACGTTCTGTCTCCAGGATCGATTCAGACCACTTGGTAATGGGCCTCATGAAAGCTACTTGATCCATTTCATGGAACCCTCCCATCCCGAATTGCTTCAGGGGCGGGCGCCCTGCCAAGAGAACAACCGGATTACCCGAAGACCAGGCATTGGCTATCCCGGTCGCTGCATTGGTAACCCCCGGACCCGCCGTAACCGTTGCAAAACCTATTTCACCTGTAGCCCAGGACCAGCCATGGGCCATATGGATGGCGGCCTCTTCGTGCCGGGTATCGATCACTCTGACCCCTTCGTCGATACAGGCATCCAGAATAGGACCAATGTGCCCACCATTTAAGGTAAAAAGATATCGAACCCCTTCTTTCTTGAGGGTTTTGGCCACTAAAACACCACCATGGATCTCACTCATCTTGAAAAAGGATCATCTAGCCACTCAGGCATTCTAATACACACAGGGCCTAATGAAAAAATTACCCTTTCCTACTCCCCTGTTTCTTAGAATGCCCGGGTAGCTAAACTGTTAAAAAGCGTTTTGAATATGGTCTATGCGAGGCTTCTTGCTTTTTGAATCGGGCAGGTAAATCCCGATCACATCGAATCGAAACTGGGTATTTACCAGGTTATTCTGACTGATATAGTATAAAGCTACCTTTTTAACTTGCTGCTGTTTAGGATAGGTCACCGAATTGTAAGCTGGACCCAAAGCTTCGGATTTTCGTGTTCTTACCTCTATAAAGACAATGACCTTTCGGTCCTCTGCAATGATATCGATCTCTCCGAGTTTACATCGGAAATTGATGGCTCGAATCTGATACCCCAACCCTTCAAGATATTGGAGGGCCATCCCTTCTCCTATTTTTCCCAAACTTTTTGGGTTATCCATGTTTTATTCCTGCTCCCTTCACCCTCTAGCGCCAGGATAAGAAGGTTAGCCCCGGTGGGGCGACCGGTTGATAGCTTTTAGAAATTCTTGATGTTCATTACGATAATCTTTTCATCTTGTAGTATACCTTCGGGGTTTTTGTCAAATAGAATCGTAAGGGTTCTTCTTGACATGTTGTTTAAGTATTCTTAGTATTTTATAGATATGGAAAACAGGATTCAAAAACCGGAACAAGCGGAGATTCCCTTTTTCGGAGGGAAGAAAAGATATCGGGCTTTCAGTGATCATCTGAAGGAACTGTTTGGGGAGAAGGTTTATCGGGTGACCCTGGATGCCGGATTTACCTGTCCGAACCGGGATGGATTATTGACCTATGGCGGTTGTACTTTTTGCGATGAACGTGGTTCTGGGCCTCGAGCTTATGATGCAGCCGTAGCTATCCGTGAACAACTTCGACAGGGAATGGAAGCCATGCGGCGCAGGTACAAAGCTCAAAAATTCATTGCTTATTTCCAGGCCTTTACCAATACTTACGCACCGCCCGAGGTTCTAGATAAGATTTACAGCCAGGTCATCGATCATGAAGATGTGGTAGGGCTTTCCGTGGGTACCCGACCGGATTGTGTTCCAGAGCCGGTTCTGGATGTCCTGGAGAAATATGCTGAACGACTGTACTTCTGGGTAGAGTATGGGATTCAATCGGCCCATTTTAAAACCTTAAAACTCATTAACCGGGCCCACGGTCTTTCGCACTTTATCGATGCTGTATTGAGAACCAAGAAACGTAAAGGCATTCGGATCTGTACCCATGTTATTTTGGGACTTCCCGGAGAGAACCGGGAGGAGATGATGGAAACGGCCAAAATTATTGCAGCCCTGGGTCTCGATGGCATCAAGATTCACCTCCTTCACATCCTCAAAGGAACGGCCATGGCCAAACAATACGCACGAGGTGAGCTACGGGTCCTGGAGTTAGAGGAGTATGTGGATCTTGTTTGTGAGTTTTTAGAGTATCTTCCGCCGCAAATGCTTATTCATCGCCTAACCGGCGAAGGCCCCCGGGATATTCATATAGCCCCCGATTGGGCCCTTGACAAAGCCAAGGTCCTTGCCCATATCAATCAGGAACTGGAACGTCGTCAGACGTACCAGGGAGCAAAATACGGCTTTTCGATTGATCTGCAACGGGTCCCTCCACCCTCCCCTTATCCTGCTACTTCCCCTGATAAATTCATTGACAGGGAACCGGGTTTATGATTAGGGTTTAGGGAGATAGAGAAGCAAAATCCAGAAGGTGAATTTTTAATCATTATCCAGAGGAACTTCAGACAGGATTAACAAGATCGGCAAGATACAAAGAACAGAAAAATCTTGTAAATTTTCGTTACTCCTGTTTCTATTTCAAGAAATGCCTATCTTTAAACCTGAAGAACTCAAACAGGCGAGCTCCGATGTTTTTCAAGCCGCCGGAGCTCCTAAAGCAGAAGCTGATTTAGTAGCCGATTTTCTGGTTAGAGCCAATCTGGCCGGTCATGACTCCCATGGGGTAATTCGGGTTCCCCAGTATGTTGGGGAGATCAAAGCCGGTCATCTGGTTCCCGGAGCACCCATTAAAATAGTTCAGGAAACCCCTTCTACCGCTCTTATTGACGGAAACTGGGGATTTGGTCAGGTCATAGCTAAAAGAGCTACGGAGATTGCCATTGAGAAGGCCCGCACTCAGAAAATTAGTATTGTAAATGTTTACAACTCCAACCATATTGGAAGACTTGGGGATTATCCCCATATGGCCGCCCAGCAAAACATGATTGGGATCATTATGGTAAATGCAGGAGGCGCGGGTCAAAGCGTAGCTCCTTTTGGAGGAACGGCCAAAAGATTGGCCACCAACCCTATTTCTATCGCCGTTCCAACGGCCGGAGAGGCTCCCCTTATTTTGGATATGGCAACCAGTGTGGTTGCAGAAGGAAAGGTACGCGTTAAAAGAAATCGTAAACAGAAGACACCGGATGGCTGGCTTATTGGGATTGATGGAAATCCTATCAATGATCCGGAGGCTCTCTACGCAAATCCCCCTCGTGCCGCCATTTTACCCCTGGGAGGACTTACGGCAGGACATAAAGGTTATGGATTAGCCTTTATGATAGAAATTCTTACCGGAATTCTGGCCAGGAACGGTTATAGTAATGAAAAAGCATCCCGGATCAGTAACGGAACCGTCATCATTGCCATCGATGTGGCCGCCTTTATCCCGGTTGAAGAATTTAAACGTCAAGTCCTGGACCTGATCCGATACATCAAAACTTCTCCGTGTATGCCGGGAGTTGATGAAATTCTGGTACCCGGAGAACCGGAATATAAGGAAGAAAAAAAACGACTCAAAGAAGGAATTTTTGTAGAAGATGAAACCTGGAACCAGATTAAAAGGTTAGCCAAGGAATTGGGCCTCAAATCTTTTATTTCTAAGTAATTTACACAGGTCAATTGTAACGACTTTAGTCGTTACCTGTACAGACCTCCCGGAACGACTAAAGTCGTTATTATTTTCAGTAAACGAGAATACGTCCACAGTATTCGCAGAAAGTGAGTTCTCCTCGATTTTTAAGCGCATTGAGAGAAAGACTGGATATTCCTATGTTACAGGAAGAACATGAATTATCGACGACCTTAGAGAGAACACTTCCTTTATAGCGGGTTTGAAGCCTTTCAAAAGCTCTTCGGAACTTCTCATCGATTTGGCCTACAATATCTTCCCGATTTCTCATGAGTTCAGATAAAAGCTTAGGCGTTTCCCCATTCCTCGAAGGATTCTCCTGCAAAGATCCAATTTGCTCGTCGATTCGATTCAATTCAGATAATAAAGCTAATTGATGCATGGCTTGTTTCTCCTTATGATTATTTAAAATCTAATAAATCTTGGATTTCACTTTCTCAAATTTTATCGCGCAGCCGGCTTTTATCTGCTTTCTAGCTTTTCCCACCCTCGCCGCCTTTCACCCTTCCCCGGCATATTGCGTTTGAAAATAATCCGAATAAAAATTCCTCCTCCTCAATAGATCCTCTTTCTAATCTGAAGGGAGGTAATGATTCTTTTTAGATCTCCTTTCCTTCAATCTCCTCAGGCTACTTAGGACCTCTCCGTAGCACTTTTTATATCTCACGTCTGGCTGCAATTCTTAAGTATAGCAAGGTTAATACCAGGATTTTTGTTTCAGATTGGTATAAGATTCAAAGCCTGAAAAGCAAATCTGACAGGGTAGGACTGCAATTAGCGATTCCAGAGTGGATATTTTTTTCTTTTCGGAAGGGATATGTCATACTGACATATCCCTTGGGGGATTTCCAGAAGATCGTGTCATTTTGACAAAGTTTGGGAAAGAAATTTCAGGGTAAACGGGGAGTTATGTCTTTTTGACATAGTTTTAAGCCGGCAAAGGTCTTAGAAAAAACTATTGACTTTTGAGCAAATTTATTATGGAATAAATACAAAAGTTATTAAAAAATTCAAATAAGGAAATCACTAAAAGCAGCTTAATAACTTTCCGTTGCGTCGATAGCGGTTGAGTCGATGGAGGGATGGGGGAGAGCAAGTTATGTTAGACCTTATTTTGGAGAAAGGAACTATTATAGATGGCTCCGGGCGTAGTCGATATGCGGCCGATGTAGGGATTGACAGCAATGAAATTGTCGAAATTGGAGATCTGTTTGAAGTAGAAGCGTATCAACGCATTAATTGTACGGGATTGGTTATTTGTCCAGGATTCCTGGATATGCACAGCCATTCGGAGCTCATGCTCCTTAAAAAGCCTTCTGCCTCACCAAAAATTAGACAAGGAATCACCACAGAACTTCTTGGGCAGGATGGAATCTCGGTAGCCCCTGTGAGCGAGAAGACCATTCCCCAATGGAAAACTCAGCTTGCGGGGATTCTCGGCGATGGGGAGGTGGAATGGACATGGCGAAGTATTGACGATTATTTGAACCGATTAAACCGGAGAACCGCCGTAAATGTGGCGATGCTGGTACCCCATGGTAATTTAAGGGCCGAAGTGATGGGCATGGAAAATCGAGAACCGACCGATCAGGAACTGACCACCATGACCCGACTGCTGGAGGAGTCTCTCCAGCAGGGAGCTTTTGGTATGTCTACGGGGCTCATTTATCCCCCTTGCTGTTATGCCAAGACTCCGGAATTAATCAAGCTCTGTGAAGTAGTAGCCCGACACGAAGGGATATTCGTTGTTCACCTCCGAAGTGAATTCGATTTTATTGTGGAGGCCGTTAAAGAAATCCTGGAAGTTGGGATAGCCACCCAGGTTCCCATTCACTTCTCCCATATGAAGGTAGCCGGTTCAGCCAACCGACCCAAGCTTGGGGAGGTCCTTCAGTTGATCAACGCCCATATCGATAAGGGAATGGATATTACCTGCGATCAATACCCTTATACAGCCGGAAGTACAACTCTGGGAGCTGTTTTACCCCCCTGGGTTTATGAGGGAGGAGTTCAGAAAGCCATTGAACGACTTAAAGATCCAAAGTCCCGGGCAGAGATTCGGGCGAGTATCGATCAGAAAGGTCCTTTTCCTTGGGATAATTTTATCCAGGCAGTAGGATTTGAAAACATCTTTATCACCGACGTCCCGTCTGAAAAAAATAAAAATCTGATAGGAAAAAATCTTATCACCGCAGCCCGTATGCTTGAGAAAGATCCCTATGATTTTATTTTTGACCTCCTGGTCGAAGAGAATCTGGGAGTTTCGATGGTTGTCTTTAGTATCCATGAAGAAGACATTACAACGATCATGAAACTTCCTTATCAAATGGTCGGAACAGATGGACTGTTAGGGGGAAGACCCCACCCAAGAGCTTATGGTACCTATCCTCGAATCCTGGGGAGATACTGCCGGGAGAAGGAAGTTTTAACCTTGGAGGAAGCGATTCGTAAAATGACTTACCTGCCCGCTAAACGCCTGGGGTTAAAACATGAAGGGTTGATAGAGGAAGGAATGCGGGCTAATATTACTGTTTTTAATCCGGAAACGGTTATAGATCGGGCAACTTATGAAGATCCTACTCAATATCCACGGGGTATTGAATATGTGATTGTGAATGGAACTTTGGTGGTAGATGAAGGGGAGCAGCGAGAGGTTCTACCGGGTCGTGCCTTTCGAAAAGGCTCCGTATAGTGGAACTTGCATCCAGGAGTCCCTTGCGGACGATTTGTGAAGTTCTGGAGTATGAAGGGCGGCTCCCGGAAATAAGATCCCATTTGAGATAGACCTAAGGGATTAAGCCTTGGTCCTTCTTCAGATACCGGATGGATAAATGCCCAGGTTCTAGGAGCCTGCCCAGAGCTAATCGAAGGTAGGGAAGGGAAAAGAGGCCATTTTAAATGGAAGATTTTGAAAACTCTAAATTTACTGATTCATCCCAACTACCGGAAAGTCTTCCCATGTTTCCTCTTCCCAATGTGGTTTTATTTCCCAACATGCTTTTGCCCCTCTATATCTTTGAACCCAGATACAAGAAAATGATTCATGATTGTCTAAGGGGTAACAGGCTTCTCGGGATTATTCTACTCAGAAAGGATTGGGAAAAAGAGGAGGGAGATCCTACCCCTTATGAAGTAGGGGGAATGGGGCAAATTATTAAATCCACGAAACTCCCCAATGGAAACATGAATATCCTGGTTCGAGGGGTGAGTAAAATTAGAATTTTGGAGTATTTGGAGGCAGATGAGCCGTATCGGGTAGCCAGAATTGAAGGCATAAGGGATCGGTTTGAGCCCTCAGAAGACTTGACGAATCTTACCCAACAACTGGTTAAAATGTTTAAACAAGTCATTTCTTTCCGGTATAAGCAGGCCGATCGTATCCTTTCCTCTTTAGATCTCCTGGTAGACCCACAAGATATTGCTTATTTCGTTGTATCCATCCTGGCTTTGGATGTTCATGAAAAACAAATCCTTCTGGAAACCTTTTCCGGAGAAGAGCAAATTCGCAAGTTGATTCGATTTTTGATGCGGGATCTGGCAATTTGGAACTGAAAGACAGGGGAGTCGCAGGTGGAAGACAGGGAAACAGCAAGAAAAACTGTTTCCTTTCCCCTACCTGCTATTCCCTGTCCTCTGGTATTGACCATGCAATTCAAAAACGACACAGAGATGTTCAATAAAATGACGGAAAAACTTTACTCCTCGGTTATTTCTGATATTTTAGATGGACTGGGAATTCGGCAACACACATTGAGCCGTCAAATTCGTCCCCTTTATGACGGAATCGTTCTCACCGGAAGAGCCATGCCGATTTTGATGGCAGATGTTTTTGAAATCTATCCAGAACCCTATAAACTGATGATTGAAGCCATGGATAGCTTAAAAGAAGGACAAATTGCTCTGGTCTGCGCCAACGGATCTACCCGGGCTGCCCTCTGGGGGGAATTATTTTCAACAGCTACCCGAGCCCGAGGTGCACGGGGTGTGATTATCGATGGTCTTTGCCGGGACGTTCGCGTAATTCGGGAAATGCGTTTCCCGGTCTTTGCCATCGGGGTAAGTCCCTTAGATTCTATGGGCCGAAGCGTCGCCATCGCTTACAATTGCCCTGTGGAGTCCGGAGATGCCACCATTCACCCAGGGGATATTCTCTTTGCCGATCCAGATGGAATCGTTGTAATTCCAAGGGCCGTTGAAAAGGAAGTGATCACCCGGGCTTTTGAGAAGGTGGAAAAAGAAAACCTCGTACGGGAAGAACTCCAACGAGGCATGTTACTGGGAGAAGCCTGGAGAAAATATAAGGTTTTATAAAAGCCTCCTACGGCTTGCTTAAGAGGGGCCGAAGTTTTTAAGCGCCTAAAATACCTGGAGGGTCTTTTCACTTTAGTTTACTTTAACTACACAAAAATAATCTGATCCCCTAATCCGAACTCCTGTTCCAGATTATAAAGTTTTCCATGGACCTCCCCTTCTCCCCTTGCAATGGTCAACTTGCGAGATCGAACATCCTCAACCCACCTGGGATTTGCAGCTTCGGCTCGTTTATGGGCAATGATTTCCAGGAACTCCCGTTCGATGAGTTCTCTTTGTAGGGAAGCCTCTTTTTTTTTACGGGCTTCCAGAATCTGAAATTTGGTTTCTTCAGCGATACTTCCATTCTGAACCACAATATCAAACATTAAAGATAATCCCCGCTCGGTTTTAAGGTTGTATTCCTTAAAAAAACTTTTGGCTTTGTTGAGGAGGGTTTTGGCGAACTCGATCTGGACATCTTGAAATTCGGGTTCTTTTCCCAGGGCCTTAAAGCGGCTGCGCCACGGTTCCAGGATTCGACTTTTGGAGTCATTCAGGGACCTGGCAAACTGGACTTGGGCACTCAGGTTGTTGGAGTTGAGAACGGCTAAAAGGAGATCGGTTCCATCCTTAAAAATCCCTCTAAATTTCCCGGGGTTTTTGGTAAACATGCTCTTCAAGAGAGGTTGTAGACTTCTTTTACCGAAATTCCACTGGAGAAAACCAAAAGAGAGGCCCTGACCGTCAAAATTTCCGGCTAAATTAGAAAATCCATCCCCTCCCTCAAAGGCTCCGGTGATATTAAAGATCTTTCTTGTCATAACAGCCATGGCGTCTGTATCCGGTAGAAGTATGGGGGGGTCCGGTGATAAACCGAATCCCAGGATCCATCCCTTACGGTCATCATCAAGTTGTACCTGATACCAAGGCCCTTTAACCGTGGTAAATCTAACATGGGTCCCGTAAGGTAAGACGGAAATGAGGGACCTATCGACAAGATCCGACCAGAGCTCCACGCTTTCTTTGGTTACGTAAAGGTCGGCGGGAACCTCCGTTTGGGATAATACCAGCCCAGAGATCCAACCTTCCTGATGATCGGTAAGCCTTGTTTTATACCAGATTCCTTCCCGTTCACCTAAAGAGGTAACCTGGGTTCCGTAGAATAAGATTCCTAAGATATTATCCGGGCCGGTCCTTGGCGTCGAACGGAAATTCACGACCCTGGCTTTTACATAGAGAGATTGAATCTGGGTATCCGGCATATCTTCTAAGGTAAGGGTGAGGGTATAGTCTCCGACTTCAAATCGAATCGGTTGTTTTGCAAGGATTTCCAAAATGGTTTGTAAAACAGAGCCGGTATATCCCAGAGTCGGAAGGATTTTTTCGGGTCCTGGAATTTCTACATCGATGGAACTCAACATAGAACCATCGGAGGCCAAAATGGGGATTGTATAATGTCCTGGAGTGAGTTTTTTTAGATCTCCGTATTTCTGTTCGGCCGATAGAAGAAGCTTTTTTACGGCGCCAGCTCCATAACCCTCCTGTTTTAAGACTTCTTCCAGGGAAGGAATTCTAAACCGGATAAAGACTTTATTTTCAGAGGGCATAGGCTTTATCCTTTCTGCTCTGCCATCAAACCTTCAATGGGATTTTTACTGACGGTTACGACCTCCTTAACCTGGTAGATACTTCGGATAACCCGATCTAAATGCTGACGATTTTTAATGCTAAGAACAAATTGAAAGTTGGCCTGTTTGATATCCTCGATGGTTTCACTTTTCACGCTTATAATATTAGTATTTGTTTTAGCAATGGCAGTGGTGATCTCGGCCAGTAAACCGGGTTTATCTCGAGAGGTGATATAGATTTGAGTTGGATAGGTGATTTCTGTTTCCTCCAGATCCCACTCCACATCGATTTTTCGCTCCAAATCAAGTTGAATAGCCTGAGCATTGGGACACTCCATGGTATGAATGGTAATTCCTCGTCCTCGGGTAATATAGCCGATGATCTGGTCTCCTGGAAGGGGATTACAACACTGAGCAAATCGGGTTAAAATATTTCCAACCCCTTTGACTTTGATGGCCCGGTCTTCCTTTGCAGCCTCAATCTTGGGTTTATCGGAAGAAGGGGTTTTCAGAGGTTTTTCAACTTTGCTGACTGCTTTATCTTCTTCTTGCTTTTTCTTGAGTTCTTCTTCCGGGAAAAGCTTTTGGACTACCTGATGCGCCGTGGTTTTACCAAACCCGATGCTAGCAATAAGATCCTCCTCGGTATGAAACCCTAATTCTATTGCGACATCCTTCAGCTTTTCCAGCTTATCAACCCGAGAGATTTTATATCCGGCCTTCTGAAGTTCTTTAACCAGCAGTTCCCGACCTATGACGATGCTTTCTTCTTTTTGTTTTAAACGCAACCATTGCTTGATCCGATTTTTTGCCCTGGAGGTTTTAACAAAGGATAACCAGTCTGCACTGGGGAAGTGATTCTTTTGGGTTAAGATCTCCACTGTATCTCCGGTTTGAAGTTCATATCTTAAAGGGACGATCCGACCGTTGACCTTTGCACCCACACACTGGTGGCCCACCTCGGAGTGAATCGCATAGGCAAAGTCTACCGGCGTAGACCCCTTGGGAAGTTCTTTAACTTCTCCCTTGGGAGTAAAAACATAAACCTCATCTGGAAAGAGGTCTATTTTAAGGGTTTCTATGAATTCCCTGGAATCGCTGGACTCGGTTAGAGATTCTTGAAGCTGCTGGGTTAAGCGCTGCCGTAATTCAGCAACTTTCTTATCGTACTCTTCGTCGGGTTTTTTTCCTTCTTTATAACGCCAGTGAGCGGCGATTCCCTCTTCAGCCGTTCGGTTCATCTCCCAGGTCCGAATCTGAAACTCAACCGGTTTACCTTGAGGTCCTATAACGGCCGTATGTAGGGATTGATAACCGTTGGGTTTAGGAAGAGCAATGTAATCGTCAAAACTACCCGGAATGGGCCGCCAGATGGAGTGAACGATACCTAAAATACTATAACAATCACTCACCGTTTCAGTGATGATCCTCAAACCAACAATATCCAGGATCTCATCGAAACCGACCTTTAATCGGGTCATCTTTTTGTAGATACTGTACAGATGTTTAGGCCGTCCCGTTATTTGGGCTTTAATTCCCACCCTGGCCAGTTTTCCTTCGATGATTTGTTTACACTTTTCGATGGTATCATAACGATACTGTCGTTTTTCTTGAATCTGCCGTTCCAGATTATTATAAACTTCCGGTTGAAGATATTTGAGGCAAAGATCCTCTAATTCCATCTTGATCCGGCCTAACCCCAGTCGATTCGCCAGGGGAGCATAGATATCCAAAGTTTCCTGGGCAATCCGAATTTGACTGGCTTCCGGGGCATATCCCAGAGTCCTCATGTTATGAAGTCGATCCGCCAGCTTGATGATGATGACCCGGATATCCTTGGTCATGGCCAGCATCATTTTGCGAAGGTTCTCGGCCTGATATTCCTCCCGACTGGTAAACTGAATCTTACTAAATTTAGTTACCCCATCGACCAGCAAGGCTATTTCCGGACCGAAGATATCTTCGATCTGCTGAATGGTGGTATCGGTATCCTCGACGACATCATGAAGCAGTCCGGCCACTACCGAGGGGATATCCATTTTCATTTCGGCTAAGATGTAGGCCACTTCTAAGGGATGCGAGAGATAAGGTTCACCGGATAAACGAACCTGTCCTTTATGGACCTTTGCAGCAAAGACATAGGCCGTATCCAGCATGCGGGTATCTGCCTGGGGATAGTAAGATTGGACAAGCTCGATAATATCCGTAATACGACGCATAGGAAATGATAAATGATCGGTAAGGGAATGTATAATGGTTTTTGTTACAAGACTTTTGCAGTTTTGTATAGTACTTCTTTATCTTACTTTAAGGTTCCATTTTGCAAAAATCCAGTTGTTAGTCCTCATTATAAATTACCAGCTTGGTGGATTAATAGTTACTTATGAAAAGTTTTAAATTTCTCTTGCAGCTTCTTCTCCACAATCTCCGGTACAAGTCCCTTGACACTCCCCCCAAGGCTGATAACCTCTTTGACAATCCGGGAACTTAGAAAAGAGTATTCATCATTGGGCATCATAAAAACCGTTTCTACCGATGGATTGAGCCTTCGATTCATAAGAGCCATTTGGAATTCATATTCAAAGTCGGATACGGCCCGGATGCCTCGAATAATTGTTGTAGCCTTACGTTGGATGGCGTAATTAACCAGGAGTCCCTGAAAAGAATCGACTTCAAAGCGTTCCCAGTTTCCGATTGCCTCCTTGATCATTTCAATGCGTTCTTCAAGGGTAAAGAGTGGCTTTTTCTCCGGGTTATTAGATACTGCCATGATGACTTTATCAAAGATATTTAAACTTCTCTGTACCACATCGATATGACCATTGGTAATAGGGTCAAAGGTTCCTGGGTAAATGGCTATGCGCTCCATGCTTCGGCCTCCTCCTGTAGTTTTTCTCTATAAAAAGAAATTACCGTATCTCCGAAATACTTTTGACGAAACAAAGCCATCCTCGATAAAACTTCAGGTAAAGCCACCCTTTTAGAGTGCTCTATAATGACCAGACCATCCTTGGCCAGCAAATCCAAGGAATCTAATCTCCTGAGGGTATCTTGTGCTAACCCAGGATTTCCATACGGGGGATCCGCAAAAATAAAATCGAAACTTTTTATCCGGGCCTCCGAACGGGTAGAATCCTCACCCGGGTAGAGACGACCGACTCTACGAAGGAATTTTAAGACATCTTCACAATAAACATCAGCATTTTGGGAGAACTTACAACGTTCCAGGTTTTTGCGAAGAATCTCCACATGGTATGGGTTTTTTTCTACAAACACCCCATGTCGGGCCCCACGACTCAGGGCTTCTAATCCTATACTCCCTACCCCGGCAAATAAATCCAGAAACTCGGCCCCTACTATATGTTCTCCGATTATATTAAAAAGAGACTCCTTAACCCTATCCTGAGTAGGGCGTATGGCCAGGCCCTTAGCAGTCAACAAACGCCGACCTTTAGCGGTCCCACCGATAATACGCATAGCCATCCGCGGATACCAGGTAAAGGATAGTAAATTTTTTGATTACTATCTCCTTCCTGAGGCCTGATCCTTACTATTTGTATCGAACCACCCGGAAAGTTACAGTGGCTTCTGCTTTGCGGTCCCGGGGAACAACCGCTAAATTTTTTGTTACCACTTTATTGAACTCTGAACGGGTACCTTTAATCCTTGGAAAGTCTCCGCCTCGATCAATCAAATTATCGGGTAAAAGACTCACATTATCTATGGTACAAATAGCCCAAATCTTTTCAGTACCCGGAGGTCCCGTAACCAGGAGATCAAAAGTATCCTTGGGATCTGGAATTTGATAGGTCAAATTAGCCTGAATTAAATTATCTGAAGCAAACCGATTCGGAAAAATCTGCGTAATACTATCGACGGGATTAATATCGTAAAGGCTGAGATAGCAATCCTTTGTACTCTGGACATACACTTTTGCCTTTTCATTAATCGCATAAACAGGTTGATCTACCTGGAGACTCAAGAAAAAATTATTGTACGGAGGTGGCGGAATCGGTGAAGGCGAGGTCGTTGCACAGGCTGTTAACAAGCCAGCCCACAGAAAGGGCAGAATCTTATAAAGTTTCCTCTGAAGTTTCATCGGGACACCCCCCTTAGGTCAAATCAGGTCAAGTCTTAAAGGCATTCCTGTGTTAATATCTATCTAACAAGAAATAAGAGTTCTGTCAAGGCATTTATCTGAATTCCATCTTGAATTAAGAAGTCTCCACAAAAAATGCTTGCACCGGAAGAAAGGTTGTGATACATAATAACCTATAAAAAATAGGAGAACCCTATGAAATTAGCTCTTACCCTTCTCATACTACTAAGTTTGACCTTTATCACCATCGCGGGGTTTCAGGTTTATCAGTTTTTACATACTCGCCCGGATCCGTCTGGAAGTGCACGTACGGTCCATATTCCCCATGGAGCTTCCTTATCCAAAATAGCCCAGATCCTGGAATCTGAAGGCATTATCACCGACAGGCATAAATTTCTCATTGTAGCGAAATTCTCTACCCCCGGTCGTTCCATCAAAGCGGGGGAATATAGTCTGAACACTTCCTTATTACCGTTGGAGGTATTAAATATCCTTAAGGAAGGTAAGACGTTATTTTATACGGTGACAATTCCGGAGGGTTATACGATTAAACAAATAGCCGAATTACTGGCTCAGTTACACCTGGTTAATGAAGATAGATTTCTAAAACTCACTTCCGATGCAGAGCTGATCAAAGCGGTGGGCGTTGAGGCAAAAAGTTTAGAGGGTTATCTGTTCCCGGATACTTATTATCTCGATAAAACCATGTCAGAAGAAGCGATTATAAAAAAAATGGTTTCGAGATTCTGGGAAATCTTTAATGCAGACCTGCAAAATCGGGCTAAAGAAATGGGTTTTTCTTATCATCAAATCGTAACCCTGGCTTCCATCATTGAAAAAGAAACAGGGGTAGAAGAAGAGAGAAAGCTGATATCTGCCGTTTGCCATAATCGTTTAAAAAGAAAGGAACTCCTCCAGAGTGATCCTACGGTAATCTATGCCATTAAGGATTTTAACGGCAATCTAACTCGAGAAGATCTTAAAATAGACTCACCTTATAATACCTATCGTTATCCCGGATTACCACCTGGTCCCATTGCCAATCCTGGTAAAGCTTCTCTTCTGGCTGCCTTATATCCGGCCGATGTGGATTATCTTTATTTTGTTTCTAAAAATGATGGCACTCATCAGTTTTCTTCAGATTTAAAACAACACAATGCAGCAGTTAAAAAATATCAATTGAATGGAAGAATTAAAAATGATAAGCCGTCCGATGTCAGCAATTAAAGCTTATCCAAAAATCTGGGTATCCCTTCGGGAGAGATCTTCGTGGGGTTGACTCTGCAGGGGGTATGGGGGCTATCTACTCTGGAGTTTAATTCTTCCTTCAGAGATTTTTGTTTGTATCCTTGATAGAAGGGGGTTGTATGATAAAGAAAGTATCTAATTTTAGACTCATGGGTCTTGGAATGATGTTAGCCTATCTTGCCCTGTCGGGAGGGACACTTTCAGCACAGGAGGAATCTTCATTTTTAGAAGTGAAGGTTCGGGGGGTTGCTGCGCCGGAGTCTTCCGAAAGTCCGGTGGTAGTTTTAGAAACAAGGGAGCACGATAAAGCTCTCTTTATCTGGGTCGGAGTTCCAGAAGCCACTGCCATCGAATTGGAGCTTAACCATATCACCCCACCTCGACCCATGACCCATGATTTGTTGAAAAACATTTTGGAGAAGCTCGAGGCCAAGGTGAAAAAAGTCCGGATTACGGAGCTAAGGGGAAATACCTATTATGCCAGTATTGATCTGGTAGTCAGAGGGGTAGAGGTTGTTATGGACTCCCGACCCAGTGATGCAATTGCTCTGGCTTTACGAACCAATTCCCCTATCTATGTGGCTAAAAAGATTATGGAGGAGAGAAGCATAGATCTTTCCGAAGAAACAGAAGCCGATACAGAAAGTTTTTCTAAGTACGGAATAACGGTTCAAACCCTTACTCCAGCTCTGGCCAAATTGCTTCAGGTTCCTGAAGGGGAAGGGGTTTTGATTGCTCAGGTCCAATCCGATACCGTGGCTGCTAAGGCCGGGTTGCTCCGAGGGGATGTAATTACCCAACTGGCTGGAACTTCGATTAAAACGCTCCAGGAGTTCAAGCAGAAAATGGAAAATTTAACCGAAAAGGAGGTTCCTATTAAAATCCTGCGAGATGGAAAGCCTTTGGATCTGATTTTAAAAATAGAGTAAAACCGGATATGTCTGAATCGGATCAGGTAGATAAAAAAAGTTGACAAAAAAAGTTTTCATGGTAACGTTAAAATAGTAGGAGTTTAGGCCGTTATTTTAACAGATTAAGGTTAAAAAAGGAGGTAGAGAGGATATGTTCGGTTTGGGCATGCCAGAACTTATTGTTATTCTATTTCTTGTATTAATTGTTTTTGGGGCCGGGAAACTACCGGAAATAGGAGGTGGTTTGGGAAAAGCCATCCAAAATTTTAAAAAAGCCACCCGTGAGGCTGAATTGGAAGAACGGATAGAGGAAAAAAAGATTGAGGAAAAAGCTTCCTAAAATTAAGGGTTTAAGTTTTTAAATTTAAAGCAGATCATAAAGTCCCTGAAAGAGGATGGAGATCTGCTTTTTTAGTTGTAGTAGTTAAATGGATTCTCTTTTAAAATTTCTTGGCCTACAAACCCAAGATTATAATGCTTACGAAATTCAATTTTTGCAACCGATCCCCGGATGGATTCTGGCTGCTTTAGCCGTTGTCATTGGGGTTTTAATCTTCTTCTCCGCCAGAAATGTGAAGGGTAAAATCTCTGGTGGATTACGGACCTTCCTGTTTGCCCTTCGTGTGCTGGTTTTCCTTCTTCTTTTTACGGCTCTCCTTCAACCCAATTTGGGTTTAATGAAAAGGCGGTTCATCAAACCTATTATCGCCGTGCTGGTAGATACTTCGTCCAGTATGAATATTAAAGATATGGCCAACGATCAATCCAGGATCGAAGCGGTCAAACATCTATTTAAATCCCTGAAAGAAGAAGGAAAACTGGAAGAACTGGCTAAAGACCAGGAAGTACATTTTTTTCAATTCTCAGAGACACTTTCTCCCATAGAGTTAGCCCAACTGGAGAATCTCGAAGCCCGGGGTTCTAAAACACAACTGGTCCATGCCCTGAATCAGCTCGGTAAGGATTTTTCTAATCAGCCACTGGAAGCTATTTTTGTTTTTTCCGATGGAATGGATAACGTGGTCACTTCACCCCAGACTTTAGAAACCCGTAAGATTCCCATTTATACTTTTGGAGTGGGGGATCCCCAGAGGTTGATCGATGTTCAAATTGCCGATTTAGTCGCAGATGAGTTTGCTTTTTTAGATAAGGAAGTAGAAGTCGATGTAACGGTTCGTGGAACCGGATTAAAGGGCAAAGTTATTCCGGTTACGCTGACTCAAGATGGGGCTCCTGTGGCAATGCAAAGGGTTGAATTTCCCAAAGATAGCTATGAGACCACGCTTAAACTCAATTTTACCCCTCGGGAAACAGGAACCTTTGATTACCTGGTATCGGTTCCAGTCCAGGCCGGAGAAATCGTAACCGATAATAATCGGAAGCATTTCACCATGCAGGTGGTACGGAATAAACTGCGGGTTTTGCTTATTTCTGGAAACCCCCGGTGGGAATATCGGTTTTTAAGAAGAGCCCTTAAGAAAGACCCCAATATTGAGTTGGTTTCATTCATGATCCTCCGAAGTGCTTACGATATCGTAGATGTACCCAATGATCAACTCAGTTTGATTCCTTTTCCTGTGCATCGGCTGTTTACAGAGGATCTCCCCAAATTTGACCTGCTCATCTTTGACAATTTTGATTATCGACCTTATTTTTCTCCCATTTATCTGGAAAATATCCGTCAATTTGTAGAACAGCAGGGCAAGGCCTTCATTATGATCGGAGGAGAACACTCCTTCAATGCAGCCAGTTATCACTTTACTCCCATCGAGAGGATCATACCTGTGGATATCAATAACACCCCCCTGCAGCAGTCTACTGGAACAGTCTATAAAGAACCTTTCCGAATGAAATTAACCGAGGAAGGATATACCCACCCTATTACCCGATTGCTGGAAGATATAGAACAGAATAAAAAACTCTGGTCTGAAATGCCCAAATTATGGGGTTATAACTATGTAACCCGACCCAAACCCGGAGCCATTACCCTGGGGGTTCATAGTAATCGAAAAACCGAGTACGGAAACATGCCGGTTCTTGTGGTCCAGCAGGTTGGGGAGGGTAGAGTCATGGCCATAACCTCCGGTTCAACCTGGCGATGGAGTTTTGAAAGCGTAGCTAAAGGGGGATCAGATCAATACTACCTTCAATTTTGGAGACAAGTCATCCGTTGGCTGACAAAAGCTCCAGAGCTTCGACTGGTCAAACTTAAAACGAACAAAAAAAATTATGACCGTGGGGAGGAAGTCAATATCGAAGTAACCGTACTGAATGAGAGCTATCAGCCTCTGAACGAGGTAGAGCTTAAATTGACTTTACAAAAAGCCGATGGCAACTCCCAAGAACTCAATCTTTTTAAATCCGAAAATACTGATGGTCTTTTTCAAACGGTAACCCGAATCGAAGAGCCGGGAATTTATAAACTTAAAGTATCTGCAAAGTATAATGGGAAACTGTTGGGAGAGGATCAACAAACCATCGAAGTCTCTCTATCCGATCTGGAGCTGGAAAACCCCGAGTTAAACAGCAACTTCTTGAAGGAACTTTCCAGCCTGACCGGCGGTGCTTATACCCATATCTCGGCAGAAAATGAAGTTAAATCCAGGTTCAGTATGAAGTTGCCCATGAAGGTAGAAACCACCGAGGTTAACAATGTGGACCTTTGGGACAATCCTTTAAGTTTTGCTTTGATCTTTACTCTGCTCTGTGTAGAATGGGTAGTAAGAAAACGAGCCGGAATGAAATAACTCTCCCTCTAAGAAGGACCCTGTTTGAAACACAGGGACTAAGGGGACACGGGGACATAGCGACTGAGAAACACGGGGCTTAGGGGACGCGAAGACCTGTCTCCGCGTCCCAGATATGGCCCTTTTTTACTCTGGCCATTGACTTCCGACCTCGGATTCCGATTTTTAAATACTCCTTCGGATCTGTTCAATTTCCTCTCTGAGCTGTCGGACCTTGAATTGATATTCTTCCAGTTTACCGTTTAAAGAACTTTCCGCAAGAAGCCGATGTTTATACGTTCGGTAGGCATCGAAGAGATTTAATAATTCATCGATTCTTTTGGCAACTTTGGCGGCCGTTTCTGTCCAGGTTCGAGGGTTAAAAAAGGTTTCTTCATAGGGTTTACCGGCTTCGATACTTTTTATGATATCTTGAAATTCAAAATAAATCTCGCCGGTATCGTAATCCAGTTGTAAATCGATATTCTCCGGATCCTCTGCAGTTATTTCTCGTAGGGCCTGCAGAGCTTCTTGAGAGCTATAACCTAATCCTGTTACCAAATCCAGGGGTCTTACCTTTCCCCGATTTTGAAAGGCTATCTTTCGGATCGCATTTCTTAAAAGTTTTCTTTTGAAAGCCGTTTTCCGTGTATGACCTCTCTTGAGTAAACCTATTCCGATTCCTAAGGGAGTAAGGCCAAATAGAAGATAACCTGCTACGAAGGGGGCCTGGAGACCAAAGATACCCCAGACTAGTAAAAAGAAGAAGGTAACCAAAAGACCTATGAGAACCGATACCCCCCCGGCTGCGAAGTCAAAGGTGATACTTACCCCTTCTGAAATTTTATCAATACTTTTCATTTTTAAAAGTTTAAAAAATCTTGTTGCTTATACTCTGCTGGATACCTACAGTATCTAAGATATGAGCTTTCCCAGGTCCTGTCAATGTTAATCCCAATTCTGGTATCCATATCAATTTCTTACGAAAATCGTCTTACGATTTTCATGCTTCGTGGCGACCCAATGGGTCATGACCGTTCAGTAAGTAGAAAAAGAAACACCCCCCCTGGGAGGGGGAGCCAGGGGGGTGTTCAGATATCCCTTGACAAAAAGAAATCTCGTTCCTTACTTATTAAAGGGGTATGGGTGTTCTGGATCGTTTAAGAAGCCTTTTTTCAAAGAAGGAAGGTAAATCAAAGGAATCCAGACTATCCTCTATTTCCTGGTCTAAACCTAAACATTCCTGTTACTATTGTAAAAACTTTCTACTCAACACGCGGCAATGCCACCTCAAGAAATTTATAGGCTCCATTGAGTTATCTGAAGCCCAAAAGATTAACCAGTGTGATGCCTGGGTCGAGGTCAGTAAATAAACGATCCCCTTTACCGGGGCGTTCTCTGCGGACCACGCTTCTGAAAACCTTTTGGAACTTCAAATAAGGCGGGATCCAGTTTGTTGGTCAAGATTTTTTTTACCTCGGTAACTTCCACACTATAGGGAGATTTACTGATTACCTTTATAGGGAGCCCCTCGATAATCTGTAACTTTTCAAGCTCACGTTGTATTTCAGGATTTTCTCGCACTATGAGTTCACTGTATTTTTTCATAAGGGCACTGTATTCTTTGAACTCTACATCCTTAGTAACCCAGACTTCTTCACTACCCAACTGATCCGTAATGATATACTGTTCACAGTTAAGACCATTCACAATCTGCTTATTTCCCGTACGGGTAACCTTAATATTCCTGGGTAGTAAGTCTTTTTGCTTGTCAGCAGGCAATCTGGCTGCAGCTTCATCGGCACGCTTTTGCAATCTTTCCCACTCTTCAAAGGAAAGTTCATAATAGATCTTACCCTGGGGAACCAGATTTAACAGTCTTCTCTTGTCCATATCCACAATGGATACGATCCCACCTGACTCAAACCTGAGCTTGTTACCCGAAATATAAAGAGTAATCTCTTCTTTTGCCTGTGCAACTTCCCCTTCCTGGGATTTAGATCTTTCTATCGCTTGTTTACGCTCCGTGATAAGTTGTTCAAGTTCTTGGATATCCCGTTTCATACGACTTTTTTGGGCTTCGTTTTTAGCCGTAGCCAGCTTTTGTTTTAAATCTTTAAGCTCTTCTTCCAGGTCTTGAAGGGTTCCAGTTCCTTCATCTACCTGTTCCTCCAGTTCCGGTTTTTTAAAGTTTTCTCCCGGAGAAGAGGTAAGTTCTTGAACCACCGTAATGTCGGCGAAGATCCAAGAGGGAGATAAAAATACCAGGCTTAAGGTTAAAGAAATAAAGAGAATTTTAATTTTCATCATTTTTTCCCTTTAGCCACAAAGGCGCTCAGATATCAGGAAGGAAATGTAAAACTTAAGGAGCAAAACAAAGATTAAAGGCAACCCAGGGGAAATTCTTTATGCTACCCTTCGCCTTCCCAAGTACGGGCACGGCGCACCGTGCCCGTACTGTGCCTTTGCAACTCCAGGTTATTCAGATTTTAACAGGAGACCAGGTTAAAAAAATCCACGAATGGCATTAAAACCCATGACGACAATAACTCCAAAAATAAAGATGCTCAGGATCTCAGATACGCGCTGGGATTTAGGCCCAAGGGTTATCCCCCAGGTAATCCCGGCACTCCAGATACCATTTGCTAAATGAAAGGCCACAGCTAAAATTCCCAGAATATAAACCGTCAGGGTAATAGACTCATGCATTCCCTTCGACATGTGGTGATAGTCCATCTGGAAACCGTAAAGGGCCGGAGCAATTTTAGTTTTATAAACATGGGCCGGGATAAAGAGAATCAAACCGAGGCCGCTTAAGCGTTGAAGTACATATTTCAAGTTACGAAACCAGGCATACTGGGGATAATTGATCTTCCCACGACGGGTTAGAATAAGCCCGTATATCCCATGGAAGATAAGGGGAAGATAGATAAATATAAGGACCAGGAGGAAGTAATAAGGGACCTGTCGACCGCTTTGGAGATAAAGGTTGTAGGCCTCAGGTCCCTGGATAGAATAAGCATTGTTATACAGATGAAGGATCACATAGATCCCCAGGGGGACGATACCCAAAAGAGAGAACAATCTTTTTAAAAGAAAAGCACGTAGGGAATGTGACATAGAATTATTTAAAAAGAATTTTCATCTATCAGTTCTTTAAATTTGTTAATCCGAATAATGACACTTTGAAAATCTTCCTGGATATGTCCATCTACCGCTTCATGGCGCTTAATATAGAATCCTTCTGTTAATCCGATAATATACGGAGTCAATATGGATCGAGAAATAACGAAACCGAGACTTCCAGAAAAGCCTGGCATAACCGGAATATCGGTCAGGAAGGTATTTTGTGGGGTTCCCAGCTCCAGATCCTGGATAGGATCTTCTCCATGAAGGGCTGTAACAGCACCGATTCGAACATCACGAGGGGCTATAACAACGATCATATCTCCCAATTCCAGCTTATCGGCATCCCCGAACTCATAGGCAAGGGGTTTAATAGGTAAGGACTCGGGAATTTTAAAAATAGCAATCTCTTCGGTCTGATCCAGAATCCGTTGGTCTAACACCACGCTGTTGTTTCCAACATAAATTTCTGTTCTTACCTCGTCGTTAAGTTGGATTTTCTCTTTATTAAGATCTCTGGCCGTTGGCATAACCAGATGGGAAACCGACAAGGCGTAAAGCTTTTCCTTATATTTTACAGCCGTCACCTGACCAACCCGGCTTCCATGGATCCAAACCGGAACATCTTCCCTATCTGCCTTTGGATAAGGCCGCCAGGTATAAGTGGTTTTGATGGGATAGATACTTTTTCGAACGGTATATTTCAGGTCTGCAATGAGCTTATGGAACTCGGCCGGGGCGTTGGATAAAAAACGTTCATCATAGGGGGTGTAGACCTGACCTGCAAAAGCCACCTGAGAGTTTGAAGAGAACGATCGAACAGGATTTTTCAATACTTGGGATCCCAGAAGAACTAAGCCACTTGCAATAAATTGTCTCCGAGTTAACTTCACGGTTGTAGAGTTAAGTTAATTCTAGGGAGTTCTCTGCCCTCACCCTCTGCACCCCTCTCCCCCTCCCTCACCCTCTCCGTGGACGGGGAGGGAAGGGGTGGGGCGGAGAGGGGTACCGGCGGATCTCCAGGCCAACTTCCCATGTACCCTTCTCCCGAAGGGGTTAGGGGGGAGGGATTATTTAAATTTAACTTTACAAGGTAGCAGACCTACCTCAGGAGAACTTCTACTCTGAATAGAAATTAATTTCCATCCTTTATAAGTAAAACGTAAAGGGTCAGGTGACTCCATCCAATACCCCTTCACCAAGGTTTCTCACTCCGGAAACAGAATCCTTTTACCTGAACTATGGGCAATATATAGCATATCTTAGAATTTACGTCAACAGGAATTCACCGCCAGATCAGGAAAAAATTCTTTTTACAAAAAGCCGGTGAAGCCGGCATGGTTAACTTCTGTAAATTATTAACAAGGAGGGGAAGATTTATGGGGAAGTGAAAGAGCATGGCGATTAGATGGAATCGTTCAGGCTATGTGGAGTCCGGTACTTGACAACGCATTGTTGGATTGCTATTAGTAATATCATAGTTAGCTAGTATAACTTATGTGTTCTTTATGGCTCGAGGTAAATTTCGGGAAATCACAGGGATGAAGGCCTTTTATCCGACCGGTATCCTTATGATGAGCAGAGCAGAGCTAGAACTGTAGCAGGTAGGGAACCGGAAGTCAAACCCGAACTATCCAAGAGCAATACCTATGAGAATTTTAGCTATTAATGAATTACTTGAAGAGTTTCGTTTTGTCGATCGCCTCCTGGAGGTCGTCAAGGAAACTCCTATCGATGCCGTCGTTTTCACCGGGAACATCTTACGAGCTGAAGCACGGAATGCCGAGTGGCAGCGGGCGTTAGCCGAGCATCGGACGCCCTCTTTGAATCAACCTGAAGTAGTGCGGGAGCGCGAGAACGATGCGCAGTCTTTGAATCGATTTTTTAAATTGCTGAGTTCCCTAGGAGTTCCGGCTTATCTGGTACCAGGACGTAACGATGCGCCGGAGTGGTTCTTCCTCCAGGCTGCATTTAACAGTGAGATTGTGGCCGCCAAAGTGTACAACGTCCATCGCAGTTTTGCACCACTAAGCGGGAGTTGGATTGTGGCCGGTTACGGCGGTGAAATCACAAAGGGTGAGCGGGATCACGAATTCTTCTTGCGCTACCCGGGTTGGGAAGCAGAATTTTCGTTGGATTTCCTACGTCACCTGGATCAAAATAAGGTCTTGTTGTTCTATACACCGCCTGTTGAACCCTATGAAGGGCAGGTACAATCTGGTGGTCATGAAATGGTCAGCCATATTATCAAGACGTATACACCACATTTTGTGTTCTGCACACCACCTGGCGGACATCGAGGTAAGCTGGTACTGGCCAACACCCTGATTGTCTTTCCCGGCCGCCTTAGCGAGGGGGAATACGCTGTGCTGGACACAAAAGAACGCGATGTGGCCTTTGGGAATCTCAGATAAGTACTACGCTCCGGATCTCGGCACCAGAACCACGTAGAACGCAGGAGATAAAACATATGACGTAGTACGTAAAGCGTACTATGGTATATGTTTTACTTTGAAGAAGTGATTATTAAAGAGCTGCCGTCCTGGCTGATTATTCAAACGTTAAAAACTCATATGGGAAGTATTAAGAAGGAGATTCCCTGGCTGGCTTTTAAAGCGGCTCTAAGTCGATTGGCCTATGACGTGGATCAGATAAACAATCAGGCCGAGTTTGACAGGATTGCCTATAGAGTCGGGGTCATCGGACTTCGTTATGAGTATACCACCAACCTGTTTAAAGAAGCCCTCAAGCAATACCAAGAAACAGGCGCTAAACCGGAAAATGGAGAGGATTTCAGAAAGTGGCTTCAAGATTTACAAGATCTTATTAAAGAACCCGAGAAAGTTGCTGCCTATTCTATGCAATAAGTTGCTTGGGTAAAGGAAGCCGGAGATCGAATTCTTTGAAACTTCGCTCCTGCTGAACCAAAAGCGCTTTCTACTTTTCCTTTGGAGGTGTTTTCTTAGAAGCTTCTATGATCTTTTGAGGAATGGTGGTCGATTTTTGTTCAAGCTTATTTTTTTCCAATGTTTCCAGGTTGAGGAGAGCTGGTCGATTGGAGGGATCTCGCTTAAGAATTTCCATCCAGGTTTCCTGGGCTTTATCAGATTGGCCGGTAAGGGCATAAACAACTCCCAGCATATTATAGGCTTCTAGATTGGATGGGTTAAGCTCAATGGCTTTCAAAAGAGCCTCTTTCGCTTTAGAATAATTACCAAGATTCAGATAACTTAACCCTAAATTAAAATAAGCCTCGGCATGTCGAGGGTTTCGTTGAAGGACTTTATTAAAAGCTTTAACGGCCTCCGCGTAATTAGTTTCCGAGTCTATATAAGCCAGGCCCAGACGATAAAACACTTCTTCCTCTTTATATCCCATCTTAATGGCCTTTTTATATTCGGCTATTTCCTCATCATATAAATTTTTTAATCCATAGGCATACCCTAAACGGTAGTGAATACGGCCTGATGAAGGATTTTTCAAAAGAAGTTTTCTATACAGAGTAATGGCCTCATCGAGCTTACCTTCCTCTACATATTGATCCGCAATCAGTTCGTCTACTCTGAAATCCGAATTCCTGGCAGAACTATCCGGCTTTGATTGAGCAATGGCATACTCATCAGAGAAGGAATAAAGATACAGGACCACTACATACACTATATAGAAAATCATCATAAAATCAGGAATGAATCTAAATGAAGGAACCTTTACTACTAATATAAGTAAGTTATTGCAGGTAAGGTAGTTTTTTTAATAAAAATTTCAGCAATCTTTATACCAGGTTGATAAAAAAGCCCTCTCGGGAGGAGAGGGCTTTTTCATAAATTCATAAAGCTTTCAAGGGTCGGGCTTTGAAGCCCCATCTGTTATAAAAATTCCGAAGAATCCACTCCTACAAGCCCGGCTTACTGTTCCACAGAGACTTCCTGTCCGGCTTCAACAACCATATTTTCTACAAAGTGATTACCGAACTTGAGTTTATAAGTACCCGGCGGTACTTCCAGGGTTTTCTCCTTGGGAGAGATATTTCCTACCCAGCTATTAGACTGCTGCTCATAGACCTCAACGGTACGTCCACTCAGGTTGGGCATACTAATGGATCCCAATTGAATTTCTGTGGATTTACCGTCCCCCACTTCAATACCCTCCACATAGTAACTGGCAAATTTAAGTTTATAAGTCCCGGCCGGGATCCACAGAGTTTTTTCCTTAGGAGTAATATTTCCGGCCCAATTGTTAGATTGTTGGTCGTAGACTTCAACAATCCGTTTACTTAAACCGGGCAAGCCGACGGCACCCAGCAGGATTTCTGCAGGTTTATTGGCTTCTACCTTAATCCCTTCCAGAAAGTGATTGGAGAATTTAACTTTATAGGTCCCGGCCGGTACTTGCAGGGTTTTTTTCTCAGGCGAAATATTCCCCAGCCAATCGTTGGACTGTTGTTCGTGTACCTCGATGATACGATCGCTTAAATTAGGTATCTGGATGGAACCTAACCATATCTCGATGGGTTCTGTTTTAACTTCGATCCCTTCCAGATAATAATTACCAAATTTGAGTTTGTAGGTACCCGGAGGGACTTCGAGCATCTTTTCCTTCGATGAGATATTTCCCAGCCATTTATTTGATTCCTGACTGTAAACTTCCACCGTTTGGCTTTCTAAATTGGGTAGTTTGATAACCCCAACAGAAAGCTTGATGACCTTTTTTTCTTTAGGTTTCTCTTTAGGCTCGGTTTTGATCTCTGCTTTTTCTATAACCTGGTTTTTAACCTCGGTCAAAGCTCCCTTCAACTGGTTCGCATTCTGTGCGGTAAAATATTTTCCACCTCCGGCTTCTGCAATACATGTCAACTGCTGCTTTTCCTGCTCGGTTACACCAAAGCCAACCACGTGGATTTGAACCTTAATTCCCTTTTCCTTCAAAGCCTTGACCAGGGCACAGGGATCTCCTTTACAGGTTTCCTGACCATCACTCACCAGAACTACGGTTGTTTCTCCTTCGGTACTTTTAAGCAGCTCTCCGGCCATTTCCAGGGATCTGGTAATAGGGGTCTCCCCTTTAGGTTGAATGGATTGAATCTGCTTAATTAAAGCGTTTTTGTCTCCTTTTCCTACAGGGACCAGTATTTCAATATCGTTACAATCCCCTCTCTTCCGGTGTCCATACACTTCCAGCCCCACGTTCACGCCCTCCGGAAGTTCCCGAATCAAATTGGTCATAACTTCCTTGGCAATGGTTATTTTCTCCTTATTCTCGACCTTGGCCCACATACTCCCTGAAGCATCCAGAATAAACAAAACATTAGCCCCCGAGGATTCCGCGGCCAAAGCTTGAGTGGGACTCTGGAAAAGTAGAAATCCTGCCAGGAACGTAAAAAATAAAGGAAAAGAAAGGACCTTGGGGGAACCTTTAACTGGGAGTTTCATAGAAGACCTCCTTTTGTTGGGTTTTAAAAAGGGTTTAGGGTTTATGAGAGGCAAATATAAAATAAAAGTCAACGATTCCTTCTTCGTTCCTGTTCCGTGAGATATTTCTTTCGTAATCGGATACTCTTAGGAGTCACTTCCACCAGTTCATCCTGCTCGATGAATTCCAAAGCCTGTTCCAGGGTTAAAGTTCGGTGTGGGATAAGTCGAATGGCCTCATCGGCGGTAGAAGATCGCATATTGGTCAGGCGTTTTTCTTTGCAGGGATTGACGGTCATATCCTGTTCCCTGGAGTTCTGCCCGATGATCATTCCTTCGTACACCGGTACCCCGGGTCCCAGGAACAGGACGCCGCGTTCCTGGAGGTTCCAGAGAGCATAGGCAACCGTTATACCGGTCTCACCCGAGATAAGGACGCCGTTGGGTCGTCTGACCAGTTTTCCTTTAAACGGTTCATAGTGAGAGAAAGAGTGATCCAGCAATCCTTCTCCTTTGGTATCCATCATGAACTCGGTGTAATATCCCAGGAGACCTCGGGTTGGAATCAAATATTCCAGGACTGTTACCCCATGCTCCGAGCGCATCCCTTGCATCTCCCCTTTACGGAGTCCCAACTTTTCGATAACGGTTCCGGCATAAGGATCAGGAACGGTAATCACAAGCTGTTCAATGGGTTCCATAACGACCCCACCGACTTCTTTAGTAATTACTTCCGGCCGGGAGACCTGAACTTCATATCCTTCTCGTCGCATTGTCTCCAACAAGATAGAAAGATGGAGTTCCCCGCGTCCGGAGACCTTGTATCCTTCCACACCTCCTAAGGATTCGACCCTAAGACCCACATTGGTCTGTATCTCCCGTTCCAGCCGTTCCTTAAGCTGACGGTTGGTTACGAATCTCCCCTCTTTTCCGGCAAAAGGTGAGTCATTGACCAGGAAGTTCATAGTCAGGGTAGGTTCCCCGATCTTTAAAGGGGGCATGGGCCGTGGAGCTTCTGGCAGGCAGATGGTATCTCCGATGGTAATTCCTTCGATTCCTGCAATGGCTACAATATCTCCGCAGGGAGCTTCTTCCACTTCTTTTCGCTTGAGCCCTTCAAAGACAAAAAGCCTGTTTATCTTCGCAGGTTCTATCCTTCCATCCCGTTTACAAACCACCACAGGGGTCTGTCTTTTGATTTTTCCCTGATAGACGCGTCCGATTCCAATCCGTCCTATATAATCATCGTAATCCAGGCTGGTAACTTGAATCTGTAAAGGAAGATCTGCCTTGTCAGCAGAAGAGGGAACATGGGCCAAAATCGTTTCAAAGAGGGGACCTAAATCTTTACCTTCTTCTTCCAGACTTCGTTTTGCAATGCCCTGTCGGGCAATGGTGTAGAGGATTGGAAAATCCAGTTGTTCATCGGTGGCCCCCAGTTCCATAAAAAGTTCAAACACCAGATCCACCACATGATGGGCCCGCTGATCTTTCCGATCAATTTTATTGATCACGACGATGGGCCTTAATCCCAACTCCAAAGATTTTTTCAAAACGAACTTCGTTTGAGGCATGGGACCCTCTGCGGCATCCACAAGGAGTAAAACCGAATCGACTGTTTTCAGAATCCGCTCCACTTCCGAACCAAAATCTGCATGACCCGGGGTATCTACAATATTAATCTTGACCCCCTTGTAGGAAATCGCAGCATTTTTAGAGAAAATCGTAATACCCCGCTCCCGTTCCAGTTCGTTGGAATCCATGATACATTCAACAACCGGTTCATTGGCCCGGAAAGCTCCACTCTGTCTCAAAAGATGATCTACCAGGGTCGTCTTACCATGATCTACGTGGGCAATAATTCCAATATTGATAATCCGTTGCATAATAGTTTTAAAATGCCTCCTACTTTTCTACCGATCTGTATATCCGTTATCCGAATAAATGTAAGGGTTTATTAATATACGGTCAAGGAAATTAAATTTCAACGGCTGGAATTCAAAACGAATGATGAACGGCGAAGGGTTAACGGGAAGGATAAAAATTTATTTTCCTATGATAAGGTCCGGGGAAAAATATAGACACCTTCCTATTTACAGAAAAGGATGGAAAGTGATACTTTACTTTCAGTACCTGATTCGGCAAGGTTAAATTAGGTTTTAACCTTAAAAGCTCGGTAGGAGCAATCTGTTGGTAGCAATCAAGAGTCCTGGAGTGGGACCCTATGGTCTACCAACAGATCGCCTCGTTGAGGCTTTTTAGGTAATTTAACAGAGTCGAGCTCAGGAACCAGAAATCTATTTGAATATTCTGTAATCAGGAGGACAGAGGTATGAGTCTTTCTACTTCCAGTATTTTTGAACCCATTACCGAACCAGAGATCCTTGAAAGTATTAAAGCCCTCCCCACCGAAGATGATTTGCCATATGACGATGGAGAGCCTATGGAAAGTGAACGTCATTTAATGCAGATGATCGTTTTGATTCAATCCCTTAGAGAAGGCTGGTCCACGCCCCGGAGCTATTATGTAGGTGGAAATATGTTTTTGTATTATGAATTGAATAGCGAAAAGAAATTTCGAGGGCCGGACTTTTTCCTGGTATTGGATGTAAATAATCGGGAGCGGAAGAGTTGGGTAGTCTGGCAGGAAGGAATGCGATTCCCGGATTTAATTATAGAAATTTTATCTGATAAAACGCGGGAAATCGATAAAGGGGAAAAAAAAGAATTGTACGAGCGGATTTTTCGGACTCCGGAATATTACCTGTTTGATCCATTTACCCAGGAATTTATAGGCTTAAAGTTACGAGATGGTTCTTATGAGGAGGAAATGCCCGATGAAGAGAGAAAAATCTATTCAAAAGTGACAGGACTCTATTTAGTTATAAAAGACGGGTGGTTGCGTTGGATGACTCCAGAGGGAATTATTTTGCCTACCCCCTCTGAACGGGCAGATCAGGAAAAACAACGGGCAGACCAGGAAAAACAACGGGCAGATCAGGCGGAACAACGACTAAAACAGGTAGAACAACTGCTTGAAGAATATAAACGTCGTTTTGGGAGTTTGGAGGAATAACCCGGAGAGGAGAATATCCCTTTTCGAGGAGATAAGATAAAAGCACTAGAGAAGATAGAGGGTAACGTTTAAAGATCTGAAAAAGCATTCATAGAAAGAGGGATCAGAAACGAATGATGCCGTGTGTTTTCTGTCGAATTGTTGCAAAAGAGACCCCGGCCCATATCGTTTATGAGGATGATAAGACGCTGGGGTTTTTAGATCATCTCCCGATTCATCGGGGTCATACGTTGGTGATTCTTAAGGATCATCATGAAAGCTTGTTAGATATCCCGGCGGAGGGTTTAAAAGATTTAATTTTGGCCACTCAGAAGGTCGGAGCAGGAGTTATAAAGGCTATGGGAGCAGAGGGATTTAATCTGGTTATGAATAACGGTCGTAGTGCCGGACAAGAAGTTCCCCATGCTCATTTTCACATCCTTCCCAGGTTTCGAGGAGATGGACTCCGGATAGGATTTCCAAGGAATCGCTATCCAGAGGAGGAGATGAGAAGGATTCAGGAAGCTATTAAAAAAGAGCTATCTTAGCGAATCAGATCCGGGAAGTGCTTCATCATCCATTCGTCGAGGTACTGTTGAATTTCGTTGGAGGTGGTAAAGGATAGAACCTCCTTAGCGACCTTTTCGGCCTGGGAAAGGGTAACGGAGCGGATGACCCTTTTAACCTTTAAAAGGGAGTCTGCATTCATACTGAAGCTATCCAATCCCAATCCCAATAAGATGACAGTATATTTAGGATCTCCGGCCATTTCTCCACACATACCTACCGGGATATTTTCTTCGTGACCTGCCTTAATAATATGAGCCAGGAGCCTTAAAATGGAAGGATGATAAGGTTCATAGAGGTAGGCTACTTTCTCATTTTCTCGATCTATGGCCAGGCAATACTGAATGAGGTCATTGGTTCCAATACTAAAGAAATCTACTTCTTTGGCCAGGAAGTCTGCAATAATGGCGGCCGAGGGAACTTCTACCATGATTCCTACCGGGATATTCTTATCGTAAGGAATCCCTTCTTGATCCAACTCTTCTTTAACTTCGTCAAGAATCGCATTGGCTTTTTTGAGTTCATCTACACCAGAAATCATGGGATACATAATCTGAAGTTTACCGTATTGACTGGCCCTCAGAATAGCACGGAGTTGAGTTTTAAAAAGATCCTTATGGGTCAGACAGAGTCGAATAGCCCGTAGCCCGAGTACGGGATTCTTTTCTCCGGCAATATCTAGCGGAGATAAAACTTTTTCCCCACCCAGATCAATGGTACGGATAATAGCCGAATTAGGAGCTATACGTTCTGCCAGGGTTTTATAAACCTGGAAGTGCTCTTCTTCCGAGGGGAGGTCGTGGCGGTTCAGGTAGAGAAACTCCGTGCGATATAATCCTATTCCCTCGGCACCATATTTAAGGGCCAGATCAACTTCTTTTAACAATTCTACATTGGCCAGAAGAGAAACCTTTTGAAAATCCAGGGTTAAAGCCGGGAGGTCTTTTAATCTTAAAAGTTCGTTAATTTCATAATCATACTGTCGCTGTTTTTCCAGGTAAACTTCGAGAACATCCGAAGAAGGATTGACAATCACGATCCCCTCCGTCCCATCCACAATGAGCAGATCTCCGGTATCCACGGAAGCATACAAACCAGCTACCCCTACTACAGCCGGAATTCCCAAAGAATGGGCCATGATTGCACTATGGGAGGTTTTGCTTCCGGCATCGGTTACAAAGCCAATAACCCGTTCTTTAGACATTTGCACGGTATCCGAAGGAGAGAGGTCATAGGCAACTACAATGACATCTTCTTTCAGGTTATCCAGAGGATTTTCTTCATAACCGATAAGGTTTCTTAGAATGCTGTTTCCTGCATGGGTTATATCCATTTGACGTTCTCGCAGATACTCTGTTTCCGCATGAGCAAGATTTGCCTTGAATCGATCAATTACTTGTTTTAATGCCCACTCGGCAGACACCTTATATTTTTTGATATAATTGACAGTCTCCTCCACCAAGGTACTGTCTTCCAGAAGCATCAGGTGGACTTCAATAATTTTAGCCTGTTCATTATCCTGACCTTCCAGTTTCTTTTTAACTTCCTCTAAATCAGCTTTTGCCCGTTCTACTGCCTTTCGAAAACGATCCGTTTCCTCCTCTACTTCAGAGTTTCTAATCCAGGATGGATTAATCTCCAACTCTGGATGATCTAAACGGAAAGCTCTTCCTATAACGATTCCTGGCGCTACGCCGATACCCTTGAACATGGTTTATTTCTCCCCAAATCCATTTTCTATGAGTTGGGTCAGTTCCTCTAACATTTCAGAGGCATCTTCCCCTTCTGCCTCTAAAGTGATCCGCGAACCTTTTGCTGCAGCTAAGGTAAGAACTCCCATAATACTCTTCCCATTCACCTGTTGATCATCTTTCGTCAGAATAAGTTTTGCTTTATATTTATTAGAAGTTTTTACAAGCATTGCTGCAGCCCTCGCATGTAGACCCAGTTCATTTTTAATTTCAGCCGTACGCTTTTGCTTCATAAGCCATATGCAAGGATTATACTGGCCAGACCTACGATAGCTACTTGCCAGTATATGGACCATCCCTGGCGGCTCAATCTACTAAAGAGTAGAATCAAAATAAGGGAACAGAGCTTAAGGATCAGCCGATGATCTTCCAGAAAAACGTCTTTAGTGTTCAATTGTAAGGCAGTTATACCTCCTAAGATGGGCAGGGCTATTTGTTTGAAAATCTTGGCCAGACCTGTTAAATTCAGTTGCTCAATTTTCTTTGCGGCTAAGTCTTCCTGGGAATATCCCCACATAACTCCCATGACGCGAACCTGCAGGTGAAACAGATTATAAACGATAAAAAATACCACAGGGCCCAGGAACGCGATACGACCTCCCAGGACCATACAGGTCAGGCCTAAAGCTGCTACAAAGGGCCTTAAGGCTCCCCAGAAGAAAGCATCTCCAATGGCTGCATAAGGTCCAGAGGTCATTGTTTTAAAGGAGATGATTTCTTCTTCTGTGGGACGCCCGGTTTGAGCACGCTTTTCTTCCATTTGTGCTACGGCCCCCAGGATAAAAGATGCAAAATAAGGATGGGTATTAAAAAACCTTAAATGGCGTAAAAAACTTCGCACCCTTTCTTCCGGGGAGGTATAAAGTTTTTGAAGGATAGGGGCCAATGCAAAAACAAACCCTAAGCTTTGCATACGCTGAAAACTCCAGGACGCCTGGAGAAAAAAAGATCTCAAAATAATTTTAAATAAATCCCATCGGTTTATCCGTTCTTGCATAGGTTTAACCCGGTCAGGAGAAATAAGGAATAAGAATGGTTACTACGGTTTTCCCTTCCAGGTTCTCCGGATTTTAAGTAAAGGAACTCCTATGGCTATCACTAGACCCATCTCTGGAGGTAACTTTAGACCCTCGACCAAGAACAAACAGAGAAAAAATGCGATGAAAAAACTACTTAATCCACCGGGTACCTTTAGTAGGTGAAGGGCTGATCCCACACCTAGGGTAAGAAATAAACTATTAAACACCCCGGCGAATCTGACAAAGCCAGGAGAGGTAAAAAAAGAAATCTGGGTACTCAAGTATAAGAGGCCTTTTTCCAGTAAAAGAATCAAAGTCGTTCCAATCAGGATCAAGGTAAAACCTTTAAGGAAGAAGATGAGAATGCCACTGAGGTGTTTGAGATTAACCGCGCTGAGATGGCCTTGCAGAACACTGATATCAGCAGATAAAGCCAGTTGATTATTCAGTTGTCTGACCCAGATATCCGCCCAGACGGTAGCCGGCGCAAATATTATCACCAGGACCAGGCTAAATAGAACAGCAACGGCCGGGCTCCAGAAATGGAGGCCAAGAATAGCCGTACCTGAACAAATACAGGCTAAAATGGAATTATCGGGGGGTACCACAGCTCCCGCCGGAACATAGGAGGTCCATAGAAGTTGAAGTAAAGCCCCCGTGATAAGGCCAAGCTGGGGATTATCCAATAACAGGCCTATCAAAGTGGCTGCTATAAGGGGTTGAGAAAGCATAACCTGAAGAACGGCAACGTTATCTAAAGATAACAGGCCTCCTACCACACTGATCGCTAAAATGTCCGTAATATTAGGGAGTAACATTTTTTACCTTCGCCAATACTTTTTGAAAACTTGCCGGGTGATCTACTGGCACCATTCTTAAATCGATATCAACGCCACAATCGGTCAATTGCTCAAGAAACTCCAACTCTTCTGGTGTTACAGAGACGGTCTTGGTAAGGGGGACACCTTGAGGTACCTGCTCGGTAATGCCGATGTTGAGGGATTTAATAGCCAGTCCAGCCTGTACGGCACTCTGTAGATCACGGATGCTGCTAAAAAGCAAAAGGATTTTTTCTTGTTTAAACTCTTTTTGGTTAAGTAAGTTAACTATTTCAGAAACCGGAGCAGCACGAAAACAGACCCCTTCCGGTAAGCTTAAACGCATAATAGTCTGGATCGATGGGTTCTGAGATACGGAATCATTGGCGATAATAATCGAAGTTCCCTTCACATAAGGTAGCCAACTACAGATTACCTGTCCGTGAATTAATCGGGCATCGACACGTACCAGCTCCAAAGACATTTTTTAAAGGATAAATAAAAAGCGAAGGACGAAGGATAAAAACCGCCTTTCCTGTATTTCTGTGTTGGCTTCATCCTTCATCCTTTATCCTTCCTCCGGTTGCGTTAGCGGTGGAGAAATTCACTGGCGACATGGATACTATTCTGACCCGTCTTTTTTACAGCACTTGCAAGTTCTTTAAGGGAAATTGTGCCGTTGTTTGTTGTAGCGAGTTTCAACAGCATGGGCAGATTAACTCCGGTAATCACTTCAACATGCAACTCATCGAGGAAGGACAGACTGATATTAGAGGGGGTCCCTCCGAACATATCTGTAAAAACCAAAACGCCAGATCCATCATCGACTTCCTTAATAGCTTTCCGAATTCTCTCCCTTGCCGAATTAACCCCATCATTTACATCAATGGAGACCGATCTAACACGGGTTAATGGACCCACAATCATCTCGGCAGCGTGAACAAGTTCTTGAGCAAATTGGCCGTGTGCTACAACGACAGCACCAATCATTATTGATTACAGTCCGCGGTCCGTTGTTACCCTAAAGGCCCTCTGATAGGCCTGAGTTACTGCAAACAAGCAGGCGAAATTAAGGTCGCTACTCCAAACTTGCAACAGACAACGGACAACGGATAATTCATGAAAGATCATTGATTTTTAAGTTTTTTATTAAGTTTGTCATTAAGATCTTTGGCCGAATCAAAACCCATTTCCTTTAAAAGCTGGTTCCTTGCTGCAACTTCTACAATCATGGCCATATTTCGTCCGGGACCTACCGGCATTTCAATATAAGGTAAATTTACATTTAAAATACTTAATTTTTTTTCTGTAAGACCTAATCGTTCATATTCCAGGGAGGATTTCCACTCAACAAACTTAATAACCAAATTTATCTCCTTTTGGTGTGCTACAGAGGCAATTCCGAAGAGATCCTTAATATTAATAATACCTAATCCTCGGACTTCCATCAAGTCCTGAAGCAATTCCGAGGCCATTCCGATGAGTTTATTGGGGAAGATCCGCTTGATAAAAACCACGTCATCTGCAACCAAACGATGTCCTCTTACAACCAGGTCTAAGGCACACTCACTTTTACCGATCCCACTATCTCCCAACATGAGCACCCCAGCCCCATAAACATCCACCAAGACCCCGTGCATACTGATAGAAGAAGCCAGACGGTATTCTAGAAAAGCATTGATTTCATTAATGCAGGCTGCACTGGTCATAGAGGTACGCAGAGTGGGAATATGGGCTCTATTGGCCTCTTCTAGAAGCTCTTTAGGTACTTCCTGGCCTTTTGTAACGACAATGCAAGAAATGGTCATGTTCATGAAGTCGCGAATCCTTTTCTTTCGTTCCTCACTGGGTAGCTCAAAGAGGTAGGTAATTTCCGTTTCTCCTAAGACTTGAACCCTATTGGGATGTACGTGCTTAAGAAAACCGGCAAATGCAAGCCCGGGTTTTTGGATTCGATAGTGACCGATTCTATTTTCAAGACCCTCCTCCCCGGCCAGAATCTCGAACTGAAGAAGCTTTAATCCTTCTTTTAACTCCCGAACGGTTATACTACTTTCGGTACTCACTTTAGGAAATAAGGAAGTATGGGAGTATGGGAGTATGGGAGTGTGGAAGTGTGGAGGTATAGGGGTGTAGAAGTAGAGACTCCCATACTCCCATACTCCCATACCCCAACACTCCCAACTCCTAGCTCCTTAGTACTTTGCATCTTCTTTAGCAATAATATCATAGATCTCTTTTTTTGTTTTAGCCTGAATAAGAGCCGATCGAACTTCAGAATTTTTAAAAAGGCGGGAAATTCGCGCCAGAATTTTTAAATGAACCCCTGCAGAATTATCCGGAACTAACAATAAAAAGAATAAATAGACGGGTTGTCCATCTAAGGCCTCAAAATCAACCCCTTTTAAACAACGCCCGAAAGCAGCCCGGGTTTCTTTAAGTCCTCTGGATTTTCCATGGGGAATAGCGATACCCTCTCCAATACCTGTACTTCCCAGCTTTTCTCTTTCTATCAAGCTATTTAAAACACTCTGCTTATCTACATGGGGTACTCGCTGTAGAGCTGCTTCTGTTAATACCTCCAAAACCTCAAGCTTATTCGTAGCCTGAACATCCGGTAGAATAGCTTCTTCATCGAGAATATCCGTTAATTTCATTCTACAACGTAAAACGCAAAGCATAAAACGTAAGGAACTATCTTCCCGCGGCTCAACGTTTTACATTTTACGTTTTACGTTTTATGCTTTACTGGAAAGTGGGTTCAATCAGGCCATAATTGCCGTCATTTCTTCTATAAAGGACGTTAATTTGGTTTGTTTCATGGTTAAGAAAGACCAGAAAACCATCCTGAGAAAGTCCCATTTGGAGGGTTGCTTCTTCCAGAGACATGGGTTTCACGGCGAACTTTTCCGTTCGAATGACCCGAGGAGAAAAAGTAGCTCCTTCTTCCGATTCAAATTGAACAGATTCAGAAATAGATTGAGCCACCTTACCCAGGTTTTTAGGAAGCTTTTTTGACTTACGAGAGGTGATTTTCCCTTTCCGTTTCTTGATTTGTTTTTCAATTTTATCTATAACGCTGTCGATGGCCTGATACATATCTCCGGTTTCTTCTTGACCATGGATTTTTGTTCTCTTGGCCTGTAAGGTTACCTCTGCCATATGCCGATATTTTTCTACGGAAAGTATGATGTGGGCTTCAACGATATGGAGATACTTCCCCAGTTTTTCGATCTTGGTTGTTACATACTCTCGAAGTGCATTTGTAATTTCCAGGTGTCGGCCCGTAATGTTAATTTGCATAGATTTCCCTCCTCCGATGGGTAACTGGTCCTTATGTAATGAGTGGCGAGTGAGGAGGAATAAGCGATGAATAAAGTGGCGAGGGGTGAATAGAAAAAGCTTTACCCATCACTCATTACTTAGGAGGTTTTACGTTTTCGTTTAACTGAAGAGGGAATATTTAGATCTTCCCGGTACTTAGCGATGGTTCTTCGGGCTATTTCAATACCATCTTTCTTTAAAAGATCCAGAATTTCCTTATCACTATAAGGATTCGCCGTATCCTCATTTAAAATAATGTTCTTTATTTTTTCTTTCACTGCAATAGAGGAAATATCATTACCGGAAGTACGGCTTAGCCCACTGTGGAAAAAGAATTTAAGTTCAAAGATTCCCCTCGGCGTATGCATGTATTTATTGGTTGTCACCCGACTGACGGTGGATTCGTGCATAGAAATATCTTCGGCCACATCGCGTAATACAAGGGGTTTTAAATGGCTGATTCCGTGATCCAGGAACTCGCTTTGAAATTTAATGATACTTTTACCCACTTTATAGATGGTTCGTTTACGCTGTTCAATGCTTCGAATGAGCCAGATAGCAGACCGCAGCTTTTGTTCCACATATTGTCGGGTGGATTCGGAGACCTCCGCATTGTTGTGTCGAAGGATGCTTTTATAAAGGCTATTGATTCGCAAGCGGGGAATATCTTCTTCATTCAAAACGACTTCGTATTCTGATCCCATTTTATAGACGTACAAATCGGGAATAATGTATCGGGTTTTTTCATCAGAATATTCCAACCCGGGCTTGGGATTTAGCTTTTTAAGAATTTTATGAGCCAGTTTAATATCTTCGACCGTGGTATTAAATTTACTGGCCAGTTCTTGATATTTTCCTCTTACCAGAGGTTCCAGCAAGTTTTCCTGGATAATTTTTTCGATAACGGTATTTTGCAGCTTGAGGTGTTGGATCTGAATCAGAAAACACTCCCGATAGTCCCTGGCTCCGACCCCGGCCGGATCAAAATTCTGAATTTTTCTTAAAACCCTCTCCACATCTTCTACCCGACACAGGGCCTCCTGGGCAATGTCTTCCAAAGGCGTTCGTAAATATCCATCTTCTTCTATATTACCGATAATAAGCGTACCGATTCGCAGTTCTTCTTCACTGGAGGTAGTCAGTTGAAGTTGCCATATCAGATGGTCGATGAGGGAGGAGGATTTGGTCAGGATATTTTCATAAGAAGGTCCTTCGCTATCGGGATCCCACTCGGTAAATTCTCCTAACCCACTGGGATTATCTTCAAAATAATCTTCCCAATTAACCAAATCCGATGATTTTTTTTCCTCGGGTTCTGTTTCCAGGGGCTCTTCCCAGGTGGGAGGGGGACTCTCAATCTGAATAGATGACTCACCGTCTAGTTCTCGCTCGATTTCCTCGATCCCTATCTTTTCTTGATCCGGTTCATCCTCTAAAGAAACTTCCAACAAAGGATTCTCGATAACTTCTTGCTCAATCATCTCCTTCAGTTCCAATGCAGACATTTGCAGCAGTTTAATAGCCTGCTGTAACATGGGCGTCATGACAAGACGCTGAGTCATTTTGAGATTGAGTCTGGTATCCATGATCATAGTACTAAACCACTCCAACTTCCATATTCAAAGCTCAAGGTAAAGAATCTTTTACCTTGGGCCTCAAATGATGAAATCTCAAAACTACAATACAAAATCCTCTCCCAAATAAAGTTCTTTGGCCTTTTTATTAAAAGCCAGTTCTAAAGGAGTTCCTGAAAAACGTATTTCCCCATCAGTGAGAATATAAGCCCGGTCTGTAGTCTTCAAAGTCTCACGGACATTATGGTCGGTAATTAAAACCCCGATTCCCCGATAAGCTAGTTGGGCGATGATATCTTGGATATCTGCTACCGCCTTGGGATCAATGCCGGCAAAAGGCTCATCTAACAGAATAAAAGAGGGAGAGGTAACCAACGCTCTGGTAATCTCAACCCGTCGCCGCTCCCCGCCGGAGAGCGTATACGCTTTGTTATATCGAACCCTTGCAATATCGAGTTCGTTTAACAAAACGTCCAGCCGTTCTTTACGCTCGGTAGCTGTAAGATTGAGGGTTTCCAAAATGGCTAAAATGTTTTCTTCAACGGTTAATTTCCGAAACACAGAAGCTTCCTGGGGTAAATAACCTAATCCCTTGCGTGCCCGCATATACATGGGATACTCGGTAATATCTTCCTCCCCTAAGTACACCCGTCCCTCTTCAGGTCGTATGAGCCCGATGAGCATATAAAAGGTAGTCGTTTTACCCGCCCCATTAGGTCCCAACAGTCCAACGACTTCCCCTTGCCGAACGCTCAAACTGACTCCATTTACCACCTTCCGGCCTTTGTAACTTTTCTGAAGATTCTCCGCACGTAACTCAATCACAACCAACTAGGGAAGTAAGGGTATGGGAGTATGGGGGTAGGAGAGTAGGGAAGTAAGAGGGAAAGAGAAGATATGTTTATCACATTTCCACACTCCAATACTCCCACACATCCGTACTCCCATACCTTCTACTTTTCTACTCTACGGCTTCCGTCCCCCAGGATAAAGGGTTGCCTTAATGGGGGACTCTACCTCAGTTTTTTCGCTTTTTTTTTCCTCCGATTTAGCTTTGTTATCAGCTCCTACATTTTGATCTCCTGGGAGAACCGTTTTAACACGACTTTTCTTAGCAGCCGTGGTGGTGGTAGCCGGACCACCCTTCGCAACATATTTATCCACGGCCAGAAAAGCTTCTATAATCGGGGCTTCTAAGGTATTTTTCTTGACCTTGTCTTCTGCACGGGCTTTGTTTCCGTCTAAACCCTCCAGAACGGCTCGTTGGGTATCATCATAGTACGTACCGCGATCCCCGGTAAAGAGCATATTATCCTTTGTAATGTGAACATTATCAAACACTTCTATTTTCAAAAGCTCATCCTTTTCGGCCTGCGCATAGGCAATCATTTTCTCAGCCTTTAACTCGGTTGTTGCCTTCACGGCCACTACATTTCCAATGTAAGTTGCGGTACGGTTTACATTATCTAAAATAACCTTATCAGCTGTAATCACAATGGGAACATCTCCCTTAAAACTTTCCTTCAAAGAACTCGGTTTGGAACCTGAAGTTTTCTCAACCTTCCCGGATGTAAATCCCTTGTTTGGCTCACCATCTGAAGTTTTCTCAGCCGATTTAGATTCGGATTCTTTCTTCGGATGAAGCGTCATAACCACACGTTCAGGTCTGTTATCCGCAAAAGCTTCCACCACATCTTTATCCAGATAAGCAATCAAACGGTTACCGGTTAGCGTATTATCCACCTGCCAGGCCTTGGCATTTCCCTCCACCTCCAGCTTTTGCTCCGCATCATAATAAGTACATGTGTTTCCCGTTGCCGTGATGGTCTCCCGAACTAGCCGACAATCTCCAACGGCCACAGCCTTCTCTAGTTTTTCCTGGTCGTTGGCATAAACGATGAGTTTATCGGTAAAAATATTGGTCTGATCCTGACTGACAACCACATTACCGGTATAAATGGCAATCTTTTTGGTATTATCAATTTCAAGCTCATCTGCCGTAATTTCGGTAGGCCCACGACTTTTTTTCATCTTGTCTTGTAATTTTTCATCTTTTTTCTCGGTTTTGGTGGGCTCTTGAGATTGGTCTTGAGATTGAACGGATGGTGATAGGACTAAACAGGCTCCCAGCATCACGAATCCTATAAACCATCTCTCCAGCTTTTTCATAACTCCCCCCTTTAAGGTTCTGAATTAATCTGCCTTAAATAAAGGCAGTTGATCGGTTATCTCCACAAAACGCCCATCCCCGGTTGACCCATGCGTATTAAAACTCGAGCTATTTTCATCCTGGGATAAAATGATCGTTTTGACATTACGGCCAAATTTAAAGGTCTTGACATCTACTTTAGCCTCAAAGGCTTCTCCGGTTGTAATCGTGCGTCCCTTTTCAAGGGTTACCGGATCTTTAGAAGAAATAAGTCCCGTGGTGGTATCATAGACCAACTGATGGGCCTGTAATTTAACCCCGTCTTCATTTACAGCGACCACATTTCCGGTAATCGTAACGGTTTTGGTGATATCCGATTTTAATCCTTCCTTCCCCGTAAGGCTTAAGGCCTTACCCTGGTCATCAAAGAATCGTGCATGGACATCACTCAGTCGGGTTTCCTTTTGATCATTGAAAATTTCTGCAGTCTTGGCGGTCAGGCTCCATAAAAGCTGGTTTCCCGAGGACTCCGTCAACTCTACATCGTTAATAACCACATCTGCATGGGTATCCAACGAGTTATTTTTAACCGGCGGCACGGGAACCCTCTGATATGAGAAAACATAGAAACTACTGATGGCTATTATAGCCAGTAAGATAAATAAAAATAATCCTCTTAATACCTTAAACTTGATCATGATGGAAATAAGGGAGCAAAGTCCTATAGGTAGATTTGATATGCTCTGGGATGACCCGTACCTCCGCGATTACGGTCATATAGTTGGTGTCTCCTCCCCATCGGGGAACGATATGAACGTGGATATGATCTTTGACTCCAGCCCCCGCAACGGCTCCTATGTTGATCCCCATATTAAACCCTTCCGGGTGAAAAGCTTTCCTGAGAATGGTTTCACACCGTTGTACCTCCGAGAAAACATCCAAGATTTCCTCTTGAGTCAAATCGGCAAGATAAGGCACATGCCGATAAGGAATGATCATCAAATGCCCGTTATTATAAGGATAAAGATTCATCATGATAAACGAATGCTTACCTCGATACAATACGTAATGGACCTCATCTTCTTTTTCTGCCAACGCAGTGCAAAATAGACAACCCTTTTTTTTATCAGATAAAATATACTCGATTCTCCAAGGTGCCCAGAGGGTTTCCACAAAGTCTAAACTGATAGTTCACAGGAGGTAGGATCTAAAAAATTTTCTACTCCTTACTCCTTATGACCCAGTATTACCAATTCTTAGGCATATGTTATGCATACGCAACTTTAGTTTTATTAGATTTTTTTTCTTTGTCAAGTTCTTATATTGGAAATTTTTTACTTCTCCAATTGATAGGCTCTCCCGCCTCTAGAAACGATCTTACCAGGGAACTTTATCCACTTCTTATCTCCTTACTGGATAACTCCAAAAATCGCCCTATGCCCACTCTAAAGCCTGGCGTAAATCTTCCAGGATATCTTCCAGATCTTCAATTCCTACTGATAATCGGATAAGTCCTTCGGTAATACCTAATTTCTCTCGCTCCTCCTTAGGCATCCGGCGATGAGAAGTGGCTGCAGGAATAGTGACCAGCCCCTCAACCCCTCCCAAACTACCGGCTAAGTGAAAGAGTTTTAAGTGGCGTACAACCTTTTCTGCTTCTGCACCCCCGGACACCTCAAAACTGAGCATTCCCCCAAATCCTCGCATCTGCTTCCTGGCGATTTCATGTTGGGGATGATCTTCGAGTCCCGGGTAAAAAACTTTTCGTACCTTAGGATGGTTTTGAAGAAATCGAGCAACCTGTAAGCCATTGTGATTATGACGTTCCATTCTGGCTCCTAAGGTTTTAATCCCTCGATTCAATAACCAGGCGGTATGAGGATCCGGAATTCCACCGTATACATATCGGATATACTGAATTCGGCTCATCAGTTCCTGGCTTCCTATCACAACACCGGCCAAAATATCGCTATGACCTCCTAAATACTTCGAACCACTATGAATTTCAATATCCACTCCCAGGTTTAACGGCTTCTGATTAAAAGGTGAAGCAAACGTATTATCGATGACGGTAAGGATCTTATGCTTCTTTCCAATCTCAACGATTTTTTCGATATCCAACACCTTCAACATGGGATTCGTAGGGGTTTCAAAGTAAATGATTCGGGTGGAAGGGCGAAGGGCTGTTTCCAAGGCCCTTAAATCCCCGGTTTCAATAAAAGTAGTCTCTACCTGAAATCGGGGAAGCTCATTTTTAAGAAAGTTAAAGCTTCCTCCATAAATATCTTGAAAAGCTACAATATGATCTCCGGAACTGACCAAAGCCAGGAAGGTAGAAGTAATGGCGGCCATTCCAGAAGCAAAAACTAAAGCCCTTTCTCCTTGGGCAAGGGTCGCAATTTTAGCTTCGACGGCCTGGAAGGTAGGATTGCTGGCACGGGTATAGAAAAAGCCCTTTTTCTTACCGCTAATGACCTCTTTGAAGGTCTCCATATCCGGTTGAGCATACATCACCGTGGGATAAATAGGGAGACCAATGGATCCGGTTGCCGGGTCTGGAGGGTCTCCGGCAGATACTGCCTGAGTATGAAATCCTTTCATCCGATTCATCTGATCCTGCCGCTCCTGTTCCATATTTCTACGCTCCTTCAATCTTGAACAATTTCCCGTAAATCCTCTTGATTCTGTTTTTATAATACAGTACAGTATCCTTACTTCGATTTCAAGGAACTTTATCAATTTAGTAGATGGAAAAAGAAACACTCCCCATCCCCCCTCCAGGGGGGACTGACATGGGGTTGCTGCTGCTGAATCCCCCCTGGAGGGGGGATGGGGAGTGTTCAGACAGAAAAAGGGACACCTACTAAATTGTTATAGTGACATAAGACTTCGTTTTCCTTGACAAACCAGCCTTTATGGGTTATCAACCTGAATAGTTTGACCCGAGAACAAAGCTTTTACTTTAACTGAAAAGGAGATTTTATTTATGACTTCAAAACCATCCGGAACTCTTCTTGCTTCCTTACAATCTGTAGATGCCGAAAGAATTCGGGAGATCAGTCGAAAGCATCTTTGGCAACCCCTCCTCCAACATAGCCTGTTAGAAACCCAAAAACCCCTGATTATCACAGAAGGAAAGGGCTGCTATTTGATAGATTCCGAGGGTCATGAATATTTAGATGCCTTCTCTGGGCTCTGGGCCGTTAACATAGGGTACGGTCGGCAGGAGATAGCCGATGCGGTTTATCGACAGATGAACCAGCTTAATTACTATCCACTCAGCCAGCTCAACGTTCCGGCAGCGCTTTTAGCCGAAAAGCTTGCTTCGATCCTTCCTGGAGATCTGGAGCGAATTTTCTTCGTTAATAGTGGATCGGAAGCGGTGGAAACGGCCCTCAAAATCGCCCGGCAATACGGACGGCAGAAATATCCTGGGGAAAATCGCTATAAAATCATCTCGCGATATCGAAGTTACCACGGATTCACCATGGGTGCCCTCTCCGCCACAGGACAGAAAATGCGGAAGAGAAAATTTGAGCCCCTGGTTCCCGGTTTTCTCCATGCCCATCCTCCCTACTGTTACCGTTGTCCCCTTAACCTCAAGTACCCGGAATGCAATATTCAATGTGCTGAGGAGATTGGAAATATCATTCAACACGAAGGGAAAGAATCCGTTGCAGCGGTTATTGCAGAACCGATTATCGGAGGAGGTGGCGTGATTGTTCCCCCACCCGAATACTTTCCCAAACTCAGGAAGATCTGTGATGATCATGGAGTATTGCTGATTGCCGATGAGGTGATTACCGGATTTGGGCGAACGGGTACCCTTTTTGCTTCAGAAGCCTTTAATATTAGACCGGATATGATCACTCTGGCCAAGGGAATTAGCAGTGCTTATCTGCCTTTAGCAGCCTGTGCCACAACTCCCCAAGTGTTCGATGCATTTCTGGGGAGTCCAGGAGCCGAACTGGAGTTCGGTCAGGTCAGTACCTTTGGGGGCCACCCGGTAGCCTGTGCAGCCGGTCTGGCCAATTTAGATATCCTCCTTCGAGAACGACTCTGGGAGAATTCTGCAGAAGTAGGCTCGTATCTTCTAAAGGGATTGGAACAGCTCAAGGAATTTCCCATTGTAGGTGATGTACGCGGCAAGGGGCTCCTGGCCGGAATCGAGATTGTGATAGATGAAAACAAAACCCCCGCAGACGATAAAACTATCGGGACGATCTTGAAAGAAGCCCGGGAGGAAGGGGTTATCGTAGGCCGTATGGCCATGGCAGTTACAGATTACAATAATGTCGTGGCCCTTTCTCCTCCCTTATCCCTCAAAAAAGAGGAGGCCGACCGAATTGTGAACGCGTTACAAAAATCCATCGGGAAAGTAGCAAGAAGTTTGTGAGGATTTTAATCTATTACCCACCAGCCTGGAAAGTGGTAAGGGAGAGGGGTATCTGTATCCATTTAGCAGGTGGAAGGAAAAAAGTGACCTTTCCTAAACAGTCATGACCCGTTGGATCGTCGCAAGGTATGAAAATCGTAGGGCGTTTTCGTAAGACAATTATATGGGAGTGCGGGCGGGGACGCTTGCCATATCCCTAAGTTCTGTGCCAAACGTATCCAGTTTAAAACTCCCGAAGATGTGGCGGAGAGCTTTGAGGATTGTTAGAATTTTACAGTTATTAACAGACCGCTCCTCCAGGGTTTAAACCCTTAACTTAACCCCTTACCCTGTAAGGGTAGCCCAGGAGCCAGAAGGTAGGTGTATCATTAAAAAGGAGATATATGGAGTTTAAAACCAGTGACCTGAAAATGTTAAGCCAGAGATTAGAAGAATTGGCCAGTAATGGGAATAGAACGGCCATTCGGATACAAAAGACCTTACATAGAACCATTGAGGAAGTCAGGGAAGTATGGCACGAATTAGATGATTTACCCTTGTCTGAATGGAACGAAGAGGCCAGGGAACTTTTTGAAGTAGTCGATAGCCTTCTAAAGGTTCTTTGTATCTTCTCGGTAGATGAAGGGAATATCTCTTTATCGCAATCCTGCTAAAGGTAACCATCGGATCGAGCTCTTCTATTCTTTGGGATGGATGTCTTCTTTTGTGAGCGGGGTTGTCAGTTTACAGGGTTTACCGTTCACATAGGAAGAACGAAGAAAGATCCATGAGTGATTGGATAGATCGATTAGAGAGAATTGATCCGAAACTCGTCCTGCATATTCGGGTTGACGAACTTACCATTACGGAGATTAACGAATTGCTGGATTTGTGGGAAGAACACTCCAATGACGAGTTCACCGAGGCCATTAAGGAGATGCTTTTTCACCGGGAAGGTTTTATAGGGAAAACTCTTTTGAAGGATTTGAAACAAAAGCTCCAGGTAAAGGAGGTAGATTCCCCGGACCGGAAGAAGATTCAGATTTTTGGGGAGGAGCATGTCATTACCCGGCACGGTAATTTTTTCTTACTGGACGGGAAATATCCCTTTGTTCATTATAGGCGCATAAACCGCGGCTTTTGGGTAGATCCCGACAGTGGTTATATCCTTTACCGTTTTGGAAGGTGGATGGTAAAGGATAACTGGCCGGTGTGTTTAAACGAATAGAGATAAGACTTTGGATCAATTCCTCAATAAGGTTCGTCTCCGATTACCGTACAGCGTCGCATGACCCGGCGCTCCCGGGTCGTATCATAGGCTGTTGCCCGGTGTAACAGACAGCGATTATCCCAAACGAGAACCTGTCTGGGCTCCCATTTATGGCAATAGATGAGATGATCAGGCGTGGCAAGCCGATTGACTTCTTCAATGAGGGCCCGACCTTCCTCGTAGTCCATACCCTGAATAGATTCTGCATGGTCTCCCAAAAAAATACATTTACGCTTCGTCTCCGGGTGGGTACGAATAATGGGATGGTCTACGGGGGGGACCTGGGCCTTTTGTTCCTCGGTTAACCGATCTTCCCCATGGCGACGGGTACGCGAGAAGTCCAAATTATGGATGGCCCGAAGTCCGCTGAGTCGTTCCTTCATTTCCTCACTTAATTCTTCATAAGCTCTGTACATGTCGCAAAAATAGGTTTCTCCACCCCTGGAGGGTACGATTTCTGCGTACATAATCGTGGCATGGCCAGTGCGGCGTCGCCAGGACCCGTCGGTATGCCAGTACAGGGTACCCTTGTCCGGGTGTTTCCCATTGGGATTGCCGGCCTCGTCCAGGTTGGAAAGAAAATAGATCTCGGGATAGTCCTTGTAACCATGATATTGATCCATCACATGGACCTGCACTTCACCAAAATTCCGGGCAAACTGAACCTGCAACGCCGGAAGCAGGTCTACATCCCGGAACAAGATAACCTGGTAGGTGAGAAAGGCCTCGTAGATGGCAGGGAATATCTCTTCCCTGACCCCTTCGCTGAGAGTAATCCCGACGATTTCAGCTCCAAGGACTGGAGATAAAGGTCTGACTTCAAACGGCCAGTTATAAGATCGGTTCGCTTTATGAAAAGCTTGAAGGTTCATTATTTCCTCCTCTTCTATTTATTCTATTCCTTTATCAGGAGCCTACGAACTGCCGGCATAGGTATATAAAATATCCACATAGGATTTCTCTGCCTCAACAATCCCTGCGACCTTCCCATCTCCCTCGATAACCAGATATTCATCTGGACTATGGGCATTACCACCATGTCCCAAACCCCCACTACAATAGGGGAGGTTGATAGGATTTCCACAGTAAAGGTACATAGGCCAGCTCCCGCCGGAGATAGGCCATATTTGGGGTTCTATTCCGTTCTTTCGATAGGTTTGAATAACGGCCTGGGCAATAGCCGTTTTATGACTGACCTTAGCAGGAGGATAACCGGCCAGGGGCTTTATAAGGATATCCTTATAACCTCGCCGATCCAAATGGGCTCTGAGCTTGCTCATGACCTCACTAACGGTCATTTTAGGGACCAGGCGAATATCTGCGGTACAGGCAACTTTATGGGGAAGGACGGTTTTGGAACCTGCACCGATATGACCTCCATAAATGCCTTGAATATTCAGGGTAGGACTGTAAAGAAACCTGATGAGCAAATCCCGTCCCTGGAGGTCGTCGATCCAATGATCGATTTTAAACATGCGCTGCCAGACTTCCGGATTGAAGGTTTTTTCCAATTGATCGATGAGTTCCAGATCTTCCTCCGAGGGAGGAAGAACATTATCATAGAAGCCTTCTATTTGTACGGTATTTCCATCTTCGGAAGTCAAGGAAGCCAGGGCATGAATAAAGCGCCAGATAGGACTATCCGCGGCAGCTTTCATGCTACTATGTACATCAAACTCCTTGGGACCCCGGCCCCAGAGACTGCCCGAGCATTCCAACTCAAATTCGAAAATTCCCTTGGCGCCCATTGCCATTCGAATACTCCCGTCAATTTGCTGGGAAGGGCCTGTATTGAGGACCGCATCGGCCCGACGCAATCGATCCTGATATTGACGGATAAACTGCTCTAAATGAGGACTTCCCAGTTCTTCCTCTCCTTCCGCCGTAAACATGATATTCACCGGTAGTTTTCCCTCAACGGCGATGATGGATTCCAGGGCATTGAGCCACATCCGATACCCTCCTTTACTGTTAAAAGCTCCTCGGGCTATGACCACCTTTTTAAAAGGTGGTTTTTCCACCAACGTCGCATCAAAGGGCGGGAAAGTCCAAACCTCTCCGGCTACCGGCTGAACATCGTACATACAATAGTTGATCAGTGTTTTAGGAGCTCCCACATCATAGTGGGCCCAAATACAGGGATGACCCTCTGTTTCCACCAGCTCAACTTCTCGACATCCCAGCTTGCGATAATACTCCATAAGGAGATCTGCACACTCTCGAATTCCCTTGTTTTCCGTACTAATACTGGGCTGACGCAGATATTCCTGCACCTTAGCAATGTGCTCCGATTTATGATCTTCTATATACCGATAGATTTTTTCAAGATCTGGCATCGCACAAAGACCCATGAACCAATAACCATTAATCCATAGCCATGAACAACTAATTAATCAGCCTCTACAGCCATACCCCATCTACTCAGGGTTCATGACTCGACTAATTTCCTTACGTAAACTTTATACTCCCCTTCGACCTCCTCTTCGATTCCTAAAAATTCATGACCGGTACTCTTACACCAATTGGGCATATCTACTTTAATCCCTTCATCATCGGAAAGAACTTCCAGAATCTGTCCCACCTGCATACTCTTAAATTTTTTTGCCGTTTTGATGATGGGAATAGGACACAGGAGGCCTAACGTATCCAGCGTAGCATCTGCCTGCATAACTCTGTCTGTTGTTCGTAATCTGTCGTCCGTTGACGAAGATCCAGGTCTGTAAAACGTTTCCCATAGACCGGACCCCTATTCCCCTGCACAGCCAACCGTGCTCCTACAAACCCAGGGACAACGGACGGATCAGATACGAAACTCCTCCAGTTCTTGTCCGATAATCGGGTGAACCTCTACGATTCCCTCTGTAGCGTTTCTGCGGTATTGAACCCGAACGGTTTCGGCGGTTTTTCCATCACTATGTCCGGCTGTAATTCCGGCGATGAGTTCTATATCTTCCGGTAATACTTCCCCGTCTGTAACGGTTAAAGGACCTTTATAGTCCAAAGTTTCAAAAAACCAGTGGTCACCTTTTTTACAGAAGTTCGCAAGGAATTTATTTTCGGCTTCATCACGACCTACAATCACCTTCAGATCTTCGGATAATCGAAAATGCCGTCCTACCTTTGCCAAAATAAAGTCGTCCATGACGATCCGCTCTTTTCCCTTGTAGGTAATCAAATCCCGCAACTTCCTGGCATAATTCTGATCGGTTAGAAAACAACATCCTCCCGACGGTTGTGGATATTCTTCAATACCAAACTCGGCAGCAAGTTGCATCTGAACCTGGCGGGACCGTCCCTGAATGTCATAGAGCTTGTTTCGATCGACCCATCCTTTGATTTCCGGAACGGTGGGAGGCAGTAACTTAGCGGAGAGTGGTCGCAACAGGAGACCCTCCAGGCCACTTTCCCTGGCGATTAGCAGAAGCTCACGCATGTGTTGGGATTTAGGACGCTGACCCAGAACTTCACCGGTAAAGACAAATTGAGCTCCAACCTCCTCCATATATTCTTTGGCTTTTTGAAACATATAGATCCGGCAATCTACACAGGGGTTCATGGCAGATCCATATCCGTACTTAGGCTCGAACAAAACCGTTTTATAATAATCTTCTGAGATATCCATCAACTCCACTTTAATGCCCAGGTCTGCACCGGCTCTTAAAGCTTCATTTTGAATGATTTTGTTTTTATCTTTATTTCGCCGAATCTTTCTCCGATGTTCTGTTACACAAAACCCGGTGTAAAAGTTAATCCCCTGAACCTCAATACCCATGTTGCTGATTATTTTGACGGCCAGGGTACTATCTAGCCCACCGGAGAGGAGCGCGATAGCTTTTATTTTTTCGGTCATAATTAATCCCTGAATCCTTCATCCTGAACCATTAACCTCTTATACTCATTTATAAACAGGTGGCTCCTTGGAAGTTAAAAGCCTGAGGGCCAGGTTTTTTAACCTGATCCCCCTCTCTCATACGCGCCAGGGTAAGCGTGAGATCCCTGAGGAGGGCCCTTAATGCCAAATATCAAACGAGACGTTGTACGGGCGCAAGGCCTTGCGCCCCTACCTTAGGTTTGCAGGAGAAGGAACTTTGAAGCGAGGTTCCTTTCCCCCTCCCCTTCCTCCCGTTCACGGGGGGAAGGGACCTGCTGGGGACGCCTTAACCCGGCGCGTATGCCCCCTTCCCCCCCATAAGGGCCAGTCTAAAAAAGATCCCCTTGAAAGCAATCCCCCGCCAGAACTTTTTCGATAATTTAACAGGTTCGGGTTAATTATTCAGGATGAAGGATTCATTACAGAGATACTTCTTAGCTTTTCCACCAGAGGTGGAAAGGTTTCTATCACAACGTCTATATCTTCTTCTCTGGTGTAAATTCCGGTTGAGAAAAGCAGTGAACCCTCTGCCAGTTCCAAAGGAATCCCCATGGCTTTCAGAACATGGGAGGGTTTCCTGGCCGTAAAGGTACAGGTGGAACCTGGAGAAACCGCAATTCCCTTCCTGTCGAGAAGCAAAGTCAGGGCATCCCCCTTCACACATTCAACACAAAAACTCAGATAATGGGGAAGTCTTTGGGTAGGATGCCCGTTTAAGTAAAGACCCGATACTTTCTTTAAGAGGGCATCCCCCAGCCGATTTCGTAAAAACAAAATGTGATCTATTCGTTGGGTCATTTCTTTTCTGGCCAGCTCTGCCGCTTTTCCAAGCCCTACAATGCCTGAAATATTTTCGGTACCTGCCCGCCGTCCTTCTTCCTGCGTACCCCCATGGATCAACGGATAAATCCTTACACCTTCTCGAATGTATAAGGCCCCGACCCCTTTCGGACCGTAGAATTTATGCCCCGAAAGACTCAGTAAATCAACTCCCAGCATGTCTACATCTACCGGTAAAATACCCACGACCTGTGTGGCATCGGTATGAAAATAAACTCCCTTCTCCCGGGTAATCCGACCGATTTCTGCTATGGGCTCTAAGGTTCCCACCTCATGGTTCCCATACATAATGGATACCAAAATCGTTCTCTCTGTGATTGCTTCGGCAATTTCTTCGGGATCAACCATTCCATATTTGTTTACAGGTACATAGGTCACCGTAAATCCCAGTTTTTCCAGAAATTTAAGGGCATAAAGTACCGATTGATGTTCAATCTGAGAGGTAACGATATGGGTTCCTTTCTTCTGATTCGCAAAGGCTACTCCTTTAATAGCAAAATTATTAGCTTCTGTACCACCCGAAGTAAAAACAATCTCCTCCGACTTAGCACCCATGAGCAGGGCAACCTGTTGTCTGGCTTCTTCTAGAGCTTCCCGAGGTTTTTTACTTTCTTCATAAAGACTTCCAGGATTCCCGAAAAATTCCCCCAAATAAGGGAGCATCGCCTCCCTCACTTCAGGATGCACAGGGGTCGTTGTGGCATAATCCAAATAAATTTTCTTCATCATAGGGATTCATAAAGAATATAATCGAAATACCTCTCATCTTCAACCTTCTAACAAGCTTTCTTGTCCGAAGTTAACAAAATATCCTCCATAGAGGGACTTTCAAGGGTCAACTTATCCTTCCAACCCCTCCCCATCCCCCCGCATGCGAGGAGAGGAAAGGGAGAGCGGCAAGATAAGGTAAGATAAAAATCGTATTACTTAAATTTGATCCCATAGAGCTGCTTTCACTTCCCGACTCCCTTCTCCCCTTGTGTGGGAGAGGGACCTGGCATAGGTGCCAGGATAAGAAGGTTAGCCCCGGCGGGGTGACCTGTTTCACAGGCCGCTCCTCCGGAGCTTGAAAAAATCTGAATGACTGGATCCCCCAACTTGCGTCGGAGGCTACCCACAGTTCGCCCCTGACGGGGCCTTTCAACTTATCCTGGCGCCTCTAGAGCCGGGGGTGAGGGCCGCTCAAAAGTCAAGCAAAACTAACTAAATAGTGTAATAGATGAAAAGTCCTGTTTCTAAGGGGTTTGATAGGATAACCTTAAAAGAAGTACAAACTTTATTGAAAGACTTAGAAAGACAGATTAAAATAGTTGAAACATAAAAATATTGCAGTTTGTAGAAATCAGGATAAGAATCCAACAGGAAGGTAGAGTCTATGAAACGTAAAACGACGGTGAGTATTGAGGGGCCTTCTTTTTTCATTAACGGTCAACCGACTTATCCAGGTCGTTGGTACCAGGGGCTCAAAGTAGAAGGTTTGCTTTTTAATGCCCGGATGGTTCAGGGGATTTTTGACGATCTTAATCCGGAAACACGAAGTCGGTGGAATTATCCCGATGGACCCTGGGATGCAACACGCAATACGGAGGAATTTGTTGCCGCCATGCCTGTTTGGCGGTCTTATGGACTGTTGAGCTTTACCATCAACCTTCAGGGTGGGAGTCCGGAAGGTTACAGTAGCTCTCAACCCTGGCACAATTCTGCTTTTGAGGCCGACGGACGACTACGCAGCGATTATCTGGCACGACTGGAAAGGATTCTGGATACTGCCGATGAATTGGGTATGGCTCCTATTTTAGGATTCTTCTACTTTGGACAGGATTGGCGGTTGAACAACGAGCAAGCTGTAATACGCGCAACAGAGAATGCTACAGACTGGTTGCTGGAAAAAAGTTATACCCACGTACTTGTGGAAATCGGTAATGAAGTGGATTTACCTTACTACCGGCATGAGATCATTCGAGCACCGCGCTGCCATGAACTGATAGAAATTGTGAAAACCCGGTCGACCGGGAAGGTTAAATCACCTGCCGGGCGATTGTTGGTGAGCACCAGTATGCAAGGCGGGGCCATTCCCCCGAATAATATAGTTGCTGCGGCGGATTTTATACTCTTGCATGGGAATCATGTTTCTGAAACGGCCCGGATTCGGGAGATGGTAGACCAATGTCGCCAGCTATCCGGCTACCGAGATCAGCCTATTTTGTTTAATGAGGACGATCATTTTGATTTCGACCGGGAGGACAATCATATACTTGCAGCCCTCAGCCGGTATGCAAGCTGGGGATATTTTGATTATCGCATGCCGGGGGAAGGCTATCCGGAAGGGTTTCAAAGTGTTCCGGTGGATTGGACTATCAGTTCCCATCGTAAACGTGGGTTTTTTAATTTACTGGCCAAAGTAACAGGTAGCAATCCGCAGATCCTTTCAAGGTAAAACCAGATAGGCTTACCTTGTTCTCACCCCTTCTCCCATAAAAAGGAGTGGAGGACCTTATAGGGGTCGCTTCAATGGGGTCGCTCTTTGATCTATAGATAGTAGCCGCATAATTTAACAATTTAAAATCCCCTAACCTAAGGAGGAAGAAATTATGCAAAATTTCTGTTGGTTTTTCCCTTTTCCTATCACCCGAATAACTCTTATCGGATTACTTTTACTCAGTCTGGCTTCAGGGGCCGAACCTGCAGAGCCAAAGATGGGTGGGACCTTGAAATTTGTTCCACAGGCCGATTTGAAGATTCTGGATCCGATCTGGACTTCGGCTTACATAACCCGCAACCATGGTTATATGATCTACGATACCCTTTTTTCCCTGGATGAAAATTTGAAACCACAGCCCCAGATGGTAAAAACCTGGCAGGTCAGTGAGGATGGTTTACAATATACCTTTACCTTACGAGAGGGTCTTAAGTTCCATGATGGTAAACCTGTCGTTGCAGAAGATGTCGTGGCTTCTCTTAAGAGATGGGGCCAGCGGGATGTTTTAGGTAAACTATTGATGGATTTTACCGCCAGACTGGAGGCCATAGATGAAAAAACTTTTCGATTGGTACTTAAAGAACCCTTTAACCTGGTTTTAGAGGCTCTGGCCAAGCCGAGCGGGAGTGTTCCTTTCATTATGCCGGCCCGGATTGCGGCAACTCCCGCGGATGAGCAGATTAAAGAGACCATTGGCTCAGGACCCTTCAAATTTGTGAAAGAGGAATGGGAACCCGGGCATCGGGTTGTTTACATACGTAACCCGGAATACATCCCTCGAGCCGAACCGGCCCACTCGGGTACCGGGGGTAAACGGGTATATGTGGATCGGGTAGAATGGATCTACATTCCCGACCCGGCCACGGCCAGTGCGGCACTGGAGGCAGGAGAAGTGGACTTTTGGGAAAACCCACCAATTGATTTTGTAGTTCGATTAAAACAGAATCCGCAAATTACAGTCTCTATCGTTGATCCGTTGGGTACCCAGGGAGTGCTACGACCCAATCATTTACACCCTCCCTTCAACAATGTAAAAGCCCGTCAAGCTTTACTTTGGATGGTCAGTCAGGAAATTTACATGCAAGCAGCCATCGGAGATAAAAATTTCTGGCGAACCTGTCCGGGGTTTTTTATATGCGGGGGGCCCTGGGAAACTGATGTGGGTTCGGAGCCTCTGAAGCAGCAAAATCTGGAGAAGGCCCGACAGTTAATGAAAGAAGCCGGCTATGATGGACGACCGGTAGTCTTGATGGATCCGACCGATATGCCCATTTTGCATGTAGCCACCCTGGTAACCCAACAACTGTTAACCCAAATCGGGGTCAAGGTAGACCTTCAGGCCATGGACTGGAGTACCCTGGTCTCTCGCCGGGCTGAGAAGAAACCACCGGAGGAAGGGGGATGGAATCTGTTTCATACCTGGTCGGTAGGATCCGATGTCATGAACCCGGCGGTCAGTTCCGCCAGTTCTGGGGCTTGTGACAAGGCCTGGTTTGGCTGGTATTGTAGTCCACGAATGGAAGAGCTACGAGCCGAATGGGTTCGCACCCAGGACCCGGTCCGACAAAAACAATTGGTGGAAGAAATCCAAAAACTGGCTTTCGAAGAAGTACCTTATGTGCCCTTTGGACAATGGTTCTTGCCCACAGCTTATCGCAAGGATGTAAAAGGTGTACTTCAGTTCCCGGCCCCTATCTTGTGGAATATCTGGCTGGATCGATAGAAGACCTATCTCGTCCAGCCTGAAAGGGCAGGTCGAACGTCCCCGTTTGACAGGGTTAGAGGACTATGTCCACCAGACTCTCAGGGCCCCGAGAGCTTCCCTCCTTACAGATTGGATTCCATCGAACCGGGTTATAAATCCGTAAACTTGACTTTCTCAATGACTTTTCTTATATTCGGCCTATGCCAGGTGTTGTTTGAACCAGTCCACGGCCACACCCGCCGTTTTAGATACCCACGGCTCTGTATAAGCATCAAAATGTTTGCAGGGTTGAATGGAAATGGCCTTGGGTTGTAATGCCCGTTCGTAAGCGGCTACTGCAAGATCGGTGGGAGTTAGGGTATCATAGCCGGCAACTACCATCAGTAGGGGGGTCGGTGAGATAAGATGGATAGAACCGGCCGGATCGTACTCCAGGAATTTCTCCAGAGATTCCACAGTGACTTGATTGCGCCAGTTGGGCGCAAGGGTATTGCCTGCATGGGTGAACCATTGGTAAGACTCAGGCGTAGGAAGGACCGAAGGCTCTCCTTCGGGGGCTACAACCTTGAGATAGTTAACCTGACCGGTTTTATAGCGCTGGATTCGATCCTGGATCAGAAAATTAAGGAACTGAACAAAATGATCCGGTCGGTTGAGACGTAACGCATTGTTCCAGCCGTTGACCAAAGGGACCTGTGAAACCACCGCTTTGATCCGTTTATCAAAGGCAGCCAAATGCAAAACATGAGCCCCGCTGTAGGACGTTCCCCACACCCCAATCCGATCCGGGTCTACTTGAGGGTGATCGGAAATCCAGGTGATGGCATTGCGGTAGTCTTCAATCTGCTCCATGGGAAATATCTGACTGCGAGGTTCACCTTCACTGTCACCAAGATAGCGATAATCGAAAACAAGGGTTATAAAACCGGCTTCGGTAAACCGTTCGGCAAAGTTGGGTAAGTACATCTCTTTCACAGCCGAAAAACCATGGGCCATCACAATGGCAGGGGCTTTTTTACCCGCAGGAAGATTTTCAGGTAGGTAAAGCCAGCCTGCACAACGTAACCCCTGACTCATAAAAGTAATGTTCTGACGCATAGATCCTCCTTTTTTCAGAATCCAGAAATTCAAAGTCAGAAAAAAAGGAAAGTAGAGATCTAAAGTAGAGATCTTTTGATTTCTGACTTCGAATTTCTAAGACCATCTCCGTATTGAAACACTAGATAAGTCCTAAGAACAACTCCGATAACTGCCTGCTGAAGAGCGCCTGCTTCAAGTTACACGATATCTCTGGGTAGATTGGGCATAAGTAGATAGTATTCCACTCTTATAAGATTTGCCCAGGAAGGTCAACTTTATTTTTTAATAGGTAACTGTAACCATTTCCACCTACTAAATTGATACGGATACTTTTAATAGGTAGGAGAGAAACACTCCCCCTAACCCCATACACGCCAGGATAAGTAGGTTAACCATCCCAGGTTGGCAATTAGGTTAGCCCAGGCGGGACGATCTGTTTAACAGGTCGCTCCTCCGGAACTTGAAAAAATTCTGAATGACTGGATCCTCCGACTTGCGTTGGGGGCTACCAAACTGTTCGCCCCTGACGGAGCTTTTCAGTTTAAGCCGGTGCGTAGGGGAGCAGGGTAGAAAAAATCTACCCCCTGAAAGGAATATAGAATGATGTCATGGTATGGGTTTCAAGAAAAAAATCTCGCAGGAGGCAGTTTAAGTTTCCTGATTCCCCTGGGAACTTTTCTTGTAGAGTAAAGTCTTTATTGACAAATTATCAAAGGTTTCTCTTCCGGGGATATAAAAAGTAAAGCATTTGCCGATTAATGAAGAGGTCCTTGGTTTGTACGGTCAATGCTTTGCTCCTCTTTCCTTACGACTATGTGGATATTTTTATTACTTACTTTGTTGTTATCTCCCTTTTCTGCTATGGGAGCGGATTCAAAATCGATTCCTATGGGTTACGAGGAAGCCCGACATTTGCTCAATCGAACTTCCTTCGCCGCCGATGAGGGTCAGGTTCAAGAATTTGCTGGATTGACCCGGGAACAGGCTGTAGACAGGCTGTTGAGTTCTATTCAAACCCAGGCTCAAACGCCACCTCCGGAATGGGTCAATGAAGTCATATCTCTCCGAAAAATTCGAAGTATGAGTGAAGAAGAGCGAGAAAATTTCCGCAAGCGATATCGTGAATACGGAATTGAACTGCGGGCGTGGTGGTATCAGGAAATGTTGTCAACCCCTTCACCCTTCACCGAAAAGATGACGTTGTTCTGGCATAACCACTTTACCTCCAGCCTGCAAAAAGTTAAAGCACCCCAGTTCATGTATCATCAAAATGTACTCCTGCGGCAATATGCCTTAGGGAACTTTGGCGAGATGCTCCACGCGGTTTCTAAAGATCCTGCCATGATCGTCTATCTGGACAATGTCTCCAATCGTAAAGGTCAACCCAATGAAAACTTTGCCCGAGAAGTTATGGAACTGTTTACCCTGGGAGAAGGTCACTACACCGAACAAGACGTCAAAGAAGCCGCGCGGGCTTTTTCCGGCTGGAGTCTGGACCGTGAAACCGGACAGTTCCGTTTTTATCCCCATCTGCACGATGAAGGGTTAAAAACTATTCTCGGTCAGACGGGTAATTTCGATGGAGACGCCGTGTTGGATATTCTTTTGTCTAAACCTCAAACCGCGGAGTTTATTACCACTAAACTCTGGCGTGAGTTTATTTCCCCGACCCCTAACCCTAGGGAAGTTAAACGCATGGCCGCGTTATTCCGGGACAGTCATTACGACATCAAGACTTTAATGCGAGCCTTATTAACCTCTGAGGATTTCTATGCTAAAGAGAATCGGGGGGTTTTGATCAAGTCGCCCGTGGAGTTTATTGTGGGGACACTCCGTCAATTTAATATTCAACCTCCGGATATGCGGCCACTTGCGTTTGCTGCCCGTCAACTGGGACAGGATATTTTTATGCCACCCAATGTAAAAGGATGGCCGGGGGGCGAAAGCTGGATCAACAGCAACACCCTGTTGATCCGTAAACAATTACTGGAACATTTATTCCGGGCCAGGGAAATGCCGGATGGATCCGGTCCTATCCTTGAAAGATCGGCCATGGGAAGTTCTCAGGCCCTTCAATCTGATCTGGATTCAAAACCGAATTCCCCCTCTGACCGGGAGCCGAGGAAGATGACACGACTCCAACGGGCTCTAAACTTTCAGTTTGATAGTGACACCTGGTGTGCTCAATTCAAAGGGAACCTCATAGAAAAACAGAATCAGATGACCAGACTCCTCCTGGCGATAGAACCCTTACAAAAACCCCAACCCACAACCGATTGTATTGAATTTATCCGTCAATTGGTTTTAGATCCGGTTTATCAACTCAAGTAATCCGGAAAAAGAGGGAGTAGAAGAAAGAAACCGGGTTGATCTTAATCCCAGGTTTTTGACTCCTGACTCCTGAAACCCAAGGTATGAATCGCCGTGATTTTCTTAAAGTTTTAAGCCTGACTCCCTTCATTTCTTATATTCCTGACTTATCCTTTGCCGCCACATCCCAGACCAACTGGAATAATTTATTCATTTTATTGGAACTGAAGGGAGGAAATGATGGGTTAAATACGGTTATCCCCTATACCGATCCGACCTATTATGACCTGCGGCCTCGGCTCGGAATCACCCGGGATAAGGTCCTACAACTGGATGAGAAAGTAGGTTTCCATCCGGCCCTGGAAGCTTTAATGCCGGTGTGGAAAAATGGCGAGTTAGCCGTAATTCAGAGTGTGGGTTATCCAGAACCGAATCTTTCTCATTTTCGTTCTATTGAGATCTGGGAAACAGCTTCCAATAGCAATCAATACTTATCAGAAGGTTGGTTATCACGGGTTTTTACTGCCTATCCTCCCCCCAAAACTTTTGCTGCCGACGCCATCGTGGTGGGAAGTTCTGATCTGGGACCTCTGGGTGGGGGTACCGCCCGAGTGGTTGTACTTTCCAATATCCAAAGATTCCTGGCCCAGGCTAAACAAAATGGTATCCCCAACGGCAGGCCTGCCAATCCGGCATTGGCACATATTCTCAAGGTCGAGGAAGATATTCGTCAGGCGGCTGAGGGTTTGAAAACCTCCGACGTGCTTAAAACTGAGTTCCCGGACTCTCCTTTTGGAAATGCTTTAAAAACCGCATCTCGAATTATTGCAGGTAATTCAGGTGTCGCCGTTATCAAGGTTTCTTTAGATGGATTCGATACCCACAGCAATCAATCCAACCGGCAAGAACGTTTACTCCGTGAGATGGCTGAAGGCCTAAGCGCTTTCAGGGAAGCATTGATGGAAATCAACCGTTGGAATTCGACCCTCATCATGAGTTACTCGGAATTTGGCCGCAGACCCAGGGAAAACTTAAGTACCGGCACAGATCATGGTACGGCCAATGTTCATTTCATGTTGGGTGGACGTGTGAAAGGAGGTCTATACGGTCAGATCCCTCAGCTTAAATCACTGGAGGGGGACAATCTCCGCTTTGCCCTAGATTTCCGTAGTCTGTATGCAACTGTTATAGAAAAGTGGTGGGGCCTCAACGCAAGCCCCGTACTAGGCAGGAAATTTGAGGTGTTGGATATATTAAAAGTTTAAACTTCATCAGCCTTTAGTATTTTTTATAAGTTGTTGATTTTGTTTATCTCGAAGAATATAGAAGTAAGGGAGTATCGGAGTAAATACTCCCACACTTCCATACCCCCATACTTCCACACTCCCACACCAGTAAAGGCAAGACTTGTCTTGCCCCTTCAAGGTAGGATAAAACGCCATTTGCCTTACTTTTAACGCTTAGAATAAAAATGGAGGGTAATATGGGGAAAAGACCAGAGGGCAATATAATCCACATCAAATAACACATTCAGGGATTGGAAAGGGTGTAGATGGGATAATCCATAAAGGGCCAGAAAAAACAGATTAGCTAAGAGGAGTAGACCCAGAAAATGGGACGGGGAATGTTTGAACTTCCAGAAAGGGTCTCCCTGGTAATTGGCCGGAGGTCGGATACCAGTTAGGGGATTCGAGCCCTGGGACCTCAGCTCCGAAACCTGGGATTGGGAGTAAAGAACCCTTTCGATACCAAACAGATACCAGGTTATATAATGATAAAAAATCACAATTTTATTAAAACGGCCGGCAGATACACTGCTTACGATAAATTGATGGTAAAGAAGGACCAGCCCAATGATTCCTAAAGTATAAGCGGTACTTCGTAGAAAGGGATGCTCTTCTCCCTGGTGGGTTCGATAAAAGGAACTGATTCCCCAAATCAAAGCCACTCCCAGCAAAGCATAAAATCCCCAGGAGGACAGGCCCCGGTAAAAAGCAGCCAGATCATACTCTGAAGGCGGGACCAGGCCGTTGGTATAATTGGTATACAACAGGGCAATAAAAACCAGAATCATAAAAATCCCATGAGCCTGAACTTTTTTATCCAATTTAGTATGCCTGAAATCAGAACTTCGCTGGACATAGAAAACATGTTCATCGCGAATCATGTGGATAATAAAATAAACCATGAAAGGGAAGCCCCGGTACTGAATAGGAACCCAACCATAATAGATAACAGGAAAAATAAGGATCAAAGGGAAGAAAGTTAAGAAGAAAAAAAGCTTTTTCTTGCGGGTTGTCAGCGTTCTCCTTAAGACATTGTAGTGAAACAAGTAAGAAACACCAAAATGAACTTGACTGGTAATCATAAAGAAGACTTCCAGGCTATCAAACCCAAAAAACTTGGCTGTAAGCGACAGGGAAACAAACGTGATCCCCAGACTCAGGAGGACATTATCTACAAAGTATTTCTGGGGGTTCCAGGAAAAGGTTTTCTCCTTGAGGATGGGAGAAATCGAGGTTTTTAAAGTCATTTGTTCCATACGCTTAGTCGGTTAAGAGCTTTTGATAAAAGCCCCCATCGCCCGATTGAAATTTATCAAAAGTTCTTTTAACCGATTTCCCTTAACTCTCTTTTTTTAATCTTACCTGTTTCCGTTCTGGGGAGTTTATCACAGATAATAATATATTTGGGTCTTTTGATCGGACTTAAGCGGCCGACACAGAATCTCAGGATTTGATCAGAATCTAAATAGAAACCTTCTTTAGGAACTATATAAGCCTGAATGGCTTCTCCTAACCACTCATCCGGTACCCCGACTACGGCACAATCTGCAACCCCCTCATGACCGATCAAAACAGCCTCAATCTCAGAGGGGTGGATATTTTCGCTGCCACTCTTAATCAGGTCTTTCTGACGTCCTGCCAGGTATAAATACCCTTCTTCATCCATCCATCCCAGATCTCCGGTATGAATTCCATCTTCTTTAAAAACCTGCCGGGTTGCTTCTTCATTTTTATAATACCCTATGGCACTATGATCACACCGAATAACAATCTCCTTTTCGGACCCTTCCTCTCCCTTTGCAAGGTGAACCTGCACCTCCGGAATAATGCGCCCACAAGATCCCGCTTTTTCTTGAAGTTTTTCCGGAGGTAAAACTGTGACCAAACCCACTTCGGTCAGGCCATAGGTCAGATAAATATCTACCCGGGGAAAAGCCTCACGAAGGTTCCGGATCAGTTGGGGCGTAACCTGGCCTGCTCCGATTCGGAAGTATCTTAAAGAAGTTAAGGTATAGCGCCGAATATCGCCCCGGGATAATAAGGTGTGGTAAACTGTTGGTACCGCCGAGAGTCCCGTAACTTGCTCTGCTTCCATGGAGGCCAGAACCGAGTTCGGGGAAAGAAAATTCCGCTCCAGAATTACGGTTGCCCCAACCATGAGATGGGCCAGAAGAAAAATTTTATTCATCCCGAAAAACAAAGGAAGCACAAGGGAAGTTCGATCTCTGGCCGAGATTTGGAAGTATTTAATATTCAGCTCCGCATTCCGGATAAGATTCTTGTGGGGAAGAAGTACACCTTTAGGAATTCCTGTAGTTCCGGAAGTGTAATTGATACAGGCAATAGAAGGCGAATCCCCTCCTCTACTTCGATTCTCCAGTTCTTCCCTTCTTCCCTTCTCCCCTTCTCTGATTTTCCCTTTCTCCCCCTCATCGGTTAACAAAATGGTAAGAGATTCAAACTGACTTGAAATCTGCTCCCATAAATTCCTTTGAATCTTCTCGGTAATAAGCATTTTAATCTCGCATTGCCGGACAATACGGATGATTTCCTCGGGTTTAAAGGACGGATTTATGTCTACAACGATCCCTCCCACCTTCCAGATGGCAAAAAGGGCCAGAACCAGCTCCGGGGAGTTCCAGCAACAAATTCCGATTCTTTCCCCCGGCGTTACTCCTCTTCGAATAAGATCATGAGCCAGCCGATTTGTTTGTTCTTCAAGTTCTCGATAGGTGTAACGTATTCCTTGTGAAACCAGTGCTGTTGCTTCTGGAAACCGATTTGCGCTCTGACTCAGTAAGTCTGCTAAGGTTTTTATAGACATAGAGTTCATAACAGACTATCTCTCTCAACCCGGTGGGGAAGGAGAATAAGGTAAAGAAATTCTGATCTTACCCATTAAAAACTTTGTGCCACCGTTCCAGAAAATAAAGACGGATCAAAGCATAATGTTTCTGGGTAAAAAGACCCGATGAACCTTCCTGGAAAGATGCCAGGAAAGCGTCTAACTTTTCTCTATTGAAATAAGCCTCGATGGCGAGGTGGGGTTGTTTCAAAGAAGTCAGCATGGCGTTTATTAATTCCTGGACCTCGAAGGGAGGAGGCATGGGACTTTTCTTGCGCATAAGAATGGTTTCCGGAAAATCCGGGAGATATTTCCGAATCATGCGTTTTAAAAAATGTTTTTCATCGGATTTTTGAGTTTTGATCTCACCGGGAAGATTTAGTATCCACTCTACCAACCGATGGTCCAGAAAGGGAACGCGAACTTCTACCGAGGAGGCCATACTATGACGGTCTTCAATCTCCAGCATTTCGTGAAGATGCAATTTAACGAATAAATAACTTAGTTTGTTAAAGAAATCCGATGTTTTAGCCCTGGCCAGGTACTCTTCAAACCGGTCCTGATGGACTTCCCAGTAGAAGGTTTCCCATCGAAATTCATCTGTAACCAGGGTCTCTAAGAAGTCCACAGCACTGATGGGATAATCCGGTTTTCTGGGATCTGTACGCCAGATCCAGGGAAAGAACGTGGTATTCTGACGATCCTTCCGTTGTAACCAGTAGTAATAACCCCCAAAAAGTTCGTCGGCCCCCTGTCCGGATAAAAGAACCCGAACCTTTTGAGAAGCTTCCTGATTTAACAGAAAGTGACCATATTCCGAGAGGGTAACCAGAGGTTTTTCCCGATGCCAGATCATTCGATCAATGGCTTCACAAAGTGAGTCTGTAGGGAGAATGTAGAGATGATGATCCGTCTTAAGCTTTTGGGCGAAAAGCGATGCATAATACGTATCATCCCCCCGGACTTCCCCTACGATACGATGAGGGTTCTGTTTAAAAACTTCGGTATTTCGGGTATATCCAATGTTAAAGGTCTTTAAAAAAGGATGATACTTCAGGGCGAGTGCCGTTACAAGGCTTGAATCCAGACCTCCACTTAAACAGGCACCCAATGGGACATGGGAAAATAACTCCTGGTGGACAGACTCATCCAAAAAATTGTAGAGGTTCTCCAGGTCATCCTCGTCCTGATTTCGGGTTCTCGACGTCCAATATCCCATTTCTGAAAAAGGCACATCCCAGTACTCTCGAATTTTTAAACCCTTTCTGGAAACTTCCAGAAAATGGCCCGGACTCAAGGCCTGAATACCCCGAAATAGGGTGTTAGGAACCAAAGGAAACCCGCAGAACAGATACTCTGCTATGGCTTCGGGGTTTACTTCTACCGGGTGATCGGATTGGGCTAAGATAGCCTTGATTTCTGAGGCAAAGACAAATTTACCGGATTTCATCCCATAGAACAAAGGCTTTATTCCCAGACGATCCCGTGCCAGAAAAAGTTTCTCCTGCTTCTCATCCCATATGGCAAAGGCAAACATTCCATTTAAAAGATGGAGGCAATCGATTCCATAGACTTCATACGCCCGAAGAATAACTTCCGTATCGCTTCCGGTTACAAAACAATATCCACGTTTTTCTAAATTTTCTCGGATCTCTCGATGATTGTAAATTTCTCCATTAAATACAATCCACAGGGACTGTTCCCGGTTCGATAGAGGCTGAGCCCCTGATTCTAAATCGATAATGGAAAGTCGCTGACTGCCCAGTCCTATAAACTCTCGAAAGTAAATTCCATTCTGATCCGGTCCTCGATGAGCCAGGGCACGATTCATAGCTCGAAGGGTCTCAGGATCGACCTTTTCTGAGTGATCGGTGATAAAAATTCCAGAAATTCCACACATAACTGAAAGTCTAAAGTTTAAAATTCGAAGCCTTTTAGACTTTCCTCAATTTGAGGCTTCAAACTTTGGACTTTGGACTGAATAGGCGACGCAGGTGTTTCGAACCGAAAGTTGATGTTGCTCCAGGAAAGCTATTTTCTCTTCAGGGGGATACGGCTGTTGGGGATTACCCATCTCCATACACTTTTTGGCTAAAAGTCCTTGAATCGAGATATGACAGGCATCCAATATAAGGTTGGTGAGATGAGTACATCCTTCCTTTCCACCGATTTGCCGCTCCAGAAGAAAGGTCAGACCTGGCCTGATCTGGAGTCCCACGCATTTAGATATCTGAGTCAAAGCTGCGGGACAGATAGGATAGGGAGTTTGATTTATCCGGGGTTTAATCGAAACGATCACCAGATCCGGATACTGGAAGATCACTTCAACCCCCATATCATGGAAAGAATCTTTCATACTTACCGTTACAACCAACCGGTTTTCTAGGTCATCCCAGAGAACTTTATAATCTTTTTTTCGATGAAAAAGCTCCATATTCTCCCATTCTCCCGTTCACTTCAATAAAGACCTTTGGGTTTTACCCAACACGGTCTTGGGAAGGGAATCTGAGAATTCAATCACTTTAGGTACTTTAAAAGATTCCAGGTAACGGGCGCAGTACCCCATCAGTTCATGGGGATCGGGTGTAAATTTGGGGTCACAAACGACCCAGGCTTTTACCACTTCCCCTAAGATTCCGGCTGGATCTGGGATGCCTGTCACCGCAGCTTCTCTAACCGCCGGATGCTTACGCAAGACGGCCTCTATTTCCTCTGGACTGATCTTCTCTCCCCCACTGTTAATCAATTCATCGGTACGACCCAGTAAGAAGAGATAGTTTTCTGAGTCTAAGTAGCCATAATCCGGGGTCAACAGAGTTCCATCGGACCACAAGCATTGTTGCGTAAGATCTGGTCGATTCCAATAACCTTTCATAATCATGGAACTTTTAACCGCCACACGACCCGGTTTGTTAACTCCTAGGGGTTGACCCTGCTCATCTAAAATCGAAAGTGTTACCCCTGGATAAGGCTGTCCTACGGAACCCGCCTTCCGATCCGGTTCTGTAACTTCCCGGAAACACACCCGACTGACCTCTGTAAGACCATAGGTTACAAATAACCGCGTGGTCGGTAAGGCTGTTTTGAGTTGGGTGAGGAGAGAAGGAGGAGCCGGTGAAGTACCCAGGGTAATATAGCGCAGATGCCTTTGGCATCTTTTCAACAGGGATTCATAGCGATCCATAAAAAGCGTTAATCCACCTGGAACTCCGGAGAATCCCGTGACCTGTTCCCCATGAAATTGCTTTAAAACCTGGGCCGGGTAGGTCAAATTCTTTGCCAGAATTAAAGTTCCCCCTGCTCGCAAACAACCGTCTATCTCCCGGAGTCCGTATAGATGGAAAAGAGGGACCAGAATCCCCATTCGATCCCGAGAAGTTAATTTCAGAAACTCTTTTCCGGTTTCCGCAATAACCTCTAAATTTCCGTGGGTCAGCATAACCCCCTTCGGTTGTCCGGTTGTTCCACTGGTATAAATAATAGCGGCCAGATCGTCTTCGATGTCCTTCTCCCGCCCTTCTATATTCCTTTGCATGCCGGAGGAATTGAGGGCATAGGCGCCAGGATAAAGCTTGGCTGAAGGCGTAACCGGAGGATGAGGATGCGAGACCCCAAAGGGGCGGGAATATGAAGAGAGAAAGAAAATTTCCACCTCACCTTCTCCCAGAGTTATGGGATCCCCAAAACCCAAAGAAATCAGATCTCCGGCATAGGAATGGATTCGCTTTTCCAGGAACAACGCTTTGGGTGAGCAATCTTCAAGGGTATGGGTTAAGGCCTCTAAGGTCGTGGAGGGATTTAAAGGAACGACCACTCCCCCAACTTGAAGGATAGCAAGATAAGCGATCACAAAGTCTGGAGAATTATCCAGGAGCAGACAAATGCGATCTCCTGGAGCTATTCCGTTCTGTTGTAAAATACCGGCAAGTCGATCCACCAAAGTATCTAACTGCGCATAGGTAAGACGATACTCTTCCTGGACTACTGCCTCTTTTCCTGGAGAAAGAGCCCTGTATTGTTTTAAAAACTCGTGTAATCTGGCCATGTTTATTGAATCCCAAACTTTTCTCCAAGGTACTTCATTACGGCTTCTAAAGAGCCAAAGTTTTCGGGCATGATATCTTCCCCTGGAATTTTGATCTTGCAGAGTTTTTCAATAAACACAACAAAATCCAGAAGAGAAAGGGAATCAAAGATCCCTTGATCGATAAAAGAATCTGTACTTTGAAGGGTAGTAATCCCCTTCCCCTGTAAAGCCGGCAAACTCAGAATATAATTTTCGAGCGCCTGTGTTACGTTTGTGGGTTGTCTGTTGACGATCTTCGGTTGTTCCCGGTCCAATTTTTATCGTCCGTTATCTGTTATCTGCCGTTTTCGGCTATAGAAGAAAAACAACCGACAACAGGTAACGGGTCCATCAACCAAAAAATAGACGCTGATAAGCCTGGAGGGTTACTTCCAACGGCTTACCGGTGATTCCATCCCAAAAACTTCGATGAATAAGGGCTATAAACGAAAAGGTAAGGGCAGTTTTTAGAGCTAAAAGGAGGATTCTTATCCCAGGACTCTTCACTTTAAGAGAAAATTCTTTTATCCATGGAGTCTGGGAAATCTTTGAAATAACGGCAATGGCTAAACCAAAGGATCCAAAGGCCAGGGTTAGTTGAATGACAGCATCCCACGTTATGGCCGGTGTTACCAGAAGATGCCAGAGACCGCTGACTAAAAAGGTCGTTAGGATTTTAGCAGTTATCTGCTTATGCCCCCAGAAGGGATAAAAAACATGGGTCATGAGCCATCGATAAGTCGAAATGTTGGAAGTTTTCCAATATTGAACAGGGCTGGAGGACAGAAGTGGATTTGCAAAATTTTCATAAAGATTAAATCCCAGAAGTCGAGACAGGGCAATCGCCATATCTGTAAAACCGGAAAAAGCCCAATAAAAGCGAATTAAAAGCAGGCAAAAAGTACCCCATAGGAAAAGTCTCGGGTCCAGGTGTTGAAGAAAAGGATGGGGGACAGAACCCTCCGCCCATTGTTGCAGTTTATTGTAGAGATTCTGAGAGTAAGGAGTCAAAACAAAAAACTTAATCCCTCCCCAGGTCATTTTAAGGAGGTTATAAGGAACCAGTTGGGACCAATTAGAAATCTGAGGTTGATAACTCTTATAAAAATCATTGAACGAAACCACAGGTCCGGCGAATAGGGTAGGAAGAAAAAATATATAAAGGAGAAACTGATTGAATCGATCCCAACCGGTTAAAGAGGTTTTAGGACGTTTACTGAGGACAAAATCTATACTTCGAAGCAGGAAAAAGGCCTCTATTCCCTGACGACCCCAGAAGACATACTTGATGGCTGGTCGGGGGAATTGGTATTTAAGGAAAACAAAAGCGACTAAAACCCCCAAAACCAAAATGAACTTCTGATTTCGGGTTCGGTTTGTTTCCCCAATGAGATAGATGGTCAGGGCCGTCAGGGTAAATATTAGAAAATTTAACGGGGGAAACAGCCATAAAAGGGCTCCCAGGCTAATAAAGAGCATGGAGTATTCACGAACCTGGAATTTTCCCGTCCATTCCGAGGAAGGCTTTGCCGGAGTTACGTAAAAAATCGGAGTCGTTGTCAGGAGACCGGTAAGATTTTTCATACCTTAAAAACCCGATGCAAAAGTTCCAGGGTTAAAAGATACATGGAAATCTGCCACTGGGTCAGCAGATCCACCCCTTCAAACTCATTTTTTCTTTCCAAGAAATCCTCTAATCGAGAAGGGTCGAAATAGGAAATAGCCCTTGAGTGGGGGCTTAAAAGGAGATCCCGGGTGAGCCGGAGTTGGTTGAACACCGAGGGTGGATCCCGGGGTATGGGCATGTGGGTTTTTTTTCGGTAAAGGATGGAATCTGGGAGAAAGCCCCGGAGCATTTTTTTGAAGATATATTTACTCTGACCGTTTTTAACTTTTAATTCTGAGGGCATAGGCGCCAGGAGTTCAACCAATCGGTGGTCCAGAAAGGGAGGTCGTGTTTCCACCCCAAAAGCCAGGGAGGTCCGATCATGGAACTCCAAAAGCTCCAGAAGGAAGAACTTTAAATACAGATAAAGGGCCTGGTATAAGATATCCTGGTTAGAAACCCGGATCAGATGATCCGACAACTTTTGACCGAAGAGCTCTTCGGGTCTGATCGTCTTGCGAAACTCCTGGGAAAAGAGCTTGAGCATAACTTTCCAGGAAGGGGCCCAGGGAAAGTAAGTAATTTGTCGGGTTTTTAAAATATCATCAAGACCCAGACCTCGCGATCCCAGATATCCGGCCAGGAGTTCATCGGCCCCTTCTCCACAGAGAACTACGGTGGCATAATCTTTAAGCTTTTCATAGAGGAGGTACATGGTGGCAGCCCCTTTATTAAAGGGTCTTTCTAAATGCCAGGTCAATCGTTCCAGGGTGGAAAAATAGGCTTCAGGGGAAATTAAAAATTCATGATGTTTCGTTCCCAACGTTTGGGCGACGATTCTGGCATAGGTAGCATCATGGTCTTCCCCTTTCCAGGGATTTGGAAAGTCAATGGTAAAAGTTTGCAAAGAACCCGATAGCATCTGGCCGGCCCAGGTTGCGATGCTGCTGGAATCTGTACCTCCACTGAGTAAAACACCTAAAGGAACCTCTCCGACCAACCGAAGCCGGACGGCATCTTTAAGGAGTTCCATGAGGTGCTGCCCGTAATACTTTTCCATCTCTTCCCCTTTAAGAGGGATGGGTTGGGTTGTCTCCGGAGAAGGAATTTCCCAATATTTTTTCAAACGATAATGAAAACCGGGTCTACCGGTGTGAGCCATGGCGGTTAAGGTACAACCAGGAGGAAGGGTCCATATCCCTTTAAACAGGGTATGGGCTTCTAAAAGGGCTCCACAAAGGAGTACCTCAGCAACAGCTTCCAGATTAATATCCGGGGAAATGGCAGGATGTTGTAAAATAGCTTTAGCTTCCGATGCAAAAATAAATTGCCCATCGGCTATGGTATAGTGAAGAGGAACAATTCCCATCCGATCCCGGGCCAGAAAAAGTTTTTTTCCGGGATGATCCCAAATGGCAAAGGCAAACTGGCCGTTAAATTGTTCTACACAATCCTCTCCGAAAGCTTCATAAGCATGTAAAACGACTTCCGTATCTGAGTCTGTTTTAAAACGATATCCCCGGCTTTTCAGAAGACGTTGAAGCTGTCGATAATTAAAAATTTCCCCATTATAGGTGATCCAGATCGAGCCATCTTCATTGGACATGGGTTGACGCCCGTATTCACGATCGATAATGGACAATCGCCGGTTTCCCAAACCTACCCGGTTGTTAAGATAGACGCCTACATCGTCAGGACCTCGATGACGCTGGATTTCATTCATTTTTTCCAGGGTTTCTACCTCAACAGGCTTATCTAAAGCAAAATTAAAGATTCCACTAATACCACACATTTTTTAACCTCTTATCCTCTTACGTTGGATATAATCACAAATGGTATGGATACTCTGAAAATTTTCAGGTTGAAACTCTGCAGGAGATACAGTCAGATCAAATTGCCCTTCCAGAAAGTCGATCAAGTGGATCAAAGTCAAGGAGTTAAGAATACCGGTTTGCAAAAGCGGAGTATTTTTATCTAATTTTTCAACCTCAGCTTCCGGTAAAATCTGTTCGGCCAGGAATTTTCTAATTATTTTCTCCACTTCATCCATAGGTTTAATCCGTTAAATTTAATAATACCCCTTCTTCAGGAGGAATGGCCCTCTGATCGGCCAACTTCCTTAAAGCAGCCACCGTGGTAGCTGCTGTATAACCGCAGTCTATTTTTTCTAACTGAAACAGCAGCGCTTTGGCCTCTTTAATCTCCGTTTCTGTAACGCTGATAAAGGTACCCTTTGTTTCTTGAACCAATCGATAAATATAAGGATAGCTGGTTACAGGATTGCCTCTTAGAATGGCTTTGGCGATTCCCTTAGGGTTTTTAACGATATGATGTTCCCGAATCACCGGGGATCCCTCTTCGAAGGCCTTAACCATAGGACAACAACCCTCTTGCTGGACACAAACCATTCGGGGAATATATCGGATTCTCCCCAAAGTCTGAAATTCTTTAGCCCCCTTGTAGGTTCCATAAACCCCCATGGCACTGCTGACGGCTTGAAAATACCATCGGATCTCCACAGGAACCTGATCAACGGCTTCCAGGAAGGCCAATTTGAGTCCTTCCCGTCGAGCCGGATTAAAAAAACCCGCCTCGAAGGGTAAATGATGGTGGAAAGCATATTCTCGTGCCTGATTAAAAGCTTCTGCAAAAGTCCTTCCTGTCAAAACATGGAGTAGAACACCGGGATTAAAATCCGAAAACCGAACCCGCTCCTGGAATTCTCCCCCAATGAAAAGATGCATTTTAAAATAGGGATATTTGAGAATTCCATATGCCAGGGCATTGGAGCTATTCCCGGTCGAAGAACTTACAAACTCTGTAATCTGAAGCTCTTTAAAAAAAGATAAAACCACAGCAGCCATTCGATCTTTTGTTGTACCGGTCGGATTTCGAGATTCGACTTTTAAGAAAACCTGTTTCAGCCCCAAGGCTTCTCCAAGAGCTTTCGCATGTACACAGGGGGTATTACCTTCTCCTAAAGGAAGGAGGTTTTGAGAATCCTGGATAGGAAGCAAATCAAAATATTTTTCCAGGGAGTGCGGCGAATCGTAGATCTTGACCCGAGATAAATCGTAATAAATATCCACAAGACCCCCACAATAGGTACACTTAGGAGTATACGCATGGGGAAAGGTTTTTTGGCATTGGTTACAGCGATGAGTTAGTTTCAACTTTGTATTTTTACTCTACCCTTGCAAGGGTTGATAAATCCTTAGCAGGTAAAGGAAATTCAGCACTTAAAATTTTTGCAAACGTAGAGTACTTTTATCTAACTCCTCCCCCAATCCTTCTCCCATATCAAGGGTGGGGGGGAAATCCACAGATTACCCCTATCTCCTCAAGAGAAAGGACTGGGGGTTAAGGAATTATACCTGTTCTACAACCGTGACATTTCCAAAGGGAATCCCATAAGTTGAAGGATTGGATTTTCCAAGCTTTTCCAATGCGAGTTTTTTTGCTTCTTCCAAATGAGTAGCCGGAATAAAGCCCAGGAGTTCTACCTGATCTTTCGGACATCGGGAGATCAAGATCACCTGAATTCGCTGCAAAATCTCTTTAAGCAGGTAAGAATTATGCCCGGTGAGATCGTATTGGGTCTTTACAGCTTTGGCTAATTCCGGGAGAGAGGAAAATTTTGCCCAACGCAAGAAGCCTTCCTTAATACCCTGGGGACAGGCCGCCAGGAGGATGAAGACCCCGCCATCGACCACACACGTATGGGTATTCATAAGGGTTTTGAGTGCTTGCATGAAGGAAATATCATAAGGATGACCTCCACAACTGGCCATGGCCAGTTCTGCCTTTTCTTTAAAGGAAACCTTAAAAAGGTTATCTACCACCTGACACCCCATGACGTGGGCAGAAACGGGATGACCCGCATAGACGTGGGTTAATTCATGGTTTAAATTCACGAGGGTATTTACCAGGAAACTAGGTCGAAATAAAGCGGCTGCTTCCAGCATGTCCAGATGGACAGGATTTCCTTCCAGACAACCATTCCTGGCCAGGATATTTCGCGGTTGAACTTCATTACCGGACATAACCAGTTTGTGATTATGTAAAATCGTTTCATATCCCGATACCCCAGGTAAGACAGCTTTACGACCGCCCGTGAATCCGGCAAAATAATGATGGGTAATCCGGCCTGTCAAAATCTTAATATCCGCTTCATAAGCCAGTCGATTGACCTCGATGGCATTCCCAAAGGAGGTTTTTCCCAAATAAACATGGTTTTCTTTGTTCATGCAGTCGTGCCCTATCACTCGGATTTCTTTATCAAAGTGAGGCCCCAAGATGATATTCATATCTTCGGTTGTAAACCGCTCATGAGTCCCCGTTGCAATAATAACCGTGATATCCTGCTTACGGATTCCGGCCCGGAGCAGTTCCCGGATCAAAAGCGGCATAAAAATATCGCCCCGGGTTACACGGTCCTTACCGGATACCAGAATTACAGCCGTTCGCCCAGATTTAGCCAATTCATATAGGGGTTCCCTTTCAATGGGTTTTTGAAGGGCTTTTTCTACTAAAAAGTCGGGGGGATGGGCAGGGGAAACGGAACGCGGCGTGAGAATGCCCAGAAAATTTCTTTGGGGAACCTCTGTTTGTACAACTTCAGAGCCATAACCTAACCGGATAATCTCAAACATAACGGATCCTCCCGCTCATTTGAGCTTTTAAGATAACCGTCGAAAGTAACGAAAGTAAAAAATTGCATGGAATGTGCCAACTTCATAGTTTTGGGACCCGGAGTTCAAGGACACGGAGACCTTGGGACTGAGAGACGCGGGGAAATGTCTCCATGTTCCCAAGTCCCAGTTATCTTGGTGATGAATAAGGGCAAATCTTCATGTAAAAGCAAAATAAACTTCGCACCTTTCATTTTCCCCTTGACTTAAAAGTTCAGGCTGAATAAGATCATATTTGCTCCAAGTTATGGGATTTTCATACCTTAAACCTTCATGATTTCCCAGGGTTCATGATAAAGATTTCATCTGCGCAGGGTTTTACGCTCTTAGAGACCCTCATGGTGACGGTTTTGTTTACAACGGTTCTGATTTTATCTTTGGAATTTTTTCAACAACACCAGAAAATCTACTTCCGGTATCGGAGCGACGCGGAGATTATTCAAAATGCCCGAATGGCTTTAGATGCCATTTGTTCAGATTTGAGGGTTGCCGGTTATCATTTAGACCGGCAACAAAATCAGCCTGTTTTTATCGAAGCGGCTCCGTTTCAAATTATCTTGAATGCAGATAAGGACCCCGGTGAGCCGGTTTTGATTAAAAACGGTTTTGTCATGCTATCCAGTGGTACCCCCTATATTAACTCCCAGGATTACTCTACAGGGGCTGAAACTATTCGATGGACTTTAGATTCGAATGATGATGGTCTCATCGATAACCGGGATATCGATGATAATCCAGAGGAGCGGGCCTCCCGATTTAACGACAATGATTTCGTTTTAATTCGAGAACTGAACGGAGGGCCGGATCAGCAGGTGGCTCTCTATCTCAGAGGGCCAATAGATGCTAAAAACAATCGTACCTATGTGTCTCCTTTGTTTCAATATTGGATTTTGTCTTCCAATGGCTCTTTAATTTTATGGGGGGATACCGATGGGAATGGATTTTTAGAGGGGAATGAAATCTATTTCCCACCCCTGACTTCTCAAAGTGTTTTGGAGAAAATCAGGCGGATTACCGTGATGGTTTCGGTAGAGTCCGATGAGTGGGATCCTTTTCGTAATCCACCCGGCCATCGACAGGTCATCTTGAGTTCCGAGGTTGCAGTAAGGAACAACTTTTAACATTCATAAAAAAGTCTAAACTCCGGAGTTGCCCTATTTTTCCACTGTGGAACGATCTCAAGGAACCCTGACGGCGTATGAAACGATCCTTACTTCTCTCCTCAAGAGGTTTTAGTCTCATAGAAGTTCTCATGGCTTCGGCCATCCTGGGTTTTGCATTGCTCAGTTTATCTCAATTGTTTTTACAAAGCTCCCTGGAAATTTATCGGGCGAAGAACAGATCTCGGGCAACCCACCTGGTGGATGAGATGATGGAAATTATGGCGGCTTCTCCCTATCCCATTGAAAATTATCAGGGTTTCTCTACCAACTCCTCTCCTGCAAATACGAACCCGGTAAAAGAAGACCTGCTCCGTTGGAAACGAAACGTAAAAGCTTTCCAGGATACCGCTTTAGGAACAATTTCCGTTGTTCAAGATAACTATCGAAAAACGGTTATTATCGATCTGGATTATCCAAATTTTGGGAAGAGAGATCAGGTAGAAATCAAACGCATTTTTTCAAGTCCGTTTCCTATTTCCCCTTGATAGGGAGACCTGATTATATTTCAATTTGTAAGGCGGCTTTCCCTATGAAGTTTTTCTATCCCTGGAATGCAACTTCTTTAAAAGGAATTGATAGGATGTGATCTATTCAACCAGAGTGGATACTAACCCGATGCCTGTATGGTAAAAAAATCAAAGAGGGGATATTTTAGAGGGTAAGGAGGAGAGATAAATTTATGGAAGATATCCCCATCCAGGACCTGTTGGAGGGGGCATCCAGGGCAAATCCCTTTTCTCTCTGGTTTCCTTTACCGGAGGTCCTTCTATTGGGAAATGACGAAGTCCATGTCTGGCGTGCGACCCTGAATGTAGAGATTTCGTATCTACACAACCTGCAGCAACTTCTCTCGGCGGATGAGCAGGTCCGGGCCGGGCGTTTTTACTTTCAGAAGGATCGTGAACGCTTTATCATCACACGGGGATTGTTAAGGAGGATCCTGGGACGTTATCTGGAGAGGGAACCGGGCCAATTGCAATTTGGCTATGGACCCTATGGAAAGCCTTATCTCACAGGAGAATTTAGCTACAGTAGATTGCGTTTCAACTTAGCTTATTCCCAGGAGCTTGCCCTCTACGCCATTACACAAGGTCGTGAAGTTGGGATAGATATTGAATATATCCGACCTCATCCGGCCAATATGCAGATAGCGCATCGGTTCTTTTCACCCTGCGAAGTTATGGCTTTAAAGGCCCTTCCTTTCCATCTGCAGCAAGAAGCATTCTTTAATTGCTGGACTCGCAAAGAAGCTTATATAAAGGCCAGAGGAAAGGGTCTTTCGTTTCCTTTGAATCAATTCTCTGTATCCCTGGCACCCGGCGAGCCTGCCGCTCTACTCAATGTCCTGGAAGATCCCCAAGAAACCTCCCGTTGGTCACTTCAGACGCTGGAACCGGGTTCCGGCTACGTGGCAGCTCTTGCCGTAGAAGGACAGGATTGGCGGCTTAAATGTTGGCAGGTACAGGGGTAGAGGGAAAGGCTTCCAGAACCCATCCTATTTCCCTACCCTTTTAACCTCTCTTATTTATTACTCTACACTTATTACTCTACACTCCGGACAGGACTATCTAAATACTCCCGACACCAGAGTTCAAAAATCAAAAGGGCCCAGAGGTGTTGGCTGTAATCTTTAAGGCCTTTTTGGTGTTCCTCGATAAGCAATCGGATATAATCCACGTTGAAAAGGCCGCGTTCCCGTAAGCGCTCTCCTAACAAGATATCTTCAAGTAAAGGTTTGAGATCTGTTCGAAACCACTCCAGGAGAGGTACTCCAAATCCATGTTTTCTTCTATGAATAATTTGAGAGGGAAGGATGCCGTGCAAGGCATGTTTGAAGATGTATTTGGTCGTAAGACCTTTCACTTTAAGATCTGAAGGGATCTGAGCCGCAAATTCTACCAGTTCATGGTCCAGAAAAGGAACCCGTCCTTCCAGTGAAACTGCCATGGTCATTCGATCCTCCTTGACCAAAAGATCATCCGGAAGGAGCGTATGAAAATCGGCATATAGAGCTTTATCCAGATCCGACAGGCTGGAGGCCTTTCGATAATATTGAGTAATAATTTCGTCTGAAGGACGTAATCCTTTAAAATGGGGAGAGGAAGGATTATAGAGGGCTTGCTTCATATCCTCGGTGAAGAAGGAAATGGTGGTGATATGTCGCAAATTAGGGGGTAAGTTACGGCATTCCAGAAATCTTTTAAAAAACAGAAAATATTCCCCAAGACTGGAAGTTCGAGAAACGGGCAGATGCTTTGAAATTTTCTCAAAGTAGTGTTGAAGCATGATGGGAATTCGGCTGTAGTATCGAATCAAATTATCGATTAAATAACGTCGGTAGCCTCCGAAAATTTCATCGCCTCCCGTTCCTGAAAGGGCTACAATTACCTGTTCTCGAGCTAATCTGGCCAGATAATAGGTGGGAATGGCAGAAGGATCCGCAAAGGGTTCATCAAAATGCTTTATAAGCAAAGGAATAATATCAATGGCCCGGGGCTCTACCTCGAATTCGTAGTGTTCTGTGGCAAATCGTTCGGATACTTGTTTGGCATAGCGTCGTTCGTCATAATATCCGGCATTTTTAAATCCAATGGAGAAAGTCTTAATGGGTTGAATTTTACTGGCAAAGGCCACAATAGCACTGGAGTCGATTCCACCGCTCAGGAGGATTCCCACGGGGACATCGCTTACAAGATGGCGTTTAACAGATTTTTGTAAGAGTTCTATCAACCCTTCCGAGTAAAACTTTTCATCCTTTGGACTTACAGGCAGTCTTTTAACCTCTGGGACCCTATCGGATCGATCTTCTTCACTTGGCCCTGAGGTAGGAGGAGTCGATCTATCCACTCGACTCCCAACGGGCAAACTCCAATATCTCTGGAGGAAGATTTCACCGTCTTTGTACTCCAGAACATGACCCGGCTGGAGTTTTTTGATTCCTTTAAATATGGTATCCGGGCCGGGAATGTAGAGATAGCTCAGATAATTGTGCAAAGCCTGAAAGTTAAGTTCTCTTTTAAAGGAAGGATCTTGAAGCAGGGACTTAATCTCAGAAGCAAAACAAAGTTTTTCCCGATCGATACGGTAAAACAGAGGTTTTATACCTATTCGGTCTCGGGCTAAAAAGAAAGCATGTTCCCGACTATCCCACAAGGCAAAAGCAAACATTCCGTAAAGTTCACGGATACACTCTTTGCCCAGGTCTTCATAGAGGTGGACGATGACTTCTGTATCACTGAGGGTTTTAAACTTATGATTGCGTTTTTCTAACTGTTCCCGAAGCTCCTTATAGTTATAAATCTCCCCGTTGAATACGACCCATACCGACCGATTTTCATTGCTGATGGGTTGATGACCTCCCGTTACATCAATGACACTTAATCTCCGGACCCCCAGACCAACCTGACCGGACATGTAATAACCTTCTTCATCAGGTCCACGGTGTTTAAGAACCGAAGTCATCCGGCGTACAAGGTTTTTATCGATTTCTTTTTTTTCATTGAAATTAAGGACACCACATATACCGCACATAATTCACTTATATATTAGACAACTCCTTCCTGGCCTTCTCCGCATAACCATTATTCGGATAATTTTGAATCAATCTCTTTAAATATAACTCTGCTTCTTCTTTCTGACCCAACTTGAGATAATTCATACCCAGGTAGAAGAGGGTTTTATCAATGACCTCGGTATCTGCATATTCTTGTAAAATGACCCGGAGACGATCAATAGAAGCTTTGTAAGCCTGTTCACGCAGGTAAAATTCGGCAATCAAAAACTCGTGCTCGGCCAATCTATTCCGGCATTTATGGATTTTTTCTTGGGCTTTTTGAGCATACTCGCTATTCGGATACTTTGTTTTAACCTTATCGAATTCTTCCAAAGCCCTACGGGTGTTAGTCTGATCTCGATCTGCAGAAAGTATCTGTTTATAGTAACACATACCCAACTTATACTGGGCCTTTGGCACTTCAGGATGGGTTGGATAGAGATTTATAAAACTCTGATAAGCGGCAATGGCTTCTTCATATTGCTTTTGAGCATAGTAGCTTTCGGCGATATAAAATTGGGTTTTACTCAGGTATTTGCTCTTAGGATACTGCTCCTTTAAAGTTTTAAACTCTTCAAGGGCTCGAGCATACTTCTTTTTATTAAATAACGTCTCTCCTTTTTTAAAGAGCATTTCATCGGCTGCCTGGGAGGGGTGATGCTTAGTTGCTTTAGAACATCCTGGACTGGTTATTAAAACAAACCCAATCAACAAAATAACACTTAAAACTTTTTGAGAGTTGAAGATTATTTTATTCATAATTTTGGGTTGTAAGGGACTAGTTGAGGGTATCACCACCTTTCTCCTTTTCTAGCTGGGCATCGACACGGGTAGATCTACCATCACTAACTTGAATATCGATTACAAAATGTTTATAACCCGGTTTAATCACTCGAAGTTTATAGATACCTGGAGGTTTATTCAGAGATATAGGAGTATAGCCTATATCCTCCCCTTCTAGAAAAACTTTAGCCGAAGGAGGATTGGACTCGATTTTAACCTCGCCTATTTCCGGAGTCAGTTCTCTCTGGATTTTCCTGGTAACCAGGTCCTCTACCACAACGGTTTCCGTCAGGGTCCGATATTTACTTTTCTTCAAAGTAAGTTCATAAGGACCCGGTTTCAACTCCTTTTTCAAAGGAGTCTCACCGTAATACACATCGTTGATATGAACTTCAACGCCAGGTGGGTTGGTTACAATATCTAAAATTCCGGTCCTCTCTTTAAGGGTTACGTTAATTTCCAGGACCTCATCGGCTACAAGGACTGCCTCACCCACATGATCCCGAAATCCTTCTTTTTTAAGAACCAACTTGTATTTACCAACCGGTTTATCATGGGTTAAGGGGGTCGTTCCAATAAATTTATCATCGATATAGACTTTGGCTTCTGAAGGCTCTGAGGTAATAACTAATCTTCCCACCTGGGGAATTAAATTTACTTCCACCTCTGACGTAGTATCATCCTGAATAATCACAGGTCTTTGGTCGACATAGTATTGGTCTTTAACAATTTTTAACTCATACTCTCCAGGAGGTTTCTCGATCACTAAAGGAGTTACCTTATCCAGTTTGACCCCGTCGATATATACCGCGGCCTTTGGTGGGGCCGTTTTGATTTCTACTTTTCCTCGCTGCTCTGAAAGTTCTGCATCTAGAAAAGCCGTCTGTTTTTTATTTACCCAAACTTTTCTTGCATAGGTCCGATAACCTTTTAACAGGAGTTTTACATCATACTCCCCTTCTGCTAATTTCTCCATGAAAGGAGTTTTTCCTACATAGGTATTATTCAAGTAAACCGATGCGTTGGAAGGGGAAGAAGTAATTCTTAAAGTGCCTTTCTTATCAAAGTAGCCGTAGAAAACCTGCAGATAGGAAAAAATTCCACCAAAATCAGCAAAACGATTTAGCAGTGCCGTAATACAAACAAGGACAAATCCCACAGAAATAACAGCTAGAAATCGCCTCATAGCGCCATCCTCGACGAGAAATCCTTGCTGTTTACAGGATTACTTTATGTAAAGCCTCTAACCTCAGGAGAACCCTCATACCTCATGGATTTTTGTAGGTAATCTTATCTAGAGCGGCAGCCATATCATCAATTGCTTCACTGAGCTGGATAACTGTGCTGAATACCCCATTTAAATCCAAAGAACCTGTGTGAATATCGGAAAATTTAAGCCTGATGATCGAGAGATGCACTTCCCTGAGTGAAGTTATAAAGTTCGTTAATTTAGATGTGACATATTCTATCCCTTTTTCAATTTCTTGATGGCTTTTAAGCTGTTTAAGCAAAGAATTTCGAGTTCGAATCCACTCTAATTTGATAAATTCGTCGGAACGGGCATTCTGGATCTTCTTCTCTAAATGCTTCAGAACAGCCCGGGTACGTGCCATGTCATGGCAACGTAAATCTTCATGAATCCCGTGAATCTTCTTTACAATACTGAAAATTTTAAGGATTAAATGTTGAACAGCGGGAAAGATTTCTTTAAAAGATTCTGTAAGATAAATCTCCTTATCTTTATCCTTGATCGCTTTTTTAATCTCTCTGTAAAGGGTTACACTTTGGTGGATGAAATCCATATAGGGATCTTCCAGCTCGGACTTGAGTTGACGGTAGTTTTCTTCGATTTCATCATACCCCAAGTCCATATAGCGCAGGAGCCCCGTTTTTAGGGAAGCCCAGGTTTTCTTATCGCTTAACCAGATAGCCAGGCATAAAAAAATCCCTACATAGGTAAACCCCATATTAACCGCCAGGCCCGTCCATATTGAAATGCCTGATACAATGCCAAGCCATATGGGATGAGCAAAGAAACTAAAGATATCTCGTTTCTCTTCCTTTGTAGTTGGAAAGGAAGACGGTGTGCCTTGAGCTTCCAGACGTTCCATGATCTAAAATAATGTAAATATTATTGGGAACATGTCAAGAAAAAACGAAAAGATACGGTCATCTACCTTCCCATGTATCCTTCACAACTTGCAATTGAAAGCGTTTTCACTTGACAATTCCGCCCAAATCCATGATAAAGTCACATTATGATACGGTGGAAGATGAAACTTTTTAAATATTTCCAACTCTGGGTGTATTTAAGCTTCCTGGTAGGTTGTAGCTATGAAACAGCATCTCGTCCCTTATCTCGGGAAGAATCTTATGGCTATCGATTAAAATTCATTCAAGAACCCCCCGCCAGGTTACTCAAATCTTTAGCTCTCCAGAATAAGGGGTATGTGATTGCTATCCAGGATAAAAAGGTATTTATAGACTTAACCGCTCAGGATGGAATTCAACGGGGGATGCCTTTGGGAGTTTACCGGGAAGGAACCGAAACCGAGCTTAAACATCCGGTAACCGGAGAAACTCTGGCCATATTAAGAAAGGAGCTGGGAACTATCCGGGTTTGGGAAGTCTCCGATAAATTTTCAGTTGCCTATCTGGAATCCCTGGTTAAAGGTGAGGAAATCCGTTTGGGAGACCGTGTGTGGCCAATTCAGTATTAAAGAGATTAAAAAATCATGTCCATGATCCAGATGTATAACGTCTATAAGGTCTATGAAGGTGGCGTACGAGCGCTGGAGGATATCACTTTAAGCATTGAAAAAGGTGAGTTTGTTTTTTTAACAGGCCCCAGTGGAGCCGGAAAAACCACGTTATTGAAAATCATATTTCGCGAAGAACTCCCCACATCCGGTAATGTCCTGGTCAATAATTTTAATATCGCCCGACTTCAAAGATCCAGTGTCCCTTATCTGAGAAGAAACATCGGGGTCGTTTTCCAGGATTTTAAGCTTTTAAAAAAGAAAACGGTTTTTGAAAACGTTGCTTTCGCCCTTAAAGTCATAGGCGCGCCCCGACGCGAGATTGACCAGCGGGTTTTACAAATACTTCGCCTCCTGGATTTAAAAGATAAAATGGATATGCTCCCCCATCTTCTCTCCGGAGGCGAACAACAGCGGGTCGCCATCGCAAGAGCTCTGGTTAACCACCCCACCATCGTGTTGGCAGACGAACCCACGGGAAATCTCGATCAGGAACTATCCCTGGAAATTATGAGTCTCTTCGAGGATATTAATGCCCGAGGTACAACGGTGGTGGTGGCCACCCATAACCGCATGATCATCCGGGAAATGAGGAAAAAAGTCTTTTGTCTGGATAAGGGTCGATTGGTCCGTATCGTAGACAATGGGAAAGATCTTTAGAAGTATGGGAGTGTGGGGGAGTATGGAAGTATGGGAGTTCTATCTTCTACACCTACACCCCCACACTTCTACACCCCCACACCCCCATACTTCCATACTCCCATACTTTACCGCTTTCCTTCCAGGACCAGGGTAATTTCTCCTTTGATGGGGGTATTTTCAAATTTCTCGATAAGGGTACTCAGAGGGCCCCGTAAAACCTCTTCGAATTTTTTGGTAAGTTCCCGGGCTACGGCGGCCTTTCGATCTCCCAAAATTTCTTTCAGATCCTTCAAGGTTTCTAGAAAACGATGGGGGGACACATACATAATTAAAGTTCTCGGTTCCTCTCGAAGAGATTCTATCTTTTTAAGCCGCTTACTTCTCTTATGGGGTAAAAATCCGATAAATACAAAACTATCAATGGGAAGACCGGAGACCACAGCAGCACTTACAAAAGCCGTAGGTCCGGGGATACAGACCACCGGAATATTATTTTCTATAGCCTGTTGAAGCAATCGATAGGCAGGATCCGATATGCCCGGGGTTCCGGCTTCGGAAACAAGGGCGATGTTGAGTCCGGATTTTAATTTATTTATTAACTCAATGGCTTTAAATTCTTCATTGGCATCAAAATAACTGGTAATCGGAACATGAATATCATAGAAGGATAGAAGTTTTCGCGTTGTTCGCGTATCCTCAGCAGCAATAAGATCGACTTCCCTGAGAATGCGGAGAGCGCGTAGGGTAATATCTTCTAAGTTGCCAATGGGGGTACTGACAATATAAAGAGTCCCGGTTTTGGACATAATCCTTCATCCAGGATGATAGATGATTCATCCTGGAACTTTTGGTCAGGTTGTGAAAAATAGAATTAAGATTTTTTCTCTAGACAACTCGCCAGGAGTATATTACCAATTTAAGGAGTCAGGGGTTAAAAAACAAAAATCAGAAGTCAGAAAAGTAAAGTTTCTACTCACGTGGTGAGGGAATTGTTTTTATTCAATCCCCTGACTCTTGGATTCTGACTTCTGATCTTAAAAAGATGTATGATGCGATTATCTCAACGTGCCAGTGCCATAAAGCCGTCTTCAACCTTGGAAATTACCACCTTAGCTAAGAAAATGCGAGCCGAAGGGATTGATGTCATCGGATTTGGTGCGGGTGAGCCGGATTTTGATACCCCTTCCAATGTAAAAGAAGCAGCCATTCGAGCTATTCAAGAGGGTTTTACAAAATACACCCCGGTTCCGGGTATTGACGAACTGAGGGCCGCCATTGCTAAGAAACTTGAAAAGGACAATAACCTGATTTATCGACCTTCTGAAGTAATTGTTTCTTGTGGAGCTAAACATGTTCTTTTCAATGCCATCATGGCCCTGTTTGAGGAAGGGGATGAAGTGATCGTGGCTTCTCCTTATTGGGAAACCTTCTTAGAGCAAATACAGCTCATGGGAGCTACACCGGTGATTGTTTACACAGATGAGTCGACCGATTTTCAAGTCACCCGGGAACTTCTAGAAACAGCCATAACAAAAAAAACCAAAGGTCTGATTCTCAATACGCCCTGCAATCCCACGGGAGCAGTTATAGACCGTGAGCATTTAAAGGCCATAGCCGCTCTGGCCGTAGAAAAAAATATCTATGTAATTTCTGATGAGACGTATGAAAAACTGGTTTATGAGGATGCCGAACACGTAAGCATTGCATCCTTAAATCCAGAAATTAAAGAACTGACCCTTACCGTCGGAGCCTTATCTAAGTCCTATTCCATGACAGGATGGAGAATCGGCTATGCAGCGGGTCCTGCCGAAGTGATCAAAGCCATGGTTAATCTTCAGAGTCAGAGTACCTCTAATCCTACTTCCATTGCCCAAAAAGCAGCCTTGGAAGCCCTTACAGGACCTCAGGAGGCTCTCAGCGAGATGCGCCTGGAGTTTTTGAGAAGGAGGAATTATATCGTTCAGGAATTAAACACGATCCCTGGAATTTCTTGCTTAAAACCCAAGGGAGCTTTCTATGTGTTTCCCAAGGTATCCAGCCTTTATGGAAGGACCTACCAGGGACGTACCATCTCCAACTCTAAGGATCTGGCATCTTATTTGCTAGCTGAAGCCAGGGTAGCAGTGGTTCCCGGTTCGGCCTTTGGTTCCGATCAGCACGTGAGATTATCCTATGCTTTATCCATGGAACACATCCGGGAAGGATTACATCGGATAAAAGAAGCTATTGGGAAACTCCTCTAAAACTTAAAGTAAAGTCCTTTTTCTGTCACCAGATCCCAATAAATTCCCTTGACTTATAGCCAGGAAGGTGCTAAATATGGGTTCTTTAAAAGAACCAGGTTTTTGAGGAAATTCTATGACTCTGCAAGAAAATATATTGACTTCCCAAACCCGAGGGGTAAGGTGTAAGGAGTGTGGAGACACGGGATGGCGGGTAAAAAATCAAGGTTCTGTGGAAACTGTGGAGAGATGTACATGCTACCGCATGAAGAGGAAAGAACATCTTCTTCTAAAAGCCTGTATTCCGGAGAGATATATGCAATGCTCTCTGGAAAATTATAACCCACAGCCCTACCCGGATTGTGATGCCTCCATAGGTCGTGCCAAAGTTCTGGTTGAGCAATTTGTAAAAGAATATCCGGCCCGGAAAATAGGATTGTTATTCATGGGAGGTTGTGGAGTCGGCAAAACCCATCTGGCGGTAGCCGCCATTAAATATCTCATTCTTGAAAAAGGCATCCCTTGTCTGTTCTACGATTTCAGAAACCTCATAAAGGAGCTGCAGAATTCTTATTCCCGAGACTCTGAGTATTCGGAGTCAGACATTCTAGAGCCTGTACTATCCAGAGAAGTCCTTGTGTTAGATGAATTGGGGGCCAAAGTTATGAGTCCCTGGATACGGGATATCTTTACGCATATTCTCATTCAAAGGTACAATAACAATCTGGTTACTCTGATCACCTCTAACTGGATGGACGAAGAGGATAGAGGAATCCAGGAAGAAACCTTAGAGGATCGTATTGGCTATCGGCTACGGTCCAGACTCTATGAAATGTGCAAAACCATCGTGATAAAAGGGAAGGATTATAGAAAGTTTCGTGAGATTCGGAATTGAAACGCAAGGATCCTCGCCGAGGATAAGAACCAGATAAAGGGGTCAGAAGGAGAACCTGGGGTATTGGGAATATGCTCCTGGATAAGGCTTATCAGAGATATTTTTTATCTTGACAGGATTTCTAGCGTTTGTTACCTTTTCTCTACATCTGCAGAGGGGGTTTTAAAGTTATTTCAGAGCATAACTTACATCTTTATGAAGTCCGAAGGAGGGCTTAATGATCATTCCGAGAGGTAAAGTTATCCACGAAGCCCTGAGTACATCCTTTACGGATATTAACGAGCTTCTCAGAGATCTTGCAGAAAATAGTTTTACTGGTTGTTGCCAGGTTAGTTTTTGGGAATACGAGGGGATCTTATTCATGGATACAGGCAAGATTGTCAGTGCCTTAGAAGAAATTCAAAAAGATCCCCCGGTCTGTACAAGTGGTGAAAAAGCAGTAAGAAGCATTCTGGCCAAATCCAGAGAAAAGGATGGAACGGTAACCGTTTTTCGGTTATCCAACGAACTGGTAGCCACCCTGGCCGCATCCTTAAAAAGTACCATTGTTTTAAAAGATTTGACCACAGAACTAACCAGTCTTGAAAAGCTCATTCAAAAACTCCGAAAGGAAGAACACACTGGATATATTGAGGTCATTTTAAATAACCAGGAAGGAAAAGGTTATATTTATTTCCAAGACGGTCGGGTGATGGAGAGTGTTTATAAATCCGACGAGGGAGAACTTATCTCAGGAGCTCAGGGGCTTAAGAAATTATTAGGGCTGAGTGCAGAGGTTGGAGCCGTTTTCAATGTGTATAAGGCAGATGTTGCTGCTGTCATAGAAGATACCACCAAGATAATGGAAGGGGAGGTTTTAGATTCGGTTCTGACCGTATTTCAAAATATTTTACTTAATTTGGAAAAAGCAATCAATGACGCCATAGGCCAGGGGAAATTTTTGGAAATTTTCAAAAGGGTTTTAACGGCCTATGCCAATAAATATCCCTTTTTAGATCCCTTTGCCGGTGAGTTTAACTATAAGGATGGAGCCCTCTCTTTTGAAGGAACCGTAACCGTAGATGAGTTTGTAGAAGGGGTTTGTGATACCATTCGGCAGACCGTGGAAGAGGCGGCTAAAAGAACTCCAAAGGAAAAACTTCTGTATAATATTCATAACCGCTTCCAAACTATAAAAGGAGAATACAAACAAGATATCGAAAATCTTAAACTGATGAGTAGATTACCCGAACTTCTGGTAGAGCCTGCCGAACCTCCAAAACCTGCTAAGGAAAACCTGGAGGAATCCAAGGAAAAGAAAGGGTTATTGAGTAGACTCCGGTTAAACATCAAATCTGAATAGGGTTTGAAAAATGCTTGAGAAGATCAAGGATTTTAGTCTTTCGGCTAAACTGGCCTCTCTGATTGTAATTGCGTTACTCCTTTACGGTTTTTGTATTTTTTTCCTGTTGAGTTATCTACTTGATCAGAAATTTAATAGTGTTTATCCTACCGTTCGAGGAATGATGGTCGCCCAGATGGTAGCCCATAATCTGGCCAATACTTCATTAAACGGAAGCAGTATGACTAAAAGTCAGATCCAGCAGACTTTAAATTCTTATGATCCATATAAAAGATACGGACTCTTCTATATCATTGTGCAAAATGATAAAAATGAGGTGGTGGCCACCACGTTAGAAACGACCCCCTCTCCGGAACTGATTAAAGCAAATGAACTGACCCAGGGAAAAGAAATACAAAACAGGCGGTTTAAGTCGGGGGATAACACCATCCAGGACGTTGCCGTACCTATTGGGGATTCCCAACAACCTAAAGGAGTTGTTCGAGCCGGGGTCCTGGAGCAGAGTGGAAGTGAAACAGGTTGGGAAATAATCAAAGAGGGAAAAATCCATGAGGTTTTGAATCCTCTTCTATGGGGAATTTTTACCGGAGCTATTGTGATAGGCTCCCTTCTGATGCTTTTCTTTTCTAAGATTATCGTGCAACGTGTTCAGTACCTGATTGATGTCGCAGACAAAATGAGTTTTGGAGATTTGGATGTGAAGATCGTTCCAGGTCCTAAGGATGAACTGGGAATATTGGGGGAAACTTTAGAAAGTATGCGGGCCAATCTCAAAGACGCCATCGAAAGACTTAAAAAGCGAAAACAGTAATTTCTTTTTAAACTCAGTCTTTAATGAGGAGTAGGGACCATGCCGAAAAAGATAGATGGAAGTAAAATTACCATATTATCCTCTGAACAGTATGAAGCCATTAAAAAGTGTTTAGGAGAACTTTACTCCAAGACCAAGGCAAATGCGGTTCTTTTTGCCGATATAGCCGGTCAGCTTATAGGTGAGCGGGGAGATACCTCCCATATTAATACAACGGTTCTGGCCGCTTTGGCTGCAGCCGATTTTTCGGCCACTGCGGAAATGGCCAAATTGGTCGGAGAAGAAGCCCGATTTAAGCTTCTCTTCCATGAGGGGGAAAAGAATAATGTCTACCTTACCAATGTCGGAGATGAGTATTTTTTGATTATCATTTTTCAATCTAATGTGGCTTTGGGGATGGTAAGGGTTTATACCAAAAAAGCGGTCGAAGCCCTGGATAAGATCATCAAAGAGGGGGGTAGCAGTAAAACTGTTACAGATATTATTGATGATGATTTTGGAGAACTCCTGGCAAATGAGTTAGATAGCTCATTTAAAGAGTAACTTGTCTCCTATCTATCACGACTATGTATATTAACTGGGCTTTACAGCAAATCAATCTGAAGATCGTTTATTATGGCCCCGGTGTCAGTGGAAAAACCACCAATTTGCTTTATATTCACTCTAAAGTGGCTCCAGAACTTAAAGGAGAGCTCGTTTCCCTTCAAACCCAAGAAGACCGTACCATCTTTTTTGACTTCCTCCAACTGGAGGTAGGTAAAATAAAAGGGAAAAAACCAAAATTCAATTTATATACCGTCCCAGGTCAGGTGTATTATGCTTATAGTCGAAAGGTCATCCTAAATGGAGTGGATGGGGTGGTATTTGTAGCCGATTCTCAATTCGATCGACTGGAAGCCAATCTTGAAACCCTGAACGATCTGGAGAATAATTTGAAACAGGATGGACATAAGATGGATGAGTTTCCTTGGGTTATTCAATACAACAAGCGAGATCTTCCCAATGTAGCCCCTATTCCTTATTTACAACTCAAACTGAATAAATATAACGTTCCCTATTTTGAAGCGGTGGCCAATAAAGGGATCGGAGTTTTTGAAACCCTTAAGGCAGTCATTAACCTGGTAGTGGCTAACGTCAGGAAAAAACTCTGATGGATCAAGATCTTCCCTCAACTCAAAATCTCATTGAAGAAAAGCTTCAAGAAATCAGTAAAGAAGGCCGCTTTGATCTGCTGGTTCTATTTAGTGAAGAAGGTCTTCCCATGATTCAGATTCCATCATCTAAGTATGATAAAGACAATTTTATTGCCCTTTCTATCCTGCTCAACGACCTGGCAAAAGTCGCAGAAACGTTAGATTCTTCCCTCAAAGTCGTGGAAACTTCTATTACCACATACCATAAAACCAAAATCGTGGGTCGTATTTTTTATGTCAACGGAATTCGCTTGAATCTGGTCGCCATCGTCCCACCTGAAGTGGCCTATCGTAAATTTTTCAATAAGGCAGTTAAAGCCCTTTCGGCTATTTTATAACTTTCTAACCCGGCGGCCATCTCATACCTCTCCCCCCTAAAAGATGGAGATGAAGATGGTAAACCGACTGTCCCCCTTCGGGATTACAATTTATAACCAATCGGAACCCACGATGATGAACGTTTTTTAAAGTCGCAATTTTTTTTGCTACCAGGATCATTCTTCCCATGAGCATCTCTTCCTGATCTGGAACATCCATTAAAGTAGCTATATGCTTTTTGGGAATGATGAGAACATGAACCGGAGCTTGAGGATCGATATCTTCAAAGGCAAAAACCTGATCATCTTCATACACAACGGTACTCGGAAGCTCTTTTTTAACGATCTGGCAAAAAATACATCTCCTCATGATCCGTAAACCTTCTTTTCATCGAACACCTTTTCCTGAATGATAGTACTGGTTTCTAAATCCTTCTCCAGGCGCCTGTAAAAACAACTACGATAACCTTCATGGCACGCACCGACCACCTGTTCCACTTTAATTAACAGACAATCCCCATCACAATCCAAAAATACCTCCCGTACAAATTGATAATGACCGGAAGTTTCTCCTTTTGTCCATAACTTCTTCCGGGATCGGCTCCAAAAATAAACTTTACCCGTCTCAAAGGTTTTTTCTAAGGCGGTACGGTTCATATAACCCATCATGAGGACCTCATTATTTTCTGCATCTTGAACAATGGCCGGAATTAAACCATTTGAATCAAATCTGAGCGCTGTCATGGAGTACTCTTTTGGACTATAAAGCCCCAAAGGCACAAAGGAAACCGGATAAAAAAGTATGGGAGTGTGGGAGTATGGGAGTATGGGAGTATGGGAGTATGGGAGTATGGGAGTATGGGAGTATGGGAGTGTGGGAGTATGGGAGTGTGGGAGTATGGGAGTGTGGGAGTATGAAAGTGGGAGGATGTAGGAGATTCACCTATATCCCTCTACCTCCATACTTTCGTGATATTCTTTGTACCTTTAGAGCGAATAGGATTAAAAAGTTATCCACGATGTTAATCATAATTCACCATACCCCCAATATCTATGACTCCACATGCCTTGTCAACAGTTAATTGCGAATTCTTTTTAATAATCCCAGGGTCCTCTAGATAAATAGTAGTCGTCCACCACTCTAAAGGTAAATTGATTAGTCGCCTCCAGCCGCCTATAACCATATCGGGTCTCGGACCACAATTTGACCGTATAGGTTAAAACTCCCGGCGGGGTCTCTCGATCTACAACCAGATCCAATTCGTAGACCCCTGGAGATCTTTTCCAGGCTTCCACCCGTTTCCATAAATGACCCCAACTGTTATAAATTTCGAAGTAATATCGAATCGAAGGTTTGGAAGAAGCATTGGTTCTAACCGTTATAACCCCACTCCCACCTTGAGGTATAGACCAGGGAGTTACATAGGCACTGATCCATAAATCATCCGGGTAAGGACGGTCATCGCAATCCAGGACCCTAAAACGAACCCGATTAGCATAACCATAACCCGAATCCCCATCCACATTTACCCAGAGTGATTCGGTGCCTGGAGGACCTTCGACCTCAAACATGACATCCATCAAATCCGATAGATAATAAGTACCCGGATTTAATCTGCCACTGTAAAGGGTTCGGGTAATACCTCGGGTATCTCGATTCATAAGGTAAATGTATTGGGAATAATCCCCTCGATTGGTTAACCGGATATCTATCCGGTCTCTACCTATGCAAAAAGAAGTTTTCGGATATTTGGTATAGTAATCTACGGTTTCTATACTTATCCGGACCCTGGGTTGAGGAACCAGCTTGCGATACTCCGCTCCCCAGGTTTCTCCAATAAAATTCGTTAAATTTCCGATTCCTGATAAAAGTAGAGTTAAAATTAAAAACACTTTATATCCGCGAGATGGAAGCATACTCTTTATCCTCCTTTTTAATCAAGTTTAAGAAGTATAGGACATAGTGCTTTGTTACTTTAATTTTGCTTAATGTTTAAGTGGCCCTCACCCCCGGCCCCTCTCCCACGCTTCGGGAGAGGGGAGCTGGGGAGTGAAAGCAACCCTATGAGGTCAAAATTAAGGTAACAGTGTAACAGGAGCCTGCCTGGGAGCGCAGGCATCCCGCCCGACATTAATTATTTGAAACAAGATTTACAAGAGTTTGGAAGTGCAGGCATCCTGCCTGGTTTGATAGTTGTAACCGGTTTTTCTACTTAGAAAGATGTAGAAAGTGGTGAAAGGTTGCAGAATTATCGATTTGATATAAAAATCGGAAATTAAAATCTTAGTTCTGAACTCTCTTGAAATATATCTTGACAAACCCTAAGGGAACGTTCTAATCTTTCTTAATAGAAAACAAGCGTAAAGGAGTCAAACGCTAAATCAGGTTTAGATTTCAGAGATCAGCTCTCATTTAACTATCTAAATAATGAGTGGCAGATTCATTTAGGAGGAGAAAACCTCATGTATCAAAGGATCAAGAACCATAAGATATTTACCCTCATTGTCATCTTCAGTCTAGTCTTTGGGATTAGTCTGACTTCAAAAGTTCTTGCCACCCAATCTAACGCCTATGAAAAGCTGAAAATACTCAGCGAAGTTTTATACTTAATCCAAACCAATTATGTTGAAGAGGTGAATACGCAGGACTTGATTTACGGGGCCATCAATGGAATGCTTAAAGTTTTAGATCCCCATAGTTCTTTTATGCCCCCGGATGTTTATCAGGAAATGCAGGTAGAAACCAAAGGGAGTTTTGGGGGGTTAGGGATTCAAATTGCCATTAAGGATAATCAATTAACCGTCATTGCCCCTATTGAAGATACGCCTGCGTATCGTGCCGGGATTGAGGCTGGAGATAAGATCGTTAAAATAGAAGACAAGCCGACGAAGGATATGACGCTGATGGATGCTGTGAAAATGCTTCGAGGTCCTAAAGGAACTAAAGTAACCATCACCATCATGCGGGAAGGATTCGAGAAACCCAAAGATTTCGTTTTAACCCGGGATGTCATCGAGATAAAAAGTGTTAGCTGGAAAGTCTTGGAAGGAAATATCGGATATATTCGGTTAAAACAGTTCCAGGAAAATACGGCCGATGAGCTTGAGACGGCATTGGACAAACTAGAAGAAGCCGGCATCAAAGCCATGATCCTGGATCTGCGTAATGATCCGGGCGGACTCCTCAATGCAGCGGTAGATGTAGCCGATAAATTCCTGGAGAAAGGTAAGTTGATTGTCTATACCAAGGGTCGGGCGAAAAATCAGGATATGCGTTTTGTGGCCCGTCAAGGAGCTACCCATCCTTACCATCCCCTGGTGGTATTGGTTAATCACGGAAGTGCCAGTGCTTCTGAAATCGTTGCCGGGGCCATTCAGGATCATGGAAGAGGCCTTATTGTAGGAACCAAAACCTTTGGTAAAGGTTCTGTACAGAGCGTCGTACCTCTTTCAGATAATTCAGGACTTCGGCTGACTACCGCTAAATATTATACCCCCAATGGACGAACAATCCATGAAAAGGGAATTATCCCCGATGTAATCGTTGAGCTTCCTAAATCGGGCCAGGATACCGAAGAAGCGGCTCTGGAAGCTTTATCAAAGGAAAAACCTAAAGAAAAATCCGAATCTTCCGATAAGGGAAAATCCCCACAGGTCCCAACCGAAAAGGGCACACAGCCGGAAAGTAAAAATCCATCGGATAGCTCTCAACAGAAAACCGGTGAAGGCAGTGATACGAGTAAAGAAGGAAAAGAAGAAACGGTTAAAAAAGATCCCCAACTGGAAAAAGATGTTCAGTTACAACGGGCTGTGGATATCCTCAAAGGGATCATGATATTCGAAAAACAAAAACTGATGGAGGCGAAAAAGCCTTAAAAAATAGAAAGGAGACGTGTGATAACGAAACATCGGTTCTAGTTCTCCCCCACGTCTCCTTATTTCTGTGTTATTGTATCCTTTATCCCTCATGTCCTTAACTTCTTGACTTTTATCTCAAGCGGTACCCGATCCCGTGGAAGACGAAAAGGAGCAGCATCCAGCTCAACTGGATATACCTCAGAATCCGGCAGTTTTAAGATCATTCTGGATTGTCTTTTTATTCTTCGCTTTTCTTTTTTCCATAGGTTTATTAACGCGACCTTTTTTTCCAGCCCTCAAAGGATTAAAGAATTATATCTTCCATGAGATTTTTAAAAAACCTGACTTTGGCCATACGGTCTTTAATCTGGATACCATAATCAGTAAAGAACTTACCGATCTGGGTCTTTCCAAAGATCAGATCCAGGTCCAGATCTCTCAGAATGTTGATGCATTCCATCAGGAGTGGACTTCTTACCTCTATGAGATTAAACTTCCCCCGGAATATAATTTCTCGGATATCCAGCAAAGATTTTATCAGGCGATAAAGTCCGCCCGGGGAAGGCTCTTCGAAGTTTATAAAGGGGAGGTTCCTCAAGAGGTCTTTGTTTTGACCCTTGGCATAGAACAAACCATTACCCATACCCTTCGATTTATAAAACAGACCCTCCCGGATTTGAAAGAATCTCTCCCACCAGCTCTGCCGGGGCCTGAAGAGAAACGACCTCAAGTGGCCATCGTGATGGATGATGTAGGCTTCAGTGAAGAAGCAGTTCATAAAATCCTCCAGTTAGGGGAACCTTTTACTTTCGCCATCATTCCCCATCTGGAGAAATCCGTTGCCATTGCGGAACTTCTCAATGAAAAAAAGCAAGAAATTATCCTCCATATTCCCATGGAGCCCGAAGAGGATTCCTTTATAAATCTGGGGAAAGGAGGGCTCTGGACCCATATGAGCAATGAGCAGATCCGACAAACTGTACGAGAAGATATTGAAGCAGTCCCTTATATCAAAGGGGTCAGTAATCATATGGGTTCTCGATTCACTACAAGAGCCGAAAAAATGCGGGTGGTTTTAGAGGAGATAAAAAAATATCATCTTTTCTTCCTGGATAGTCGAACCAGCAGCCAAACCGTGGGCTATCAACTCGCCAGGAAAATGGGTCTTAGATCTCTAGAGCGAGATATTTTCCTGGATGATGTGGAAGAGTTAAATGCTATCCGGGCCCAGTTGAAAAAGGTCGAGAATTTAGCCCTTAGAGATGGAAGAGTCATTGCCATTGGCCATCCCAGATCTATCACCATTGAAGCCCTCCGTCTAATGCTCCCTGAGTTTAAGAAAAAAAATATTGAGATGGTCGGTTTATCTAAACTCATCGATGAAACTCAGACAGAAAGCGGACATCAGGATTCAGAAGTTAGAAATCATGAATCAGAGACCAGAAGCCAGAAATCAGAAGTCAGAAAATTCTGACTTCCGGCTTCTGATCTCTCTTTTTTGTTGTCAGAAAAATTTCGGATTCTCCAAATTACAACGGGAACTACCTGGAGTGGCGGGCAAGAACAGGTTTATCAGCTCAGTAAAGGGCTTGCTGAAAAGGGTCATGAGGTTACTGTGATATGTCCACCGGGAAGTAGTTTGGGCGACAAACTGGAAAAAATCCATATACCTGTGGAGCGTATCCCGATGCGTAAGGAATGGGACTTTCTAGCTGTCCCTCAAATTATCCGGGTACTGGTTCAGCGAAAAGTGGATCTGATTAATGCCCATAGACCGACGGCGCATATGCTGGCCTGGATTGCGACCTTTTTCCGGAAGACTCGGGCCTTCATCGTAACACGCCGTGTTGCACTTCCCATAAAAAATCCCCTCTCTGCAAAATTTAAATACCGTTTTAGAGTATCAAAAATCATTGCGGTTTCGCAAAGTGTTAAACAGGTTTTAATAGACTCCGGAATCCCTTCCACCCAGATTGAAGTCATCTACAGTGGTACGGATCTGGCGCGATTTAATCCGGCTCAGGTGGACGGAACTTCCTTCAGGAAAAACCTTGGACTGGATCTTTCCCAACCCTTGATAGGGGCCATTGGAAATCACTCTTCCCACAACTTTAGAGGTTACTCCTATTTTTTAGAGGCTGCAGCCAGGATCCTTCAGGTTGCTCCCCGGGCACGATTTATCTTGATCGGACGGGGAACGAATTCCCAAGAACTTCTTGCTTTAAGCAAAAAGCTTCATTTAGATCCTCATCTCTCCTTTCTTGGATTTCGAGAGGATATTCCAGAAGCACTGGCCGCCCTAGATATTTTAGTAAATCCTGCTCTTACAGAGGGATTCTCCGGGGTCATTCGAGAGGCAATGGCCATGAGAAAACCTGTGGTAGCTACCCGGGTAGGTGGGAACCGGGAGCTGATCCAGGACGGAATCAACGGATTTTTAGTACCCCCTGCCGATGCCCATAGCCTGGCCGAGAAAATACTTTATCTTCTGAATCACAAAGACCTTGCATTGAACATGGGAAATCAGGGTCATGCACTGGTTGAAGAAAAATTCTCTATCCAGAAGATGGTGGAAAATACAGAGCGGCTATACGAACAGGTCCTTCAGAATACAGATAACCCTTCAAATGCCTGTTCCCTATTATGATCTCACCTTCCACGGCAGTTCTTTTATACCATCATGTAGATCCCCACGATGCCATTAAACCGGAAGTGTTTGATTGGCAGATGAAGTATCTTCAACAGCATGGCTATTCGGTTGTTTCCCTCGGTGAATTGGTACAGGGGATGAAAGGGGAGCGGGATCTTCCTAAAAAATCCGTTGTAATTACCTTCGATGACGGTTTTTTAAATACCTGGGTGTACGCCTATCCGATTTTAAAAAAGTATCAGTTTAAAGCCACCCTCTTTATGATCACGGGTCTTGCAGGAAATCCCTCGACTCCGCCCCGTTTTAACCTGGAGGACGTTTTGAAGCGAAGGTGTCAGGAAAAAGATCTGTACCGGCGAGGTCATATTTTCCATCCTTCCCTTTCAGAGAGAGCACAGGATCCAGATCGTGAACTTCCGGATTTTCTAACCTGGAAAGAATTAAGGATCATGGAAGCCAGCGGAATTATCGATGTTCAATCCCACAGTCGCTGGCACAGTTCGGTCTATCGAAGCGAAAAAATTGTAGAATTTCATATCCCTGCCTTTGTAAATAGAAAATGGCCCATAGAAGGGGATTGCCGATTGGGGACCCCCATGTATCAACGCGGTTCGGCAATGGCTACGCGGAAGTATCTGGGTGATCCGCTCCTGGCCGAAACTCTGATCCAGTATGTTAACCGGCACGGGGGTGAAGATTTCTTTAAAGGCAAAAGAAAAGCCGACATCGATAAAGCCCTGATGGAAGTCGTCCGGGCCTACAAAGCCTGCCACAAAGTAGAAGATCGTTATGAGGATGAATTTTCCTGGCAGGAGCGGGTGAAAGCAGAACTCTTAGAGTCGAAACGAGATATTGAAAAGCACCTGGACAAAACCTGTCGTTATTTAGCCTGGCCCTGGGGGGAATATAACGCGGCAGCCCTTGCAATAGCCCGGGAAGTAGGCTACGAAGCGGCAGTTACCACAGAACGAGGGGCTAACGTCCCCGGAGGGGATGTGATGCGAATTAAACGGTTTAAAATCTGGAAACCCGGCCGGCTGGCCTTCGTTTTAGGGCTCCTTATCCATACCCATGCAACCTTTGCCCGAATCTATGCCCGACTCTATGGCTGGCTATAAAGAATCTGATCGGGAACCGGTTAAAACCATGAATCCTTACCATGTAAGGGCGTAAGGCCTTACGCCCCTTGTACGGGCGGAGGGCCTCCGCCCCTACTTCCAATAGCGCACGGGCATAATCTAGCAAGCAGCAATGTGCTCTCGTCTTTGATCTGGAAATTCTGCAATAATTTCCTCAGTAGTATGGGCCGGCTGCAAGGTACCTAAGAATAAGACTCCCAGGAATTTTAGTCCCTTTTATTCGGGGTTTACCCCGAAGCACATCAGCCGTACTTATAATACGATCTCTCCAGTCTACCCGTATCATATCCTCCTTTCGCATTAGGGCCTAAAGGCCTGCACTTCACCTGCGGCGAACCGAACGCAACGAGGCGAAGCCGTCAGGTGCAAGCGCATGTTAGCACGCACTAGGGTAGCGCTGTCCGTTTGCCCGGTACCAGGCTTTCTCGTAAAATCAGGTTATCGATATTCGTAATATCCTACGACTCTTATCATCTGCATTTGCTTGACAACTTTAATTTCAGCTACTTAGATAAACTACTACAGAAAGATTGTCCGAAAAAAAACGGTTAGTTCTGCAAATCGGTCATAACGTGTTGATGCAATTTAGATAATGTGACTCACTTTAAAATACTTGTACATATTATGTCAAGAAAATTTTTCTTAAGTTAAGAAAAATTTTCTTAACTATAGTTTTTACAGGTATTGCAGCAAATCACTCCTGCTCCAAAGTTGCAAGTATCTCTTTACAGTACCCCTCAGCGGTCTGTCGTTCATAATCGTAAAGCGATTGATCTCGATTGTGAGCCAAAGGAGTTCTTATTTTTGATAATAATTGGGCACGTTGATCCCAGTAGTTCTTGTCTTTGCCAAAAATATCTCTGAAAATTGCCCATTCAGCAAAGATAATGTCGAACAGGTCTCGCGGATAAGTGAACTCGATCAAATTTCGAGATGCTCTGCTTCCAAAAGACTTTTCCTCTCTCTGTTGTACTTCTGTACACCTCTCAAAAATCGGCTTCAAATTTGGTCTCGCCTTACACAACTTATCAACCCACTGCTCACCATACTGTTCTCTCATCTTTTCTGTAATCAGCCGTCGCAAAGCCACCTCAGTTTTCTTCCATAAAGGCCATAAATCAACCTGGCGCCCAATCATTTTCAAATAGGTCTGAAAATGTTCTGAAAATGCCACATAATTCCCTTGTTCAGTGAGTTTGACGAGGCCATATCTTTGTAGTTCTTCCGCATCGGTTGGTCGGGCCTCAATAACAGGGCCGAATAGAATTTGCAGAATCTTACTTAGGCTTTTATCCTCACGAAGTACGTCAAGCATGTGTTCATAATGATGAATAAAAGATTGTTCGACTCGCTTAACCGCTTGGCTTACATCAACTACATTAGTTTCCCGAAATAGTTCCACCACCTCGTATCCCACCATATCGAGAAGATAAGGATGACCGCCGCAATAATACAGAAAGCCTTCTCTAATTTGCGGTGTTATGCTGATACCAATTGATGATAAACGTGCAAGATACGCCTCAAATGCCTCATCATCAAACATACCAAGATAATAGTTCTGGAAAACACCTTCTAACGTTGAAATAGCCTTTGTCTGGAATTCAATACTCTGCAGAGATCTGCGAGATGTTGTTATTAAAGTCACCCGCCATTCCGGGCGATATGACAATTCGCGAAGCCCTTGAAAACTTGAAATATCTCCCCGAAAAAGATGACGTGCATGATCAAACTCGTCCAGAATAAAAAGAATGCGTATTCCGGCTTGGCGAACTTTCTCAAAATATCGCTGTATACGTCCGTAACCTTCACTCCACGAGACCTCATCTTTTAGGGCGCCTTCTGCCGCTCTCTTTACTGTATCAGTCAACCATCCCAGACCTTCTATCTCATCATAACTGTTTGTGACAAGCGAGCGGAAAAATATCGGCGCTTGATCAAAGGTCGCCAGATTGATCCAAATCGGAATGCGTTTTTTCTCCAGCAAGTCACTTTTGCGTGTCATTATGGAATGATAAACCAGACTACTCTTTCCAATTCGATAATCACCAATAAGTGCCAGATTTCCTGGCTCTGTTGGTCGGATGACTCGATTTTCAACGGCACGAATGGCATCAGGGCGGTTTATAAAGCGCTCTCCATATACAATGTTTCCGTAATCACTGAAAGGATTAGCAAAATCACGCTCCATCTTTCACCTCACCGATGAGCGAGCAGCCATTCCCTGAATAGCCCAACGCGAATAGAGTAGTATTGCCCTCGTTCGCGTTCGATAACGTCTCGCCTAACAAGATCTTCGAGAATCTCATCAGCGGGTGTTTTCGTCTCGCAAGCAATATTGCTTCGGCCGCAGGGTCCGGTGCGACTATTTTCGGCAATCGAGGTCAGTACTTTTAACACATCTTTATCGCTAATCGCATCCGGCGATGTATCGCCAGAGTTGATCAAGTTGTCAAACTTGTCTTTTCCTAGCGCATTCACCCCGCGAATGAGCTCGTCTTTCACCTGTTCCACATCAGCCTCTGTAACAAGACTGGCACGTTTGCGATTCATATACTCAACCAATCTATTACACAAAATCTGGATGTAGAAAGGACTTCCCGCTGTAAGCTCCAGAATACGCTCAATGGCGCGTTCCCGATAACGGCTTTCCCCGAAACGTCCACCGATACGAATCGGCTCATCAATCAATCGCATAGCATCTTCTCTCCTGAGATAAGTCACCCTTTCATCTTGCGTTGTCCCAAATTCGTTTGGAAAACGTTGCTTGAACTTGGGCATCACATCCTGTCCAACGAGCACCGCGTTGAAAAAGTTATCTTGTAATAAGGCTTTCCAGTTCTTCATAAATGATTCTGGGATGAACTCATTCATAATATACCCATAAATGTATGAGAACTCGTCTATCAACAGAATAACTCGCATCCCTTGCCAGTCAGGTAAATTGGTAGTAGCCCGGCGAAAACTTTCAAAAATATCTCTGAAAAGTACTAATGGGCTTGGGTGCTGATAAAATTCCAAATCTGCAGGGAATGAAATCCCTGGCGGATTTTTGCCTTGTGAAACTTTATCCTCAATAGCATCTCGCAGCGCCTTCAGGATTGTCCAAAGAATCTGATAGAGGAAAGGAACTTTTGAGTGTTCATCTAGAATCGCTCCGATATTGCCTATATTAAGAACAAGCAAATCATCTTTTGTCTCCAGTCTCTTTTTTAGATGATACAGAATAGATGACTTGCCAGCGCGCTTTTGCCCATAAATCACTACACACTTACTTTGGCTTCGCGATGTTTCAAGCGCTTTGGCCACATTTGCAATCAGGTCATCGCGCCCATAGAACATCGTTGGCTCGCCGACAATGCCACCTTCGGCATAAGGAGCGTATGGGTTTTCAATTTCCTCAAAATCCTGTTCTGAACTTAACCGAATTGAGAAATTGGCAGCAGGCGTCTGTTGAATTTCTCCAGACCGCGTGCGGTAACGAGCATGTATAGGAAGTGAAAAAGCTTGGGCAGAGAGGGCCTCTTCACTCAGTTGAATAGGGACCCTCAAGATGCGCTGCTCGCCACCTCGCAAAGACCCATCCAATCTGACAGAAAACGTATCCTCATACTCTTGCACAACTAACTCTAACGCCTCCGCAGGACTGCATCCTGTTCGATTACTAACTACGACCTGGACTTCTATAGAACGGTCATTGTCAGGTGTACAGGTTTCAATAGGCAAGCGTAAGGTCAATTGAGGCGTTGAAGTTTCATAGAGCTGTTCCAGGTAAACTTTTGTCTTCTCTTGGATACTCTTGACAAGCGGATACATCTCCTCTACCGAAATCTTTGTTGAACTTGCTTCAATCTCTCTCAGCAAGTCCTGGCATCTGTTCTCAATTTGAATGCAAAGTCGTTCCTTTTCTTCAAAGACTGTTTGAACACATAGGTCTAGAGCGGTTTCCAGTACTTTCTGTATTTGTATAGCCCTCTGTCGATCTAGGTCAAAAAAGAGATTTTCAGCAATCGCCTTGACCCTTTCTATACCGTGTTCAAGGGAAGCGGCGGTCAGTTCAACCTGAGCCAACGCGCGAAGCTCATTGAGCAAGGAACGTTGTTCATCCAGTTTTTTCCTCACCAATTCGTTCCATAATTTGACAAAATCATCTAATTTTTTGACGGGCCCAACGCTTATACCTGATGCCCTTAAATACTCTAGCGCCATTGCCTGTAGTGACGATTTGTCATAAAGGCGGTTAAGCAAGCGACTAGCCGCATACCGGCTGCGGAAAACAAGATAAGCAATCGCCTCAAAGACTTTGTTTCGATCTGGGTGATGAGTTAGCACATATTCGAGTGTTTCATCAATGGAAGGTATGCTGGGCTTGATGGGAATTTGCGCTGGTCCCATAGTCGAAAACAGAAATCTTACCAGAGCATTAACTGCATCTTGTTCAATCCCTTGGCTCCGATCTCCATCGTATGCACTTAACGACTCGCAGTAAAACTCCCGTGCTGCGTCTAACGGTCTATTTTCAACAACAATTGCATCACCAGAAGAAGCGAAGCTACGACAAAGGTACTTGTAGAACTGATTGGGATCTTCATCTTCCAGCAAGGAAGCTATTTTTGCCGCAGATAAATAGTAACCAGCGCGCTCCCGCGGGCGAATAGTTCGAGAACGTGTTGCTAATTGCTCCAGTGTGAAAATATCATTGCGATCAAAATTCCGGCTTTGAATGTGATCCGCTCGCACTCCCTGATAATCACAACGCTCTAAGAAAAACCTAGCGAAGCCACTAATCTCTCTAGATACGTCCGATAGTGCTGTCTCTACAATGATCTCGTTAATCGGAAGCATCTGCCCCGCTTGAGCTTGTTTGATCGCTTCCAACAATTCTACAGCCTGCGCGTCAGGCGCAGTTTTCAGAATGCGATTCAGGATTTGTTCTGCTTCTTTGTAGCGGCCTTGTTTGAAGAGACAAAGCGCAATATTCCTCTGCGCTGTACGATTATCAGGCTGTGAACGTAGCACTTGGCGGAAAGTCTGTTCGGCCAAAGCATAATCTTCTTTCCTGAGATATCCAATGGCAATCTGCCATAAGATTTGCGCCTTCTTGGTTTCTGTAGTGGCTTGCTCAAGTTTCCTCTGTAGTAATGAAATGGCTTTATCATGCTGACCAGCGCTCTGATAGAAATTAATCAGCATATTATCTACAGATTGCTGGTTAGAAATCCGACTTCGGTTCCTTTCCAAAACCCGAACAGCCTCGTCTGAGCGTCCAAGTTGAACCAGCAACGCGGCCAAGTCTTTGACGGCACTTTCGACATTATCCCCTTGCTTGATAGCATCACGAAGCAACTGAACTGCTCGTTCTAGGTCTTTCTCGACCAACTGCACACGTTTAGCCCGCGCATAGGGATTTGACCCTCTAGGGACACCGATAACTCTGGCATACTCACGCCACTTGTCGTATGCCTCTTGTGCCGATGGATAGTTTGAATTGGCCTCCAAAACTCTTTTTACAAGGGCAATTGCTTTAGAGTAATCACCATCACTGGCATACTCAGTAGCCCTTGCAAACATCTGGTCGAGAGTGCGATGGAGTGTAACCCTAATAGCGATGGGACCCTTCGGCCCCTGGCTGGGTTCAAAAGTTACCGATATCCGTTTGCCAACTGAGAAATCGCGAAGTTGTTCAAGTAGGTCATCGTCGGATACTGCAGTGATATGGAAAAAGTAAGTTTCGCCATCGTTATCTTTCAAGAAGCCGAAACTGCGCTCTGGCTTGTAAGAGTAAATGAAGCCTTGCGGGTTGTCCGGAACTGCTTTTGCAGATTGGGTGGTTTTTGCTTCAACGAACTCTGAAATCACCTTTTGATATGTTTCGTCCGGCTGCCCTTGGAGACGTACAAAAGCATCCGGTATCAAATCTTGAGGCGCTCCCCCTTTTATCCAGCGTTGGACGATATCTGTGGCAAAAGGCTTGTTTCCACTGGCAAGAAGCAGGTAAATACCTGTTTCCAATAATAGCTCGATTTCTTTCTCTGAAACACTCGTAGATCTTCTCTGGGCTATATCTCTAATAGTTGGGTAGTTAGAGAACTTCTTGATCAAGCCAATGTAGACATACCAGGCGTGTAATACCTCTACGTTAGGAATTATTTGGAAGAAACGCCCAAAACCGTAACAAGCCAGACCATCTTGTCCACTTGTTAAAGCCTTTGTTGCCAAGTTATACCAGTCCCAAGCATTATCGGAGATAGATGCAGCAGTCTTATATAAATTCAAGGACTCTTGATAGTTTCCTAAAAGATGATGAAAATAGGCCAAATGCCGCTTTATCGAAGCAGAATGCGGAAATTGCTCTGAAAGGGAAGCGAGTTCATGTACTAAGGGTTGGATTCTTCCGAACTTTGCACTTAGTTCATTGATTTTCTCTGCGTACTGATATTTATCCTTGACTCGGTTCCAAACTGTCAGTGCGCCAGCATTGTGCTTGCCTTTAATTTCATTCGCTGGGAAGACAAAATCTGGTGCTTTTATTTGTACGGAAGAAACCTGTTGTCGAGCCTGAAAACGCGCTTCGATTTCTAATAGTTTCTTGATGGCTTCTTGATCAACAGGCTCTGTAGATATGCGCACAGGCGCTGGCTTTAACCTTAAAGTTTGTTGAGGGGATTCAGATTCAGCGCCCTTGAGAACACGCCAGGTGCTTATCACTTCCGTCAAAATAGTTACCAACTCTCCGGCACTATCTAAAGTGACATGATCGCGTCCGATCTCTATTAGGACTCCGCTTATCTCACGACCGTCTTTGAGACTAAAGATTACTGTGCTACCTATTGAAATTTGGCGTTGAATTATTTGTGAAAGCATCAAAATTACCTGATCATCAGTTTGGTATCTCCAACATTCCTTAACCTGTTGCCGCCCCGCGAAGCGCAGCGGAGCGGCGTCGGCTGCAAGCGCTAATTAGCCAGCGTATCTTGTCTTTTCACCACAAGCGCGTAATTTCATAGGCATCAAATACCGCATCACTGCTTACAAGGGACATCTGTTCGATTTGAGCCTGTGCTACCAGAAGACGATCGAAGGGATCACGATGATGGAAAGGTAAGGCCGCCACCTTCGCTGTATGGCTAATCATAATATCAAGTAGCCCGATACGATTCAGACTCGGTTGGTGCGGGATGAACGTCTTAAAAGATTGTGCCAATTGTAACCGGCCAAGACTGATCTTGATGGCCATTTCCCACAGACTGGCAACGCTGAGATAAACGTCGTTGGTCAGATCTTCAATCAATGTCCGCGCAGTGGGACTGAGACGCTCATCTCCACCGATAAACCCCAAGAAAGTGTGCGTATCGAGGAGCAGTTTCATGGCATATAGGTATTAAAGTCAGGGAGAGGTGCGTCAAAGTTGTCTGCCATGACAATCAGCCCTTTCGCGCTCCCAAATTGGCGACGGGCGACAGAGGCCACAGGCACCAGTTGTACGGCTTCTTGAAGATCTTTGACGATCAACACCGTTTCCCCTTTCAGTACCGCATTAATCAACTCGAACAAACGGTCCTTGGCTTCTTCTAAATTGACTTGAAGCATTTTGTCCTCCTTTCCGCGTTCTCACTCTGCATTGTGCCACCTTGTGCTGGCTAACGGTCTGTGTTTCGCGGCGTCAGGTGCAAGCACGTATTAACCTGCGTTCTTTGTGAAAGACTAAATTCTTGCATAATAAGGTATATGCTTTGGTTCTGCGTTTTTATCGCCTGTTACAATCTTCCTGAGAATATAAGGTGGCTCAGAACCACCTTGACCTCTTCGCACGTCAGGACAATGGGCAAGCGCTTTGGCTTCCGGACGCAAATTACTGACCAAGATCGCCGATGTCACGTCCCAGAAAGGCGCTGACTCGTTCCTTCAGGGCTAACTGAGAGAAAAGCATTGATTTCCGGCTCGCCCATCTCCGCTGGATGGTGCTTGTTGTGAAAGAAGATGAACCGCTTGATCCATATCACATAGACATCTTCAGTTTGTGGGCTGTAATGACGGGCGTGAAGCACCTGACGGACTTGATCCAGAGGCTTTGGCTTGGTAGCGCCAGCACCACTTCCCACCAGACCCTTGTTATCCATCGCCCTATCAAGCGGGACGCTTAACCTAACTTATCATAACAAAACAAGCGAATTACTCGGTCAGAATTGGCAGGGAGGGCCTTTGCAGCCACATAACCGATTATTTTGGCCAGGGATGCCGGGCTATTTCCTTCTCATTAAGATCCGTTCCCCATCCGGGTTTCTGGGGGATTTTAAGATAGCCATTCTGGATCACTGGAGGGTCTGTGACGATCTCATCTTTCCAGGGAACATCATCGACATCTGTTTCCATGATGCGCACGTTAGGGACACAGGCACAGAGATGCGCACTCATCAAGGTGGAAAGGTGGCTGTAGTAGTTATGGGGTGCAATATTGATTTCATAGGTCTCGGCCAGGTCCGCTATCTTCTTTGACTGGGTAAATCCATTCCAGGGCACATCGATCATGGCAATATCCATGGCATGTTTATCGAAAAAGGGCCGGTAGCCTCGTAATGTGTAAAGATTTTCGCCTGAACAGATACGGGTGGTCGTGGATTGTTTGACCTGAAGGAGGGCGTCGGGATCATAAGTATCCACTTCCAACCATAAAAGGTTAAAAGGTTCTACGGCTTTCGCAATACGTATATTTCCTTCCGTTTTAAAATTGAAGTTCAAATCCAGGCAGATATCCACCTCTTCACCTACCGCCTGTCGAAGGGTTCCGATTAAGTTTTCAATGTCCCGCAGGATGGTATGCGTAATATTTTGGTCGGTAGTTCCATATCCACCACCGAATCCTTGCCAGACGACACGGGGAGGATCTCCAGGGGTTATAATGTTGGTTTTGAGCGCGGTAAACCCTCGACTTACAACTTCCCGTCCGAGGTTTGCAATATCCTCCAGGGAACGTAAAGGTGGGGTCCCCAGGATCTGGGGGTACATGGCCCGATAAGTCCCACAGTGGGACCAATACAACCGGACCTGGTCTCGAGTAGGTCCACCAAATAATTCATAAACAGGAATCCCTAATGCTTTGGCTTTAAGATCGCATAAAGCGTTGTCGATTCCGGCAATTGCCTGTTGAGCTATTCCGCCGGGATTCTGCCGCATAGCCCGGTACATATCCCAATATAGTTTCTCAATGGGCCTTGGATCCCGACCCAACAAAAGGGGTGTAAGATCCTGAACACAGGCCGCTATGGCAAACGGGGCCCTGGGATTACTAAACTCTCCATACCCTGTAAGACCTTCATCTGTTTGAATTTTCACGAACGACCACGGTCGCCAACCTGCATCGCAATGAATCGTTTCAACTTTGGTTATTTTCATTTAGATATAAAAATCAAGGATCAGGAGCCGGAATAAAGATGGCTTCTGACCCCTGATTCCTAAAGGAATTCTAAAAGCTTCTCAAGGATAATTTCGGGTTTTTCCTCAGGTAGAAAATGACCGCATTCGGGAATTGCTTCCCCTCGAACATCCTGAGCAAACTCTTGCCAAATTTCAAGGACATTAAAAAGATGGAGGACACTCCCTCCACCCCACAGGACCAGCGTGGGCATTTTCAGTTTCTTACCCACATCCTGTTTATCTTGAGACCAGTCTTCGGAGATTCCGGCCCGGTAATCATTGAAGCCTCCCCGTAAGGCACCGGGTGCAGAATACGTGTGTACGTATTCTGCGATGACTTCAGGTGTGAAAACCGCCCGGTTATAGGCCCAGGTTGTAAAAAAGTAACGGAGGTAGGCTTCTACATTGGCACCTACCAGGAGCTCGGGTAAATCCGGCACCAGATGAAAGAACCAGTGCCAATAACCCCGGGCGATCTCGGCATTTACCCGCTCAAAGACAGCTCGGGTAGGTACGATATCCAGGATAACCAGTTTTTCAACTTCCTCGGAATAATCCAGACCGTACCGGTGGGATACGCGTGCTCCTCGATCATGACCCACCAGCTTAATCCGATTATAACCAAGGGACCGAACTAATTCATGGATGTCGGTAGCCATGGTCCGTTTATCATAACCCCCGGCAGGTTTATCCGAGTAACCGTAACCCCGCAGGTCAGGAGCCACGACGGTATAGTGTTTCGCCAAAGCCGGAATAATCAGCCGCCACTGATACCAGCTTTGAGGCCATCCATGTAACAAAACCAGCAAGGGACCACTCCCTTGAATAACATAGTGCAATCGAATACCGTTTACATAAGCCATGCGGTGCTGCCATGTTTCCATATTTTTTTATTTTTCCCCAAAGGCGCAGAATAACCCACTAGGATCGAATCGGAGATGCATCTACTCCTAATTGTTCTGCAGCCGTTATGATTCCCTTCAAGGTATCTTCGTTCAGGGGAATTCCTTCCTTTCGATATTTTATCTCGGTTTCCGCTTCTAATTCACCCGGGGAATAGATTCGGTCAAAGCCCGGAGCTTTACGCCCATGACGAATTTGCCGAATAATTCCATCGACCCGCTGCTTAAATCGGGCCACATCCTCAAAGGCGGCTATTTTCAGGGCCATGAAAAAATGACCATCCTGCCCGGCCTTTGCTCCTTTTTCCAGATCCCCTAACTCGGTTCCGTAGCTGGCCCCTGACAAGACTGCCGAGAGAATCCCCATGATCAGAGCCAGCGAAGTTCCTTTGTATTCGCCAATTGGCTGGAGTAGACCCTCCAGGGCCTTCGCCGGATCGGTCGTTGGACGTCCCTCTGCATCAAAGGCCCAGGTGCTGGGAATCTGTAAGCCCTTCTGATGATAAACCTCGATCTTACCCCGGGCCGAATAACTAAAGGCAGCATCATAGACAATGGGAATCTCCTCGCCTGCAGGAATGGCTACACTCAGTGGATTGATCCCCAGAATTCGGTCTATTCCACCCCATGGAGCCATAGTCGGAAGTGCATTGGTTGTTGCCAGACCGATCATGTCTTCGGGGAGAGCCATCATGGTATAATAGGCCATCGCTCCACAATGATTACTTCCTCCAACCGCTGCCACAGCTACCCCGGTAGTCCGGGCCCGTTCAATGACCTGACGCATGGCAAAGGTAGATCCAATCTGCCCCATACTGTTACCCCCATGGATTACCAGGGCAGCCCCGGTATCCTTTACCACCCGGGGTCGTCCTTTTGGATTCACCCCTGTCTGCAACCTCTTAACATAGTTGGGTACCCGCATGACCCCATGGGAATGAACCCCCCGCAGGTCCGCTACTACCAATGTCTCGGTTAACAACTCTGCATCCTCTGCCGACATCCCACAACGTTGGAAAATAGATTGAACGACTTTTTTAAGTGTATCGGCCGGAATTCTCCGTTCTTTTTCGCTTCCAGGATATGTCCCCATGTGAATTTTTTTACCTCCCCTTTATACTTTTTAACGTGATAACAACCTGTGTTGTCACATTAGTCCCTTTTCCGGTTAATAAGATGCAAAGCCCTCCTCTGCTTGGGGCTTTTGAGCAGGTTTCTTACCGCCTTCTGGGGTAACTTAAAGTTTGAGTCCTTTCCTGGATGAGGGAAAGTTTCTTAATCTTCTTTTGCTTCTTCTGACCGGGTTCAAGGTCTGATTCAGGCCGGTTTTTCGATCTTTCGCTTGATATGGGTTTGAATAAAATGGATGATCTCTTCCAGGGAAGTTCCTACCGGAAAAATTCCATCCACACCCGATTCCTTCAGCTTAGGAATATCTTGATCTGGAATGGTTCCTCCCAGTACCACCAGCATCTCATCTAAAACCCCTTTTTCTTTAAGAAATCCGGTTAACTTGGGAACAAGCCGCATGTGAGCGCCGGAAAGAAGACTTACACCGATTACATCGACATCCTCATGGATAGCTGCCTGGGCAACCTGATCCGGGGTCAGTCGCATTCCCAGGTAAATAACCTCCATACCGGCATCTCGCAAGGCCTTTGCGATGACCTTTATGCCTCGATCGTGTCCATCTAAACCGAGCTTTCCTAATAATACTTTAATTGGCCGTTCCGACATAGGAATAAGCAGGAGAGTGTGGGAGTGTGGGAGTATGGAGGTATGGGAGTAGGGAAGTAGGGAAGTGTGGGAGTGTGGGAGTGTGGAAAGTAAAGTGTTCATACCTCCATACCCCCATACCCCCATACCTCCATACTCCCATACCCCCATACCTCCATACTCCCACACTCCCGTACTTTCATACCTTAAAAAACGGCGGGATCTTTGTAGTCTCCGTACAATTCTCGAAGTGTACCCATAATTTCCCCTTCTGTGGCATAAACCTTTACGGCCTCCAAAATCCGAGGCATGAGGTTTTCATTTTTCTCTACCGCCTCTCGTAGTCTATCCAGTGCCTTATCTACTTCTCTTTGATTTCGGGATTTTTTAACTTCTGCCAATCGTTCCTTTTGTCGGTCTTCTTCTGCCGGGTCGAATTCAAAGACCTCGATGGGTTGTTGAACTTCGGACTGATAGGCATTTACACCGACGACCAGATAATCCTTTTTTTCGATTTTTTGTTGATACTGATAGGCAGCTTCTGAGATTTCCTTTTCGATATATCCCTTCTCTATGGCTGTAAGCATCCCTTCGAGCATACTTCCCTTGCCGAGGGTCTCGATTTTTTCTATATACTCTTGGGCTTTTTCTTCCATGGTATTGGTTAGAGATTCTACGAAATAAGATCCGGCCAGTGGATCAATGGTATTGACGACCCCACTTTCATGTCCGATGATTTGCTGGGTGCGTAAGGATATCATCATGGCCTCTTCCGAAGGAATATCATAAGCTTCGTCGTATCCACTGACATGGAGAGATTGAGTTCCTCCCAGGACCGCGGCCAGTGCCTGAATGGTTCCCCGGATGATGTTATTTTTAGGTTGTTCCCGAACCAGGGTAGAACCCAGGGTCTGGGTATGGAACCGAACCCGCATAGATTCGGCTTTTTTAGCCCCATATCGTTCTTTCATAATTCTGGCCCACAACCTTCTGGCAGCTCGAAACTTGCTGATCTCCTCAAAAAAATCATTGTGGCAACCGAAGAAGAAGGACAGCCGGGGTGCAAAATCGTCTAGGGCGAGGCCGCGTTGAAGACCGCCTTCCACATAAGCCATCCCTTGGGCCAGGGTAAAAGCGAGTTCCTGTACGGCAGTAGACCCGGCCTCACGGGTATGATAACCCGAGATGGAAATGGTATTCCAGTTGGGAACATAGCGGGTACAATACTCTACGACATCCAGGGTAATCTTAAAAGCCGGGCGGGGAGGAAGACCAAAGGTTTTCTGCCCATGGAATTCCTTTAACGAATCGTTCTGGACCGTTCCCCGCAAATCTTCCCATTTAACACCCCGTTTCTCGGCCACAGCCAATAAAAGACTCAACAACACAATTGCCGGATGGTTGATGGTTAAAGAAATACTCACCCGATCCAGCGGAATTCCTTCAAACAGCTCTTCCATATCCCGAAGGGTATCAATGGCAACTCCTAATCGTCCCACTTCTCCTTCTGCCAGAGGATGATCTGAATCATAACCTGTGAGAGTCGGATGATCAAAGTCCGTACTAATACCTGTTTGTCCATGCTTGAGAAGGAAGCGGTACCGTTCGTTGGTTGATCGGGCCGTTCCAAATCCGGCAATCTGCCGTCGGGTCCACAGCCGCCCCCGATACATGGTGGGATATACCCCTCGGGTAAATGGAAAGGCACCGGGAAAGTTCAGATCCTTCAAATAATCCAGCTCCTTCACATCTTCAGGGGTGTAGACCCGCTTGACTTCCAGGTCAGAAACAGTTCGAAAGGTTTCACGCTGTTCAGGAGTCTTCTTAAGGACAGGAGCCAGGATCTCCGATTCCCATTTTTCTTGGGTTTCTTTGATCTGCTCCAGGGCTTTTTCATTAAAAAGTTTAGGGTCCATCTTTAAACCTCCGATTAACAAGGTATTTGGTTTTTTAAATTTCGGCCGTCTGTCCGCCATCTACGGCCAGCAGGGCTCCCGTAACAAAGGAAGATTCATGGGAAGCCAGAAACAGAGCCGCATAAGCCAGTTCTTCAGGTCGACCCAGACGTCCCATGGGAAAAGTGGCTGCAAAGGCCTCTAATTCCTTGGGGGATAAAACTTCCCTCAACATGGGAGTATCGGTAGGCCCCGGACAGAGGGCATTAACCCGTATTTTGTCTTTAGCGTGATCTATGGCCATGGCTTTGGTAAGCAAAGCCACCCCGCCTTTAGAAGTCACGTAAGCTACGGTGTTTTTAGCTGCGTCATGGGCTCCGGTTGAGGAAGATACGTTGATAATAGAACCTCCACCGCGTCGAATCATATGAGGAAGTACCGCCTTGCAACATAGGAAGGTCCCCGTCAGGTTAACGGAAATTACCCGGTTCCAGGTTTTCTCATCGGTAGTTAAAACGGTGCCGAACGTAAGGATCCCGGCTCCGTTGAACAAAATATCGATACCCCCATAAGCGTCGAGGGTTGTCTCAACCATCCGTTGGACCTGAGTGAAATCCGAAACATCTACTTCAACAAAAAGAGCTTCTCCTCCGGTATTTTTGATGCTCTGAACAGTCTGTTGACCTGCATAGGATTGGGAGTCGGCTACGGTGATCCTGGCCCCTTCTCGGGCAAACAGTTCGGCCGTAGCCCGCCCAATACCAGAACCCCCTCCGGTTATAATGGCCACTTTATCTTTGAGTCGCATGGAAAATTACTCCTTCTGTTAAATCTTTTATGGGAAAAGTTTTAATCTTAAGAGAGTTTCTGCATGTATCTCTTCGTATTTCTTTGCATTCCTGGGCGTTTTATCCATTTTGAGACTGGCGGGTTTCCGTCAGGTAACGCCGATAGGTTTGGATGTATTCGGCCACACCGTCACGAATATTCGTAAAACGAGGTTGATAACCGAGCTGTTCCTGTGCATTTTGAATACTTAATATCCCCCTATATCGAATCTCGATTAAATCTGCTTCAGACAGGCCGGATCCGATCTGGATATCTGCGTCCGGGATCAGGCTTTTAACAATTTCAGCAACCTGCCCGGCTGTAACCAGGGGTTGTCCGGTCGCTGCATAGAAGATACGGTCTTTTACTTTATCGGCAGGGATTTCAAGGGCTTTTATGGCTAACTGGGTAACATCTTCCACGTGGGTATAGTCCCTCGGGAACTCCCGACCTTTTTCGAAGCGGGTCGGTAGACCTCGAACCGAGTTTTCAACCATGGGTTTGATGAAGATCGGCCACTGCATACCAAAGCCGTAAACGGCCGAAGGGCGTAGTGTAATGAAATCGAGTCCAAAGCTCTGATGGTAGGCAAAGCAGAAGGCTTCGCCGGCAACTTTGGAGGCTCCATAAAAACTGGAACCGGGACCTTCTTGAGGTAACAGCACCGGATGTGCGGCATCGATGGGCTGGTATTGGACAGAGGGTAATACACCGATGGAACTGAAATACACGATACGTTGGAGTTTGAAAAGTCGAGCGGCTTCCAGGATATTCATCGTGCCTCCTAAATTGACACGCAGGGCTTCTAGAGGTTCCCGGGACAAATACACCGGATTCACAATGGTTGCCATATGGATCACTTTTCGTGGGCGATACTCCTGGATAACCTGAAAGAGGCGTGACCAGCTTTCTATACGACCCTGAGCAAAAACAGGAACATGGCGGATTTTATCCTTATCCAGAACCGGTTTTAATATCCAGGCAGCTTCAGGACCCGGTTCTTTGATATCGTACATAATCACCGGATACCCCCTCTCGGCCAGGTGGCGAGTGAGGTAACTCCCGATAAATCCGGTACCTCCTGTAATCAATACTGCTTCATCCACTTTCCTTTCTCCTTTCTTATTTTATAGCCCCTAAAGTTAAACCGCGAGTTAGATATTTTTGAACCAGCAGGGAAAGGACAAAAATAGGGGCCGATGCAATGACCGAAAGTGCACCGGCTGCCCCCCAGAAGGTAGATTCGGAACCAAAAAATCCACTCATTTTTACAGGTAGAGTCACCACCTTAGAGCGGGTTAAAATAACGGCGAATAGAAACTCATTCCAACTGAAGATGAAAGTAAAGACCGTGGTGGCAATCAATCCTGCTGCCGAAAGAGGTAAGGCAATGGACCAAAATACCCGAAAAACCGAGGCGCCATCTACCAGAGCACTCTCTTCCACTTCGACAGGTACATCCCGGAAGTATCCTCGCATCATCCAGATAACGTAGGGTGTGTTAAAAGCTGCATAGAGAAGGATCAGGCCGTGGTAGGTATCTACCCATTTGAGGGTACGAAAAAGCAGAAAAACAGGAAAGGCAATGGCAATAGGAGGTAGCATTCGTTGGGACAGAACCCAAAAAGCAAAATTCCTTCCCCCTGTTTTAAAGCGGGCCATACTATAAGCAGCCGGACAACCTATGATCATGGCCAAGATAGTGGCCCCTCCTGCGATCACGAGGCTATTGACCAACGCATCGATGGATCGGTTTCTCACCAGGGATTGAAAATGATCGAAGTCTAGGGATCTGGGAAACCAGACCGGAGGATTATGGAAATACTCGCTGGGCCGTTTTACCGACATGCTAAAGATCCAGTAAATGGGAAATAAAAAGAACAAAAAGGCCAGGATCATGACCACATATCGTAATCCATACCTTCGGAGAAAGTAGGTGACTCCTTTATGTTTTGAAGCAACAGCTAAACTCTGCATTGAACCGAAAAAACCTGACCTTCGACTCCTCCCCTGGGGAAGGAAGCCGAAGGGTTGGGTTTTCTACTCCTCACTAAATCGACGAAGGAAAAGGGTCGTTGCGGTAGAGACCAAAATAAGGACAATAAAGGCCATTGCCGCCGTGTAGCCCAGGCGGAAATTTTTAAAACCTAAGGTATAGATATAAAAAGTAATGGTTTCCGTAAAGGTCCCCGGTCCGCCCACGGTCAGGGCAAAAATTAGATCGAAGATTTTGAATACATCCAGACTTCGAATAATCAAGGCAATGATCATAATCGGTCGAATCAAAGGCAACGTCATATGCCAGAAAGTCTGCCAGGCTGTGGCCCCATCCAGGGCAGCCGCTTCATAAAGTTCCGGATTAATGGCGCTTAGACCGGCCAGTAAAGCCAGAAACATAAAGGGGGTCCATTGCCAGACTTCCGCTACAATCAGGGAAAAGTACACCGTTTTAGGATTGATCAGCCACACCAGGTTGACAGGATGTCCGAGTATCCAACCCAATACCTCATTGATAGGCCCATATTGAGTGTCCCATAGCATACGCCATCCATATCCTACCACCACCGGACACATAATGGTTGGCAAAATCAGCAGGGGGATGAGGATCTGCTTACCTGGAAGCTTACCCACCAGGACTTGAGCCAGAAGGAGTCCCAGGATAAGCTCGGCACTGACCGCTACCACCATGATGAACAGAGTGTGTCCCAAGGCTTCCCACATTCGGGTATCCTGAAGGACCTGGATGTAATTGCCAAGGCCTATAAAAGGGCGTTCTCTTCGTTGGAAAGTCCAGTCTAAAAAGCTAATCCAGAAAAGGTACAGAATGGGGAAGATGGTAAATGAGAGGATCAAAATAACCGAGGGAGCCACCAAGAGATATCGAATACCACGTCCCCCCCAGATAAATTTACCCCGTTGCGGGGCTACAGCCTCAACAGATTTTTTAGATCCGGTGGGTACCACGGGAGTATCGATGATTTGCATTTAATTTTTGGTTTATGGTCCATCGTCCGTTGTCCTTTGTGGAGTTTAGTCTATAATTAACCTCTGACAACGGACAACGGACTGAGGACTATAGACTCCTACCTGGGATAGGCATTAGGTCTGCTGGCCCATTCTTTGTAAGCTTCCCGTTGTTTATCTACCCCAAGCCTTTGCGTGATGGCATCCCATTCTGCCGCAGCTTTATCCAAAGCTTCTTTAGGAGGTGTTCCCGCGTAGGCAGCTACGGCTGCTCGATCCAGAGCTTCTTCATATTCCCGTGCACCGGGTATGGCCAGATCCAGAAGACCTTTTTCGGCTCCGAGTTTGAGGACATCCAGATACTCCCCGGCATTATCCCATTGAGATCGATACTCTTTAGATTCATAATGGCTCAAACGGTAGGGATCCCGTAAGGCGTAAGGAAGCATGACCCGTTGGAGGCTGATCTCCTTGCTGGTAAGCCATTGAATGAAAAGGTAAGCGGCTTCTTTGTTTGGACTATCCGACGATACACCCAGATTGAATCCTGCAGCCAGCTCGGGATGGCCTCCGGGAGGCAAGGCATAACCAACCTTACCGATAACCTTCGTTTCCGGCATCCATTTAAGTTGCTCGGCCCGATCTCTATAACCTTGCGACCAACGACCGGGGGGTGGCCAACTGATAATCATGGCAACCTTACCGTCCATCCAGGCGCTGAAGACTTCGATAAAGCTCCACTTTTCAATTCCAGGGGGCATATTTTTGTTGTTATTTACCATGTCCGTAAGGGCCTTAATGGCGGCTTCGCTGTTGATGGTAGCCTTCATGGTTTCAGGATCGAAGAATTTGGCTCCGTAGACTCGAAGCTCTTCTTCGACCCAGGGGTAGGTCTGGCCTGCGGCTCGTTGAATAGCACATCCGTGGCCTCCACTGGCGGCTAATCTCTCTTTGAAGAAGGCACAGATTTGATCCCATTCCTGCCAGGTCTGAGGGGGGCGTAAGTCCTGACCATACTTGGCCTTATAGGCCTCCTGGTTTGCCTTATCCCCAAATAAATCCTTTCGATAATACATGACAAAGGTGTCCCCATCGTCAAAGATTCCATAATGCTTTCCTTTCCAGACCAGCCACTGTTGATAGGTAGGATGGATATCATCCAGAGCTCCCGGGGGCATATACTTATTCATGAAATCATCCAGAGGCTCCAGGGCTCCCGCCTCAACCAGATCCGCCTGCCAGGCCGGGACGTAGTTGATAACATCGAAATCCCCCGACCCGGCCAGATGGGCAGTTACTATCTTGGAGAAAAGTTCAGGGAAAGGAGTTTCAATGGTCTGGACTTTAATACCCGTTAGCTTCTCCCACAGGGGACCCGAGAAGACTATAGGGTCCTGCGCCTGCAATCCGGCTTCCCATATTACCCGCAATGTGATTCCTTTGTATTTCTTAGCAGCTTCCACTGCAATATCTGCGGCAGATTTCTCTTGACCATAACTTTGCAATCCAAAACTTAGTAGAGCCAAGATAGAAATTACAAATACCGAATGGATTTTCCAGTTCATAGGCTTTGATCTCCCCTTATTTCACCAAGGTAAAAGCCGAAAATAAAACATTCCTCCCTTTACCTTATATTAATTATTTTATCATTTACCTTATTTTCGTGGTGCTTTTGGGTGACGAAGTGTTTTTGTAACAAAGCCGTTAAATGATTTTTAACGCCTGTAATCTATTCTCACCAAACCATACGGAAGCATTTCAAATTTTAAATGGCCTTCTTCTGTTCCCACCTCCTTTCCGTTCTCTTGATAAAAGGTTTCTGGCTCCTGCATGGCCTGTTCGACATTCTGTTCATCTAGAGGCCGAATCCAGACTCTGGAAGGCAACCCGGCAACGGTCACCTGTTCCGGGACCGGACTAAGATTCATCACGATGAATCGGGTATGTCCATTTTTTCTCAATCCCAGTCCATTGGCCCGTAGAATGTCACTGGAACGGGTAGGGATGACAGTACCGCCGATAAACTGACCCACATCGGCCAGGACATGGTAAAGGGGAAATACCGTACCCGGTCGTGAAGGGAACTTTTCCGGTAAGGGAGAACCCTGCTCCGTCTCCATAACCCCTCGCCAGCCGGTCGTTTCATAGTAGGTGACACTGTATATTCCTTCTTCCAGGAGATATTTGAGACTTCCCGTGGTCCAACATGCGCCAAACAAAGATGTTTGCCGAACGTCCACCTGGGGGGGAAGTTCTCCTGGAATGGCTTTTGGCTCGGGAGGCGAACCGTTGGGTTGAAGTCGGGGACGGAGCGTAACCGGACTGATGGCCAACAGTTTATCTCCGATAATTCGACGGGCATTTTGAACGGTTACCCCTTGGGTCTCCAGGTTTTCTACCAGTGTTGCATCATCAAAGGCGTGAACCTGGGGATTAATGGAATAGCTTACCAAATCGATAAGGGCCACCGGGGGATGACCGCGGTTTATCTCCGTAAAATAGGCGTTGGTACCTGCACCCACTTTGGCGGCAGGTGCGTATTCTTTCAAGACAGGACGGGCCAGTTGAATCCACTTTTCGGTGGTTGAACTCTCCCCAATATGGAAGATCAACCAGGTACAAACCCGCGGTTTAATCTGAAATAGTGCGTCCCTCAAGTCCATAAGTTCCTCCCTGGCTACATCCGACAAAATCAATGCCACTTCCAAGTCCACTCCCAGCTTTTCGGCTTCCTCGCCGGCTCGCTGCAATCGATTCCTATAATCTGATTCAAATAAAGGTAAATCCACCCGAAGATGGGAAAGGTTGAGTAGCTTCAGGCGGGCGATTTCCTTGGGGGTTAAAGATTGACCATGACTGGCCATACCCAGTCCGATACGCGGTAAGGGGAATGGATTGGCCGTAACCAGCCCCTCTATTCTCAAAGGTTTTGGCTGAGGAGGGGTGAAGAGGGCCGGGGTATGAAAACGTGCCGGATCTTTCTGTTCTCGAATTTTATCCTCTTCCCCCTCCTGACCATAGTGAAGGAAAAGAGTAACCGACTGGCTAATTTTCTCCCCGGCTTTGACTTCGACAGGACGTGGTAGCGCAAGGGGGGTACAATAGGTTTTGAAAGAAGCATCTGTCCAGTTACGATGGTCTTCGGTTTCAAATACCTCTCCTTCAAAGCGAACTTCTGCCCGAATGCCGGGTCGGACTTCATGGATCATACCCTGTAGATCCATAAAAGGTTGATGAGGTGAAATTGCTTTTGGAAACATGCTGCGTTCTCGGGTGCCATCTTTTTTCAATAATTCAACCGGTAACCCGGCAACCGACATGGGATGAAGTACACAGAAACCGAGACGGGCCCGCCAGAAATTACGATGGGCGATTCCCTCCATCGAGAAGCGAATTGTTCCCTGCCGGTCCCCTGTAATATGTCCCTGCCAGGAAAAGTCGATTTCACCTTGTTTATGATCGGCGTCAAAGGTAATTTCAAAATGATCTTCCTGGCTATCTACCTTCAGGTTGGAAATAACCGGCACCACGGTACTCCAATCCGGCGGACGCAGCGCCATATAGATGTGCCGAAGAACTTCCTGTTCACCGAGTCGAATATACCTTAGTGTACCTGCTTCAAATTGAAGCGTGAGTGGACCTGCACGAAGTTCAAGCCGTTGCGCGGGAGGTTCGTTGACCCCACGTAGAAGAATCCAATTTGACATGTCATTTCCTCCTCCGGGTTTTTTAGCAGATTTTCAACAAAACCAGGTAATATTGGCTTAACATACTCTGTCCGGGCTGGCAAGAAAATTTTAAAAAAATTGTAATCTGAAGGAGGAAGGGAAGGAAATAAGGGGAAAAAACAAAAAGGAGATCTTTAACGATCTCCTTTTTAACTCCATGGACGCTGCAGGAATCGAACCTGCGACCCGCTGATTAAGAGTCAGCTGCTCTACCTAGCTGAGCTAAGCGTCCAGATGCCTAGTAAAATTTAGTGCTTCAAAAACAATTACGCAACAAGAAAAAATTACCGGTTAACCTTCATCCCTTGCTGGACCCCTTCCTTTGTGCATCCCAACAGATGACCCCAGGAGCAATACCCTGGGTTAGATTTGGAAAGTATCCAAGGGATGGTTTCATTACTCCCGGCCATAACGGCCCGGAAAGAATCTACCCTGTAAGGTTTAAAGAGTCTCTTCCTCCAGGGCTCTGATTTTCCTCTGCAGAATATCCAGTTGTTTTTGAAACTCCTCCTCACTGGCATTCATATCTAGAAGAATCTCTCCCTCTTGAGGTATATCTTTCACTACGTACAAAGAATAATCGGGATATAATATGTCGGCCTCTGGATTTGGACTCTCTAAATCAAATTCCATAAAAGATAGATCTGAGCGTAAAAGGGATTCTGCAAGCAACATCATAGATTCCCAACCTAGAAAATGATTCCTGAATTTTCGACTCATAAACTTAATAGGCTCACGATTGACTTTATTCTATTATTTATCTTATTAATAAAAAAGGCAAATAAAAACAGGCCCGGGAAACTAACTTTTTATGTTGTCATGCAGCTTTCTATGCTAAAGCAAGCTTTGGTGATCATGGTTAAGGCACCGGTTCCAGGAAGAGTAAAAACCCGACTCTGTCCCCCTTTGACTCCGGAAATGGCCGCAGAACTTTATCGGTGTTTTCTGATTGATATTTTCAGACGAGTGGTCCAACTCCCCCAGGTGAATAAAATTATCGGGTATACCCCTGAGGGAACCTGGCCAATCTTTCGCAGTTTATTACCTTCCGGGGATTTTGAGTTTATTCCCCAACGGGGTCAGGATCTGGGAGAACGCATGGCCAATCTGTTTAAGGATTTATTTCGATCTGGATACACTTCCATTTCTTTAATCGGAAGTGATTGCCCCCATCTCCCCCTAGAGTTTCTACAAAAATCTCTGGATTATTTAAAAAACCCGGAGGTGGAAGTCGTGCTGGGACCCTCAGAAGATGGGGGTTATTACTTGGTGGGATTATCCAGATCGCAACCGGAGATCTTTCAAGGAATCACCTGGAGTACCGATAAGGTTCTTACTGAAACCCTGAATCGAGTCCACCAACTAGGGCTTAAGGTGGCTCTGCTCTCCCCCTGGTATGATCTAGATACACCAGAGGATCTTAAAAAACTTACAAAAGAAGAACTAAAACACCCCGGGAAAGATTTACCGCTGGAGACCCTGGGCTTTTTGAGAAAGCATTTGAAACTATAATACCGGATCGTGTCCGGTGCCTCCGGATCCCTTCCCTCGCATACTTCTTCAAGTTGAAAATGATCTCCCGAACCTGTCCGTGCAGGCAGGGATAAGGGTAAAGTCGTTTCTTCACTTTACGCCGGGCCTCAGTACGCCTCGTTCCGTGCAAGGGAAGGGAGACTTTCAAAGGCCCGGGTATTTCCCTTGAAACATTCCCTTTACAAGATTACTTTTTCTGAAAATTCAAAGAGATATGATCTTGTAACTTCTTTTAGTACTCATCTGCCTTTCAGGGAATAATCCCAGGATTGCCGGTCAGGACTGGGTTTAAGTAACTGTATCAATTTAGTAGATGTCCCTTTTTCTGTCTAAACACCCCCCTGGCCCCCCTCCAGGGGGGATTCAGCAGCAACCCTATGTCAGTCCCCCCTGGAGGGGGGCCAGGGGGGTGTTTCTTTTTCCACCTACTAAATGGATACGGATACCGGGTTTAAAACCTGTCTTTACTTATGAAAGGCAAACGGGTATAAAAAGAAGAAAGGAGGCTATTTCATGGAGCCCACAGAGTTTAAAAATGCTACCCGAGCCCAGTCTGCTTTCTTGACTTCTGCGGAGCGAAAAGTTCTAAAATGGCTCGCCCGGCGGACACCCCTATGGATTCATCCAGATCATCTAACCCTGATAGGCTTTGTAGCCATGTTTTTAGCCGGGGTATTTTATGGTCTCAGCCGGTGGGATGCCCGGTTTCTTCATGGGGTTAATTTTTGGCTTCTGATTAACTGGCTGGGAGACAGTCTGGATGGTACATTGGCCCGTTACCGAAATAAACAACGACCCAGGTACGGATTTTACGTGGACCATATGGTGGACACCTTTGGCACTTTTTTTCTCATAGGTGGACTGGCCTTCTCCGGTTATATGAGCGAACGGATTGCCTTTGGAGTGCTGGTTGTTTATTTCATGCTGGCCATTCAGGTTTATCTGGCTACCTACACCCTGGGGACCTTTCAATTGTCTTTCTGGAAGTTGGGTCCTACCGAGTTGAGGATACTTCTCGTTCTGGGAAACCTTGTTCTGCTTTTGTCTCCCCATGCGCAGATTTATGATCGGACTTATTTACTTTACGATGTGGGGGGTATTATGGGTATAGTCGGTATGGCCTGGACGTTAATCACTTCGGCGATTCGAAATACAAAAATTCTGTATGATTTGGAACAGGTTTCATAAAGGGGAGCATCTTTTCGCCTTGATTTCGTCTCGGTAAAGGGTATATTAATACCAGGTAGATTTATTTTTAACCTCTTAACAAAGGACAACTTATTATGTGTGGACGTTATACCCAAACCCGAGAGACGGAAGCTTTACAGGCCCGTTTTAAATTTGAGCCTACAGACATTGTACTCCATCCCAGATATAATCTGGCCCCGGGACAGGACGCTCCGGTAATTGTCCAGGAGGAGTCCAGGGTCCTCAAGCTCATGCATTGGGGTCTGGTCCCATCCTGGGCAAAAGAAACCTCCACCGGCTATAAGATGATCAACGCCCGGGCAGAAACCCTTACCCAAAAACCCAGTTTTAAGAAGTCTTTTCAGCGCAGGCGTTGCCTGGTTCCGGCCGATGGTTTCTATGAATGGCGTAAAAATGGCGGTCGGGCCAAAACTCCTCTACGTTTTGTACTCAAAAGCGGAGACCCTTTCGCTTTTGCAGGTCTCTGGGATATATGGCAGGGATCTGACGAAGACGCAACAGAAGGTAACAACCGCTTGTTGCTGCTTTCCTTTACCATCATTACAACAGAAGCCAACGATCTGATTCGTCCGATTCATGATCGAATGCCGGTTATACTCCAACCAAAAGATGAAGATACCTGGTTAGATCCGGATTTGAAGGATGTTAACAAACTGGCTTCTCTGTTAGTACCTTATCCATCGGATAAAATGATGGGGTACGAAGTCTCCTCTCTGGTAAATTCACCTCAAAACGATACCCCTGAGTGCCTGTTAGAAAGGAGGGTATAGAATGAATAATCTCAAACCGGATAGAAGTGAAATCGAGAAAAACTGGCGGGCCCGGGGATTTAGCTGTGATCTTTGGGTTGATCCCCCCGGACGGGTCTGGAAAGATTATATTCATTCCGTGGATGAGCTTTTGATGGTCCTGGAAGGAGAGATTGAACTGGAAATGCAGGGAAAGACCTTTCGTCCCAAGGTAGGGGAGGAAGTACTCATCCCGGCCAGAACCCTGCACACCGTTCGTAACGTAGGAAGTACGACTTCCCGATGGCTTTACGGTTATAAGGAGCATCCCTGAAACCTCTCTGGATCCTGAAAGGAGTCACTCTTGTTCCTGCTTATGGCAGCAATAGCCGGGACGGGTACCCGGTTAGCCGAAAGCAGAAAAAAGCAGAAGATTTTTAACAGGAAATTTTATCTCCCTGCCGAAGTCCAGATCAGGATGGATTCCTGAGAAGGTTAAGACAGGCCGATTATTAAATAACCCTGGGACTCCTGGAATTGTTTACATGGATCTAGAGAGGTGGGTTTCAAACCCTGCTTCTCAACATAGGTGGGAAGAGGATAAGCCGGAGTTCCCCTTTGATTTTAACTCAACTCCTTTAACTTCAGCATAATTCATCAAGAAAAAGGATTTTATACTTTCCCCCTAATATTTCTCTGAGGTTCCATTTTTTTTCTTGACAGGGGATTTTGGAGGGAATATAGAACAGGGTTATCCTCATCCCTCAACCCTTCCTCTAACCGGAGGGGGATCATACCACCGGAGCGACAAAAGCAGAGATCTACCGTCCACCTGTGGGATAAGGAGTCGAGTCAATTCAATCTTTGGCCATGAGTTAGATCACAACCGTCTATCCCTACCTCGTAGGGATAGATCCTTAAACCCATAAGAATCTGTGGTGAGTAGCCCCCGGCTTGTGGGTTTAGACAAAGAGGGTATCTGTGTACGTTCTATTGAATTTGCACGGATAGAACCCTGAATCAAAGGAGGAAATCATGGACCGTATTTTAAGGAGACTCGCAGTAAAGTATTTTGTTTTAGTGCTTTTCCTCACAGGTATTACCGGTTGGGTGCACGCACAACCCGTAACAGATATCATGCTGGCGGCTAATCCAGGTGAATCCTGGCTCCATGCCAACGGCAACTGGGCAGGACATCGCTACAGTACCTTAACCCAACTAAACCCGGAGAGCATCAAGGGTCTCAAGCTTGCCTGGATTTACTCATTAGGGGGAAAAACCGATGCCCAGAATACACCGCTCTATCATGATGGACTGGTATATGTTGCCCAAGACAATACCGTGTTTGCCCTGGATGCCCATTCTGGGAAACGGGTATGGAAGTATACCCACAAGCTTCCTGAAGATTGGGGTGGATACAACGTTCCCTTCATCACAGGTAAACATCGGGGCTTAGCTATTTACGGGGAATATATTTACTTCCTGTCTAACGATGCCAAACTCCACGCCATCCATTACAAAACGGGTCAGGCAAAGTTCGTAAAGGATTATCCGGACTTTCCTTACCCCAAGGACTTCGAAAAATCTAAGGATGCAAACGGCTATGCAACGACCGTTGGTCCCCTGGCAATCCCTGGCCAGATTATTGTACCTATGAACGGGACAGACTTCGGTGGACTCCCCGGATATGTGCTGGGTGTAAATCCAGAGAACGGCAACATGTTATGGAAAGCCAACATGATCCCAGGACCGGGGGAAGTAGGATACGAGACCTGGCCTCAGGGGAGCCATGAGTGGGGTGGAGCAGGTCCCTGGATTACCGGTACCTGGGATCCTGAGCTGAAAATGTACTTTACAGGGACGGCCAATGCTTATCCCTGGAATCCTAAAAACCGGGGTAAGGGATTAATGGAAAACCTGGGGGCTGCAGGTATTGTGGCAGTTAATACAGATACCGGCAAGACGGTCTGGCGCTATAGTGCTGTCCCTGGGGATCCCTGGGACTTTGATACGCCACAGACTCCGTTGATTATAGAGATCGAAGGACGAAAGACCCTTGTCCAGCCAAACAAGACCGGTTTTATCCACTATCTGGATCCGAAGACCGGAAAATTCCTGAGAGCCGTACCTTTCGCCGATAAGATTACCTGGATTAAAGGATATGATCCGGAAGGAAAACCCATCAGCCAGATCGACCTGCCTGTAGAAGGGGGGCCGACGATTGAGGTATGGCCCAGCTTGCTGGGTGGCGTGAACATGTATCCTTCAGCGTATAATCCTAAGACGGGTTATATCTATCTGGCAGCGGTCAATGCCGGAATGAAGTATGGATTCGAGGATATTAAGGTCATCAGCAACGTCCGACATTTCGGTGCGTATCAGGAATTCATCTGGGGATACGAGGTGGATCAGGCCAGGGACGTCAAGTCGGGTAGAGAAGTCTGGAGGGATCAAAAGAGTAAACATGGATTTGCCGGTGGAATGCTGACCACAGCCGGAAATCTGACCTTCTACACAACCCAGGGGGGTGTCTTTCAAGGTGTAAATGCCACTACCGGTGAAATCCTATACGCCTTCAACCTGGGAACAACAGCTTACTCTGGACCGATTACCTTCATGGTTGATGGTAAACAATGCGTCGTACAGGTAGCCGGAGGATCTCCCGAAAAATTCGGCTACAAGGAGCACAATCTGGAACACGGCAGCCTGGTTGCAGCATTCTGCCTGGAATAAACCGGAAGATGCCCAGGAGTTTTACTTAAAGTAGAGATGAAAAAGCGCGCACAGAGGACTGTGCGCGCTTTTGTGGGATAGGTCAAAAATAAAGGGAGAAAGTAATGAGGAGAATGGGTCAAGGAATTCTGTTAGGGATTTTTATGGTAGGCTTTATCACCATAAATGGATGGGGCCTGGGGAACGCCCTGGGAGCCGATACAGGAACAGAAATCCCGGCGACAAATCCTTTTTCGGGGAATCAAGCCGCCATCGAGGAAGGTCGCTCCTGGTACCGCTCTATATGCAGTAATTGTCACGGTGGAAGGGCCGATGGAGCAGGAGAGCGTGGGCATGGTGCCGATCTACGGGTGTTCAACAAGGGATTCCGGAAATTTGTTGAAACCGTAAAGAATGGAAGAGATACCGGTCGTGCCATGAAAATGCCCAGTTGGGGAAAAGTTTTATCTGATGATACTATCTATAAAATCGGAGCCTATCTGGAAACACTGGCCCAGGAAGGAGCTAACTGGAAAGAAGGAGTCAAACAGTAACCGCCTGTTAACCTCCAGCAGGGCGGTACCGATCGTCCTACCGGTTCCAGGTAAACAGAGAAAAATCAAAGTTCCGTTCTCGAACCTCCAGGGCTAATAGGAAAATTAACCGACATGAAAATGGGGGGGGTAAGGCGTTTGCGCTCCCAGGGAATGGGACCAAACTTTTCTACTTTATCCTGCGCATATAGGAACAACCTGGAGCAGTTGAGAAAACCCTAAGGAGGAATTAGAGTGAGCGGCGAGGGCCCCCTCGCCGCCTTGAGAAGTGGGATTATTTTGCCGCAGATACCGGAAGATCTCCCAGCGAACCTACAGAAACTACAGGAAATACGCCCAAAAATTGAGAAGAAGAAGTAAGAATCCACCACTGCCCCGTAGAAGGTCGAAAGATTCCCAGATCGGTCCGTCCATCTCCATCATAATCTGCCTGAACCGGAAGATCTCCGGGTTGTCCCCATGCCCTTGTCACGATTCTCCTACTTCTAAGAATACCTATCCAGGTTCCTGTGCTGGGTCTCCAGACGGCTACATTGGCTAATCCATCTCCATCATAATCCCCAGGTACCGGAAAATCTCCCACAGTTCCTAAAACCCTAATGGTAAGCAGATTATTGCTAGAATTGGTAATAAACCACTGACCGGTGGAAGGTCTAAAAACAGCAATATCCGTCACACCATCTCCATCATAATCAGCCGGAACAGGGATGTCGCCGGGCATACCCCAAATTGTGGCTCCAAGGCCACCACTTGAGAAAAGGATCCACCATACACTGCCGAGGGGCCTCCAAACAGCACGATCCGTCAAGCCATCCCCATCGTAATCTCCAGGAACCGGAAGATCTCCCGCCTGACCCCAGACCTGAATATCCTCACCGGCTGGAAGAAGAACATGCCACTCGCCGGTGGAAGGCCTAAAGAAGGCAAAATCGGCGGTTCCATCTCCATCGTAATCACCGGGAGTTGGAATATCTCCCGAAGATCCGAAGGAAACCTTTGAGGTCCTGCCGGATACCGACCACTCTCCGGTTGTGGGATTCCAGACGGCAATATCATCATTCAACCCCCCATTGAAATTCGCCTTATCTGCCACAGGAACAGCCGGAATCAAAGGTAAGGTTTGTTGAATAACCCACACACTCCCGAGAGTTCCGGCATAGAGAATAGAAGGAGTTGTTGGATCTACTGCTAAAGCCTGGATACCCAGATTCGTCAATCCTGTATTCATCACGCTCCAGTTTCCTCCTCCATCGAGGCTCTTGAACACACCCTCCAAGGTTCCCGCATAGAGAGTCACAGGGGTCACCGGATCGATAGCCAGGACTCGAACATCCAGATTCGTCAGTCCAGTACTGATACTGCTCCAACTGCCACCCCCATTGATGCTCTTGAAAATACCGTTACCGACGGTACCTGCATACAGAGTTGCAGGGGTCGCCGGATCGATAGCCAAAGCCTGAATATTCAGATTCGTCAATCCCGTATTCATCACACTCCAGCTCCCACCCCCATTGATGCTCTTGAAAATACCGTTACCGGCAGTGCCCGCATACAGAATTGCAGGGGTCGTCGGATCGATAGCCAGAGCCTGAATATTCAGATTCGTCAGCCCGGTATTTATTGCCCTCCAGCTTCCCCCCCCATCGGTACTCTTGAAGATCCCCCCACCTGAAGTCCCCGCATAGACCGTGGAAGGAGTCCCAGGATCGATAACAAGATCCCGAATATTGAAGGCCGTCAGTATATCAAAGGCCGTCAGTCCGGTATTTATTGCCTTCCAGCTTCCCCCCCCATCGGTACTCTTGAAGATGCCTCCCGAAGTTCCTGCATAGACCGTGGAGGGATTTGTAGGATCGATAGCCAGATCCCGAATATTGAAGGCCGTCAGTTTGTTATTTACAGGGTTCCAGTTTACCCCCCCATCGGTACTCTTGAATACCCCACCATCGATAGTCCCTGCATACACCGTGGAAGGGGTTATGGGATCGATGACCAGAGTAAGAACACTCAGATTGGTCAATCCGGTATTCGCCACACTCCAGCTCCCCCCGCCATTGGTACTCTTGAAGATACCTCCTCCCAAAGTCCCTGCATACAGGATAGAAGAAGTTTTAGGATCCACGGCCAGGATATAAACATCCAGGTTGGTCAGTCCAGTATTTACCGTATTCCAGTTTCCTCCTCCATCGGTACTCTTGAATACCCCACCTGAAGTCCCTGCATAGAGAATGGAGGAAGTTACAGGATCAACGGCCAGGGCTCGAACCTCCAGATTCGTCAACCCCGTATTTGCCACACTCCAGTTTCCTCCTTCATCGGTACTCTTGAATACCCCACCTGAAGTCCCTGCATAGAGAACGGAGGGAGTCGAGGGATCAACGGCCAGGGCTCGAACTTCCAGATTCGTCAACCCCGTATTTGCCACACTCCAGTTTCCTCCTCCATCGGTACTCTTGAATACCCCACCTCCAAAAGTCCCTGCATAGAGAACGGAGGGGGTCGAGGGATCAACGGCCAGGGCTTTTATGTTTCCACCTTTCGGTCCATTGGTCGTCCATAGGTTAAACCCGGCAAAAGCCCTGTCTACCCCTAGAGAAAATAGAGTCAATAGAATTCCCACAAAGAGTATCTGGAGGCGGAGATATAAGGATAAAGTTTTTATCCCTGATTTACAAAAACTATAACGAAAGTCGGAAAGTAAATATTTTTTATCTTGCTTCTCACTGTTATTGCGTAACAGAGAAAGCAGGTTTTTTATAGATTCCCTTGGAGTTTCCATCCTGTCTATCCCTCCTCCCCGGCCCTAAACACCCCCCTTTACGTCTCTTATTTCTGTAGCGTAATGTAATAAAGTAAGTTAATTTTAAAAATGCTTTTTATATCGGAACAAAACCTGTTTTCCCAAGATTAAGAATAATCTATCGAATGGTCTTTATAGGGCCGGGTCAAAGTTAAAATTCATGAACCAATTCCCTTGAGATACGCTATTACACTGTTACCTTAATTTTAGCCTCATAAAGTAGCTTTCACTTCCCAACGCCCCTCTCCCGCAGCGTGGGAGAGGGGAGAAACTCCCCTTCTCCCGCAGTGACGGGAGAAGGGAGTTGGGGGGCTGAGGGCAGAGCAAAACACTGCTTCAAATCTAACTTTACAAAGTTAGAAAAGTAGGAGATTAAAGGACCTAAATTCTGCTATAAATTCCTGCAAGGGTTATACCGTTTTGAAAAACAAAGGATAAGTCCAGGATGGGGTGAGCCTGCCCATCGGTTAAACCGTGACCCGGTCGATAAGGAAATTAAAAGATACCCAGGATAAAACCCTTAAAGTGCATAAAGGACTATCCACAGCCTGTGATATCCCTTTCCTATTGGGGTAGGGCAAAAGGGTGAGGGTTCCCCTATTCGCCTGGACTCTTTAACTTCGGCAGGATGTCCTCCGGCCTATATTCCCAAAACCATGACGGATATGGTTCTCTCCCTGGCCCGGTCCAATTCTATAAAAAAAATCCGTTGCCAGGGACCCAATTGAATCTGTCCGTTCACAAGGTTCAGGGTCTCTGAAGCTCGCAGGAGCATGGCTTTACAATGGGAGTGACCATTATCATATTCCTCAGGACCCATGTTGACCGTTCGGATGGAAAAGTCGTTATGCCGATACACGGCGTCCTGGGGAACTATATTCTCCAGAATCTTTTTCATATCCTCCAGGAGTAAAGGTTCGTTTTCATTGATCACAATGGCCGTGGTGGTATGTTTGGTTTGTACGTTGACAAAGCCATTTTGAATTTGAGATTTTTCCACCAGCTCGATGATGATGTCTGTGAGATCTACAAATTGTAAACATTCTTGAGTTTTTAATGGGATTAACTCATGAAAAACTCTCATAGCTCCCTATTCCCTTTCCTTTCCAGAAGTTCTTTTAAACCTGGAAGCTTATTCTTTTGAAGGATAAAGTACTTTGTTTAGTAAAGCAATCGGGTGAAAAAATAAACAAAATATGTAATTTATTTGCTTGCCGGGGGATAAGCTGCAAGGTCTGAACGGTGCTAGGCACGGACCGGTTTTACCCAGGATAAAATCCGGGGTGGGTCTTTTTCGGCAATTATGGCAGATTCTGCAGCCTTTCGCAGGACTTGTTCCAGGGCTTGCAGATATTCGATAAAGCTCTCACGACCCTGATCAGTAAGAAATACCGTAGTACGAGGTTTGGCTCTGACAAAGGTCTTTTCAATCTTGATGGCACCGGCTTCTTCTAAGGCTTTCAAATGCCGACTCAGGTTGCCGTCGGTAAGTTTACATTCCTCCTTGAGCTCGTTAAAAGTCAACCCATCTATGGAACCACAAAGGGCTGATACAATGGCTAAACGATTCGGCTCGTGAAAAATTTGTTTTAAGGCTACATAAGGATTATCGTACTTGGCGGACATGGTTGTTCTCCTTTATTTTAAAGAAACTACTTAAGGAAGTGGGGGTTGCCCCATCGTAATGCAAAATGATTCCCCCGGCCCATTCCCCGACAAAAAAGACCATGGCTGCCGGCCATGGATTTAAAAAAGAATTATGGGGAGTCAGCAGATAAATAGTGCCACAGATAATGTAAAACCAACCCACCTGACAAATCTGTTTCGGCAGAACATGGCGTGAGGCCAGGTTGGCCAATCCAAACAAACACATCCATACGCCAAATAAGTATTTATGGAGCCCATCCCTCATTAAGATTAAGGTTAGGACTCCTCCCACAAAAAGAGGGGGGAGTACATCAATGGTCGGTTTAAGCCGGCGGATATCCCGCTTCACACAGGGATCAAAAAAGAACCAGTAAACCAGGGATCCAAAATTTAAAAGAATGGCAAGGACAAAGACAGTTCCCCAGCCAACGGCATGGGCGGTGATGGTTTTCGGAAAATAGTCGGAAGACATAACCGGAGCAGCCAGTAAAGCAAGGGTCCCAGAAATGGCTCGGGCACGCCCCGAATAGCCTTTAAAACGTTGTTTTTCCAATACCTTCTGTTGTAATTCCTGAACCTGGGCAAGTGCATGGTGAATAGGATTGGTCATCATGGTTTCTTCCTCCTTTTCTAACAAAATATACTTGACAAATTACTTTGCAATACAAAGTTTTTATTTTAAATGTTAAAAAATCACTTGCTTTTCGGAATAGATGCGTTAGGCTGGTCGAATCGTTATTTCAATACACCTTTATTTTTATGCAAAGAAAAAAGAGAGGGAAAATATGATCCCATGGACCCAATCCGCAAAGGAAGAATTAGATCGTTATTCCGACCAAATTCGGCGTACGGTGGAATCATCGGGAGCCGATCCTTCGATATTTATCACAGACATTTATCGGTACGTTGATGAAGCTATTGCTGCTTCTCACCTTCAGGTGGTAACGGAGGAGGATATCCGGCGAATCTTATCCCAGATAGGCTTGCCTGGCTCCGATTCCATGGGATGGAAGAGAGATTTTGAACCTGAAATTCCTGTTCAAACAAATCCTTTCCATTCTGGGACAGATCCTGGGACAGAAGTACCGAAGAGTCCAGGGATAAAGTCTTTACAAAGGTCGGATTTTAACCGGATTTACAAGAGGCCATCCGGTCTGTTTATTCTTTTGTTTGGTGTTGTACTTCCTCTGATAACTCTTGGGGTTGAATTAAGCACCCATCTATGTGCCAACGAATTTTTCGATCCGATTCCGACGACCTGGCATATTCTTTTGGTCGGGTTTGTGCCCCTTGCGAATCTTTTAGTTTGGCTGGCCGTCTGGAAGGGTAAAACCTCCTATCGACGGAAATTGGGATTAATCAATGGAATTGCACTGGGTGTGGCATTTTTTTACACACTCCCCTTTATTCCTCTCCTTCCCCTGAGTGTTTTTGCAATTATTTATTTTGGTATAGGATTGTTACCCATGGCGCCTCTTTTCTCTTTCATTTCAGCCGTCCTTTGTCGCCGTTACCTTCGACAGATGACCCTCGAGGCAACGCCCAGGAAGGTCCCAGGTCTTGGATGGGGGATTCTTTTAGCTCTCGTAGCTTTTGTGGCCGCCGATTTGCCAATTGTTCTCACCCGAATCGGTATACAGATGGCTGCTTCCCCTTCTTCCGAGATCAGCCTTCGAGGGATTCGATGGCTCCGGGCCATAGGGGATAAAGACCTTCTACTACAGGCCTGTTATCGGCGCCCTGCAAGGATATCGGATTTCTTCAGTTTTATGGTTTCCATGGGAAATCTTCCTACCCCCGAAGAAGTCCGCAAGATTTACTACCGTGTTATGGGGAAGCCCTTTAACGCAGTTCCTCCACCAAAACTTGTTACCTTTGATCGTTGGAGTTTCTGGGACGAGCTTGATTTTGACCGGGATCAGGGTGGGGCTGTGGTGGGAGAACGGATAAAAGGACTTTCCCTGGTCGGCTCTCGACTGGATGGATCTTTGGATCCTGATGCCGTTTTGGTTTATACCGAATGGATCCTTATTCTCAAGAACAATTCCAATCGGCAACATGAAGCAAGAGCTCAAATCGCTCTCCCTCCAGGGGGAGTAGTTTCACGCGTAACGCTCTGGATCAACGGAGAGGAGCAAGAAGCCGCCTTTGGATCGCGAGGGAAGGTGCGGCAGACCTATGAACAGATCGTTCGACAACGGCGAGATCCTGTTCTCGTTACCACCAGCGGCCCTGATCGTGTCTTAGTCCAGTGTTTTCCTGTACCTCCAGGCGGAGAGATGAAAGTTCGAATTGGGATTACCGCACCACTTTTGTTGGAAACCAGGGACCGGGGGCTTTTTCGTTTACCTTACTTTTTGGAACGTAACTTTAGTATCTATGAAGAAGGTTCCCATTCTGTCTGGTTTGAATCGAGAAAGCCCATGGAAACCCTCAGCAAAACTCTTAAATTAGAACATTCCGACAACAACCTCTATACCATCCGAGGAACCATGTCGGATCCCGATCTGACAACATCCCAGGCTATTATCCATGTGGGTCGGTCTGGAGAGGTCGTGCAGGCCTGGACCCCAGATCCTGTAAGCAAAAAGGAACAGATCATTCGTCAGATCATCCAAGAGAGGGAACCTCAGTCTCCGGCCCGGGTTATCCTTGTCGTTGATGGCTCTCAAGGTATGCAAGGGTTTCTTCCAGAAGTTATCGATGCCCTCTCCGGGCTCCCGGAAGGCATCGAATTGGGTTTGATCTTTGCCTCAGATGACGTTCGTCTCCTGGCAGGGTCGATACAAAAAGTTACAGCCGAATGGTATAGAACTCTTGCCGATCACCTGAAGAAAGAGAATTTTGAAGGAGGCCAGGATAACATCCCGGCCCTGATCAAGGGTTGGGACCTTGCAACGGAGCATCCAGATGGTATCATCCTGTGGATTCATGGACCCCAACCCATTCTTTTGCAAACAACAGAAGAAATTCGGCAGAGATGGGAAAGACGACCTGACTCCCCTCATCTTTATGAGATCCAGGCCGGAGGTGGACCCAACCGTATCGTTGAGCAACTCGATGGGATCCCAGCCATAAAATCCATTCCACACCTGGGAAGTTTATCCGATGATTTGAAAAGACTGTTCTCCCCATGGCGTGGTGAGTCAAAAGAATGGGTGTTATTCCGTGAAAGAGTTACCCGAGAAAGCCTGGACGATTCGATCCCGGGTAAAGAGACCTCTGCCCATCTGGCTCGACTTTGGGCGAAGGATGAAATTCTGAAACGTGTTGTTTTCAAAGGGAGACCTGAATCTTCGAGTCCGAACCTGATAGAGGAAGCTCTTCAGCTTGCAATCAGCTATCAACTGGTAACTCCCCTTAGTGGAGCGGTTGTTCTGGAAACCCAGCAGCAATACCAACAAATGAATCTTGAGCCGGTCAAACCGGGTACAGTTCCAACCATCCCTGAACCGGAGACCTGGATGCTCCTGCTGGTGGTTGCTACGGTCCTGATAGGGGTCTTTTACCGATGGAAGATCTTGCCCGTTAGAGAATAGTAGAAGGGTGGGGGTGTGGGAGGGTGGGGGTAGATGTAAATTCTCCCATACTTTTACGCTCCTTTCTACCCTTCCATACTCCCATACTCCCACACCCTCATACTTCCCTCTGATGAACAACCAGAGTTTCCTTTTTATTCTCCAGTTTCTTGCCTTTTGGCCGGTTTGGAAATGGTATGTTCTCAGGCTGATAGATTCTCCCCAGGAACTATTTGGCTTAATCGCTTTAGGTACCGCGGGAGGATTTATTTTATGGAGAAGGCCTGATTTAAGTTCCGCCAAATCCCGTCTGATTTTGCCGGCCGTTTTTGTGCTTCTCTATACGGTGACTTACCCTTTTCTTCCATTCCTGATAAAGGCTGCTATTGCGCTCGTTGCCATAGGTTGTACCCTAAGTTCCTATCGATGGGGGATATCTTTTCATCCTGGAATCTGCGGGCTTCTCCTCCTATCCCTCCCCGTTATCCCCTCTCTACAATTCTACCTGGGATATCCACTCCGTGTGTTAACAGGTATCCTAGCGGTTCCTCTCCTTCAATTGGGAGGTTTTACCGTAGTTCGAGAAGGAACTTCCTTAAATTGGGATGGTCAACTCATCTTAATTGATGCACCTTGTAGTGGGGTTCGGATGTTATGGTCGGCCCTTTATCTCACTTTTACCTTGACCTGTTTCTACGGATTTAATACAGGAAAAACCTGTCTGGCCGTTCTTCTCTCATTCCTGGGGATTATTGCAGGAAATGCGCTCCGTTCGGCTGCCTTATTCTATCCTGAGGCCCATACCCTTGCTCTCCCCTCCTGGACCCACGAAGGGATTGGGATGGTCGTATTTTTCTTCACAGCCATTTTTATTGTGGGAGGTATTCGGTGGATTCGAAAAAAATTTCCATTGGTCAAGCGGGTGGTCAAGCGGGACGCTTAACCTACCTGACCCTTCCCATTTATATCATTTCCTGTGGGTTAGCCACCATAGTACCCCTGGTAGTTGCTACTCCTGATTTCAAGCCCAATTTTGTCTCGTTCCCCGGCTGGCCAAATCAATTTGAAGACCGCCCTTTGATGGAGTTACCTTTATCCAAACGTGAGAGGCGCTTTAACAATGATTTTCCAGGGCGTATCGCAAGGTTCACAGATGGAACCCGTGAGTTTGTGATCCGATGGGTGATCCAAGAAACGAGAAAACTCCATCCCGGTGCCGATTGTTTCAAAGGAATCGGCTATTTTATTCAACCTATCTCCCTCCGAATCGATATCAACGGCTACTCCTGGGGTTGTTTTGAAGCTACACGGGGTGAGGAAAGACTCAGAGTCTGCGAAAGGATCTACGATGAAGCAGGAAATAGTTGGACTGATGTGTCTGACTGGTATTGGGCAGCTCTTCTAGGAAGAACGCAAGGACCCTGGTGGGTCATCACCGTTGCCGAGAATCTACAGGAATAAGGTTAAGAGCCCAACTTTACCATTCAGGTAGTCGCTTTTACAGATTTATATCAGATCAACTTGAAATGGGGTGTAATTCCCACATGCGAGGAGGGAAAAGGAGCTTTCAAGGACAGATTTTTTCTCCTCTAACCCCTTTCCTGCTGTCAAACTAAAAACGTTGTTCTTCTAAGAGTTGGATGAGTTCATCGACAGAAAATGTTTCCCTGGATAAGAAAAGGGCTTTTATGCCAGAGGCTTGAAATTGCTCTAAGCAGTAAGCTTGTTCCCGGCGTTTTTGATCTTCTACCAGGTTTAACCAGGCTTTAGCATCTACCTTCCCAAACTCTCCACTTTCGATGTCTCGATAGGTCAAAACCCCCACCGAAGAGATGAGACTCTCTGGAATTCTTTCTTCGAGGAAAATAGGAAAGATAGGATTATGGGCTCCAATCCGTTGGACTACTGGAATCCAATCCTCATCGGTTTCAAAATCCGAGATCAGGATGATAAGCTGTTTTTTATTGGGCAGGCCTGCGCCTTTACGGGCTTCAAAGAACTGAAGGACCGGGAGTAGAGAGGTTTTTTCGCCCACAGCCGGTTGGAAGTCCCAGATGGTTTGCAGGAGGTTTACAAGGGTTTTTTCAGAGCGAAAGGGAGAGAGAACCGTTCGAAGGGTAGAATCAAACCCGATAAAACCCATAAGATCCTGTTGGCGAATAATCGAACGGCCCAGTATGGCCAAAATATCTAAGAGGAGGCGATGCTTAGATTTTTCTTCTGAGAATCCGATGAACATGGAAGCACTGAGATCTGCAACCATCCAGACTTCGAGAACCCGTTCCTCCCGAAGTTTCCGTACGAGAAACCCCCCTTCTAAGCGTTCACTGGCTTTCCAGTCGATATGGCTGGTCTCTTCGCCCACCGTGTACTGTTGGAAAAAATCAAAATCTTCTCCGCGTCCACGGAAGGTACTCCGATGCATGCCCTGCATGAGGGTCTGAACCCGGTCCCGTATCCGTAAATCCACCCTTCGGGTTATTTGAGCATACCATTCACCAAAATCCATAAAATGAGTCTAAAGTTTAAAATAGCTTCGATAAAGCCAATCTCTCAGGGTACTTTTTCTTCGGTTAAGCAAGTATTTATTCTCATAGAGAAGCCTTGAAACCATTCCCCCTAAGCTTTAGACTATACTCATAGGTAGGGATCCTGTCAAGGATTGCAATAAAATTTAACAGGCAAATGTTATCCAAAGATCATCTTTTCTTTTAAAAGGAAGGTATGTCGACCCAACGTATTGTATCTTTAATTCCCAGTGGTACAGAAATTGTTTGCGCACTCGGTTTTGAAGCCCAACTGGTCGGACGTTCCCACGAGTGTGACTTTCCCGAATCGGTTAAGCGATTACCGGTTTGTACTGAGCCCAAGTTCAACCCGGAGGGTACCAGTTATCAAATTGATCAGCGGGTCAAAGCCATTTTGCAGGAGTCTTTGTCGGTGTATCGGGTTTATGCCGAAAAATTGAGGCAATTACAACCGGATGTCATTGTGACCCAATCTCAGTGCGAAGTTTGTGCCGTCAGTCTACAGGAGGTAGAACAAGCTGTTTGCGATTGGTTGGATTTTCGTCCTCACATAGTTTCACTGGCACCGGCTACCCTTTCCGATATCTGGGCCGATATAGCCCGTGTGGCAGAAGTTCTGGAAGCTCCTCAACGAGGCAGGGAGCTTATCCAGCGATTAAAGCAACGGGTAGAAGCCATTACCGAGAAGACCCGTGCCCTATCTGAACGACCCACCGTTGCCTGTATTGAGTGGATCGAGCCTTTGATGGCTACCGGCAACTGGATGCCTGAACTGATTGAAAGGGCTGGTGGGGTGAATTTGTTTGGTGAGGCCGGTAAACATTCCCCCTGGATGGCCTGGGAGCAGTTATTGGAAAAAGATCCGGACGTTATCCTGGTTTTACCCTGCGGGTTTGATATGCCACGAACCCGCGAGAATATATCTGTTTTAATGCAAAAGTCGGGTTGGTCTGATCTGCAAGCCGTACGCAGAGGACAGGTTTACCTGGCCGATGGGAATCAATACTTTAATCGTCCAGGGCCCCGGGTTGTAGAGTCGTTGGAAATTCTGGCCGAAATCTTACACCCGGATCGGTTCCGGTTTGGACATAAAGGGACCGGATGGCAACACCTTTAGAGTCGATGATCCAGCAGCTCCGCTAAAAACGCCAGTACCTGCTCATAAACTGTATCATGACCGAGAATTTCCAGTTCCTGGCTCAGGAGTCTTGTTTCACTTTCTTTATTCAGGCAGGTGATCTTTCCGGCTACGGGAGCTCCCCCAAATTCTACATGGGTTTGTAAATAAGGGCAATGGGAAGATCCATCTCTACCTGTAACTACAAATTGTGCCGGCGGATCACTTTCCGTGATGAGCTTAAGTGAACGAAGATCTGCCCGGCCGGAGTTTATAGCCGGAGAAGTTTTAACCTGGATGAGAATGGTTCGATTCAGGGCGGCCAGTTTCATCTGGTAGATATGCCGCTCCGTCCATCGGGGCCTTGAGACAGGATGCCATTTCAATCGACTGGCCAGCCAGCCAATAATAAGAAGCGCCTGACTGGAAATGGAATCCATGGAATCGGAGTTGCATTCAATTTCTACAAAACTCAGTCGGTTCAGGCAAGATAGCCGGTCTGGAGCATCAAAGAGTCCGGCCACTGCAACCCGCCAGGGGGTTAAACGAGACCAGTTCAGGTCGCTAAAGGCCACCCAGGGAAATTCACGCCGAATGAAAGCTGCTAGTTCCATAAGTCCCTCTTCCGGATTGGGCAGGCGTGCGGAGTCGATAATTACGCGATCGGAGGTCTCAACCAGCTCTTTAAACAATCGATTCCCGAGAGCCGGAACATCCCGCCACCATAAAACAACTGGCAGATCCGATACCAAAAGCGACCTCACAATACTCGGTAACCGAAAGATTCCTTCCCCCTCAGCAGTTACCATGATCTGCTCACAGCAAACTTGCTTACGACCTCCCACAGAGACATGGCACTGGGCAGTCACCCAGGCGTGGACGACCGAGGAAGGAGCTTCGGGTTTCGGAAGCATCACAATACCCCGGCTCGGATGTTCTGGGGAGACCTCTGCCATAATTTTACTTATCTCTCCGGCACTTCCCGAGCCGGGCGCATAGATCAGGAGATTCAAGACACATACCCGCAGAACCATCTGCTGACCTTCTGCCTGGGCTGCCTCAGCCATCTGCTTCCATAATTCCTGTAAATCTCGCTCGATTTCCACGGCATTTACACCGTTTGAAATGTGGAATTCAGTATGCAACTGCTTAAATCAAGAACCGGAAATCAGAAATCAAAGTACCGGGAGTTAGCCGTTAGCTTGACTTCTCACTTCCGACTCCTGGTTCCGTTTGTAACGGTTCGCCCTTACCCCGACCTCCCATAGGCGCCAGGTTAAGGTACCCCCTTCCTGTCCCTCCCCCGTTTCCCAAGGGAGGGAACTTCACTTCAAAGTTCCTTCCTCTGCCAAGCGGGGGAAGATGAGTAGGTTAAACGTCTCGTTTGACATTAAGGAGACCCTCCTCAGGGATCTCACTCTTATCCTGGCGCGTAGGCCCCGACCCCTCCTATGCACCGGGATAAGTCCAGAAGGAATTACTTTACTAACCCCAACACCCCCTGCCTCTCCCATTTGAGGGTTAGAGCTGTTATTTTTCTAAATCTTCCAGGGCTTTTAAGAGAGGTTCCAGCGCAGGAGCTTCTCGAATGTCATGGACATCAATATAACGAAGGATACCCTGCTTATCCACAACGAATATAGCACGCTCATTGGCCAGTCTCACCTGGTCTGCATAATTTTCATCCCGGAAGATCCCGTACTTTTTGGCGACTTCATTGTTGAAATCACTTAGCAAGGGATAAGATAATTTAAGGGATTCTGCCCAAACCTTATGGGCGAAGACGCTATCAGCACTTATACCCAGTACCTGGGCATTTTTTTCTTCAAACCGGGAAAGTTCTTTCTGGAATGAAGAAACCTGCTGAATTCAAACAGGGGTCCAATCCAGAACATGAAAGGAGAGAACGACATTTTTCTTTCCCTTAAACTGGCTTAGAGTAACCTTTTCTTTACCGTCGACTGGCATACTGGCCGGCAGGGTAAAGTCCGGGGCAGGCTCTCCAACCTTGAGATGCGTTTGAGTTCTAACCGGAATCCGTTCATCGGCGCTGTAGGCGTAGGGGATCAAGGTACCCAGACTTAACATTAAAATAACTAGTAGGTCAATCGTCTTGACAGTCAAATAATGTACTTTTTTTCTCATTCTAGAACTTCTCAAAGGTCAGAAGTCAGAGCAATTCCTGGCTTCTAACTTTTGAGGGTTAATAATCTTTACAGTCGTCTCCATCTTCGACCATCTTTTTGAATCAGCTCATCGGCTTCTTTAGGTCCCCAGGTTCCCGCTTCATAATTAGGAAACTGGGGGGTTGTTTGTTGCCAGGCCTTCAAGATGGGCATGACTAACTGCCAGGAAACTTCTACCATATCACCTCGGGCGAAGAGAGTAGAATCTCCCAGCATGGCATCGAGTAGGAGTCGTTCGTAGGCTTCAGGGGACTTCTTTCCAAAGGAAGTTCCGTATTGAAAATCCATATTGACTGGGCGGATATGAATGGCCTGGCCGGGTAATTTAGCTTCAAACTTGAGGGAGATACCTTCATCGGGCTGAATGCGCAGGATCAGGGTATTAGGTTCCAGAGGTCCTTCGGCGGCATTTTTGAAAAGGAGGTGGGGGACCTGGCGGAACTGGATAGCGATTTCAGTCACCCGTTTGGGTAAACGCTTACCGGCCCGGACGTAAAAAGGGACCTCGGCCCATCGCCAGTTATCGATGAGGAATTTAACCGCCGCGTAGGTTTCCGTATTAGACTTGGGATTTACATTTTCTTCCTGCCGATAACCTTTAACCCTTTGTCCACCCACGGAGCCTTCTCCATATTGCCCCCGGACTGCCACTTTATTCACCTCCTGGATCAGGCATTCCGGATCTGTTGGGAGAGGACGAACGGCCCGCAACACCTTTGTTTTTTCATCTCGCACGTCATCGGCTTTTAAAGAAATGGGGGGTTCCATGGCAACCAGGGCCAGAAGTTGGAGCATATGATTTTGGATCATATCCCGAAGGGCTCCGGCCTGCTCATAGTAACCACCCCGGTTTTCTACTCCGATAGTCTCGGCGGCGGTGATTTGTATGTGGTCAATATAACGTCGATTCCAGAGAGGTTCGAAAATACCGTTGGCGAATCGCAGGACCATGATATTTTGAACAGTTTCCTTACCCAGATAGTGGTCGATCCGGTAGACCTGATCCTCGGTAAAAACCTTCAGAACTTCCCGGTTTAACGCCCGTGCACTTTCCAGATCATAACCGATGGGTTTTTCGATGATGATTCGGACCCAGCTCCCCGGGTTAGAGCGGTTTAGTCCGATAGCGCCCAGCATTTGGATAATATCTGTATAGAGGCTGGGAGGCGTAGAGAGGTAAAACAATCTATTGCCACAGGTTCCACGCTCGCGATCTATTTGAGCCAATAACCCGGCCAGCATTTGGTAATTGTCCTGATTTTTATAATCCATGGGGAGGTAAAATAAACCTGCGGCAAAATTTTCCCAAAGGGTGGGATCGACCGGGCCCCCTTCATAGAATTGGTGGACGGCGTTGCGCATAGCGGCACGGAAGGTATCGTGGGTCATAGGGGTACGGGCTGCCCCCACAACGGAAAATCCTTCACCCAGCAAATTTTGCTGCGCCAGACTATAAAGGGCTGGAACGAGCTTACGTTTAGTTAAATCTCCTGAGGCTCCAAAGATGACCACCACACAAGGTTCTGCTACCCGCTGCAGGCGTAAACCCTCTCGAAGAGGGTTTTCAGAGAGAGTTGCTTCCATAACCGCCAGAAGACAGAATTCAGAATTTTTCTATTCTGGTTCCTGTCTTCTGATTTTTACTGTTGTCCGGTAATGCTTGCCCAGTCCGTATGGATCGGGCCAAGCTCAGGTTTATCGATACGTTCATAAAGGTGAGCCCCGAAGAAGTCCCGCTGGGCCTGGGTTAAGTTCTGGGGTAGATGGGCCGTACGATAAGTATCAAAGTAGGCCAGGCTGGCCGACATGGCCATCAGGGGGATACCCAGGTTCTGAGCCAGCGAAACCGTTTGTCGCCAGCGGGGTTGTGCTTCGCTTACCCAGGTTCGAAAGTCAGGATCCAAAAGGAGATTGGGTAAATCCGGTCTACGTTGGTAGGCCTGTTTAATCTTATCCAGAAACTGCGCCCGAATGATGCATCCCCCCTTCCAGATCCGACTTATCTCCCCCAGGTTAATATGCCATTGATACCTGTTCGAGCCTGCCCGAATCAGCGCCATCCCTTGGGCATAAGAGCAAATCTTACTGGCATATAGGGCATCATGAACGGCGGAGATCAACTCCTTTTTATTTCCCGTGTAGGAGGAAAGAGAAATCCCCGGATCTCCGGTTTGCGGGCCGGGGATCTGCTGACTTGCCTGGACCCGTTCTTCTTTGAGATTGGAAAGTAAGCGGGCTTCAATGGCTGCATGGATCGTTGGAATGGCAACCCCTAAGTCCAATGCCACATGGGAGGTCCACAGGCCGGTCCCCTTCTGACCGGCCTTGTCCAGAATCAAATCAACCAGTGGCTTGCCGGTTTCTGGATCTTTCACCGTGAAGATTTTTGCCGTAATCTCGATCAGGTAGGAGTTAAGTAAACCTTTATTCCACTGAAAGAAGATGTCGGCCAGCTCATCGGCTCCCAGGCCTAAGACCCGTCGCAGGATATCATAGGCTTCAGCAATAAGCTGCATGTCCCCGTATTCGATACCGTTATGAATCATTTTGACAAAATGGCCTGCACCGTCCGGACCCACATAGGTCACACAGGGACCATCGTCTACTTTGGCCGCGATAGCTTCAAAGATCGGACGGATCTCCTCGTAAGCTTCCCGTTCTCCACCCGGCATCAAGGAAGGCCCCCACAATGCTCCCATCTCACCCCCGGAGACACCGGAACCGATAAAGCGGAGACCTTCTGCGGCCAGTTCTTTTTCACGCCGTTGGGTATCTTGAAAGTAAGAATTACCCCCGTCAATAATAATATCCCCTGGCTCCAGATACGGCTTTATCTGACCGATAGTCCAATCTACAGGATCACCGGCCTTGACCAGAAGCATAATTTTGCGAGGTCTCTCCAACGCTTGAACAAAATCCCGAATCGACCTGGTTCCTATGATTTTCTTTCCCTGTGCCTTGGTCCGTAAAAATTCATCTACTACCTCCGGAGTACGATTCCATACCACAACCGAATAACCATGACGTTCGATATTGAGAACCAGATTTTGTCCCATTACAGCGAGTCCTATCAGGCCAAACTGGGCTTTTCCAATCTCTGTTTTTGCGGTAGACATATCTGAGACGTAAAATGTAAAACATAAAAGGATGCCAATACCTTCTATTATGTTTTAGATTTTACCTTGTTTTACTTTGAGGTTAATAGGTGTGAGTTCCATATTGAGATCTCCAATTTAAGCCCGGGATTTGGGTCATCCTGAGGGTCTATAAGTTTAGTTATCGGATACTATTTCAAGGATATGGAAATAAGGAGGAATTGTCAAGGTGATACGTTTAGCCCCTTTGATTTCTTAAATCTTACCGATTGAGCAGGAACTTTGAGCTCATCCCGTGGCAGTGAGATCCCCTCACTTTGTGGCCTATCCATTTTCTTTACAGCCCCTAACCGGCCTTGTTTCTTCTCCCAGATTACGATTAACAGACTGGCCCCAATGATCAATGCAATAAGTAATATACCCATAACGACCCAGGTACCCGATTTTCTGAAAGTTTTACTCAGCAACCCTGGGGATGGAGCTTGAGAGCTTTGTTTGGAAGGATGGGGTTCCATTTTCAAAAGCAGTTTATTATCCAGCCGGAAAATCAAGGATCCTATAATGCCATAAATCTTCCTTCAAAATACATGGATTCTATGTAAACCATACCTTATAAAGGAGAATTGTCAAGGGCTGTGTGATAATTTTATGGAAAGTCGAAACTGATAACATCATCTTTCATTTCAAAAGACTTTCAGAAGCAACATCCTTTAAACAGGTCGCCCCGCTGGGGCTAACCTTCCTATCCTGGTTCGTAGGGTGATGAGGTAGGGTGAGGACAGGATACCAGTCTATAGCCTGGCCAGCTCCCGTTTGGCCCTATCCGGCTCTATCCAAGTACCTAACTGTTCAAAGATTTCCAGGGCTTTGGTTAAATATTTCCGAGCCTGGGCGGTATTCCCTTACTGTTTGTAGAACCGTCCATAGCCTGTGCAAGTTCGGGCTAATTCACTCTCGGTACCCTGCAAGGTAAAGAATCCTATAGATCTTGCAAGGAGTTTTCCAGTCTTTGATTGAGCTGATTACACAACCCTTTCAACCGATTTACCTCTGCTTCGCCTAAAAAACGGCTGGAGAATACCGTCTTATTATGCCATAAAGGCTCATCCAGATCGACCCATGGACGGCACGACTCTCCATCTGGAGTCCCAGGAATCGGTGAAAATTCCGATAACATCAATCGAATCCCCAGGCTATGGGCAAAATACATGGAAGCCTCAACATGCTGTTGATCTGCTTGTGGGTGGGCAATGATAAGGTACGCGGTGATGTGGTTCAAGTCGGCTCCTGCCCAGGTCAGGTTATCTACGGCCCGAATCAGTTCTTCGGAATAAACCTTTCCTCCTGTTCGCCGTTGCCATTCGTAGGCGCTACTCTCAAATCCGAGATAAAATGTCTTAAAACCTGCCTGAATCATGAGCTTTGCCAGCTCTTTGGTAATAAACCGTGCATTGAGGGCATTGGGGGTATGGAAGTAAACTTCTCTCTCCTTCTTCAGAACCTGCTGCAAGAACGGAATCAATATTTTGTCGGACCGAAAAAGGAGGGCATCATCATAAAAGACCACATTCTGAACTTCACGTTGATGAAGGAAATCAAGTTCTGCCAGAGAATATTCCAGGGATCGACCTTGAAACTTAGGATAAACTTGCGGTACCGAACAGTACGTACAACGAAAAGGGCATCCATCGGCCAGTTTTAAAACCCCTACCTTTAAATTTTCGTACCCTTCCCAAAACGGAAGTTCTTGCAGATCTGGAGCTATCTTTAAAAAGCGCCACAGCGGCTCCAGCTCCAACCCATCGATGACCAGGTCGGCTCCCAGACCCTGGGCGTGTTGTGGACAGAGGGTTGCGTAAACTCCTCCCAGTACAATTTTGGTTTGGGGTGAGAAGGTTCGGATATCCTCAATGACCTCCCGGACTCCCAAATACCAGTAGGTCATTACGGTCTGAACCAGAGCGAAATCAAAAGGACCCTCTTGCATTAAAAAGGTTTGAAAGTATTTCCTTGGAAGTCCAAACCGACGGTAATTCCTTGGAATTTGAGAAAACGGAGCGGGTCTTGGAATTATCTCTGAATAAAATTGCCCCCGTCCCCAGGGATCGGAGCGAAGTCTTTTAGAATTCGGTACCTGGGGATGAAAGCGATCCAGGTAATCAAAGAGACGAAGCTCCCCTTTTCCACGGAGATAACCTGCCACCCGAAGGAGTCCATAGGGTTTCAGCCAGAAATCGTAAGCAGAGAAATCGTAAATAGGAGGATTTACAAGCAGGATCTTATACCCTTTCCCCATTAAAACATGACCCGGGCCGTCCCAGGGATGAAAATCCATTTACCTGGAAGGAATGGGTATTAGAGGCCATTCTTATCTGGAATTTCTTTTATTTCTGTCTTTACCGAAAAAGAAGTAAAGCCAGGTCTGGTATAAACCCAGATTGCTTCTTTCATCACCGTTTGGTAAAACCTTCTTCCTTCCTGACCGAGTTTTTTCCATTCCTCCCTGGTATAAACCAAAAGATCCACCGGCACGGGAAGTTCCCCGGTATCCCATGTAAGCGTGCGTTTCTCAAAGGGTTGGTCTGAACTTTCCAGGATAACAATCAAATCAAGATCACTTCCTACCCCCCAATCCCCACGGGCATAGGAACCAAAATAACCTATCTGTAATATTTCTTTTCGACTTTGTACAATCTTTTCGGCCCAGGAACGTATGGCCCGGTCGACCATTTCAGCGTCAGGCCATTTGAAAACGGACGAATTCAAGGATCTCACGGGCATATCGAATCGCCTCTTCGCTTTGTAGGGGACCATAATGTTCAAAGGGTGCTCCCTCGGGATGCCCATTGGGATAACGGGAAGGTATGTAAAAATTATCAAGAAAGCGCCCTTTCTCCACCAGCCCTTGGGGAACGGGCACAGTTGCCGGTAACTCTTGAAGGAGTCTGGCTATTGCGTGTCCCCAGGCTTCCTGTCCCAGGTAAAGGTGTAAAGCCTTCACAGCTTTTTCTGCAGATTGTTGAGCAGCAAAGCATGCCCACTCATGACGCTCCGCCCGGCGGGAATCTTCAGCCTGTTCTAAATCTCGCAACGCTTGATTCAACCAGTCTCGGCTACGATTAGGCATGATCCCTCTCCTTCTGAAGGGCATAACCCATCCTATGCATACTTTCCTATGGTTTTGGAATCTCGATGGGCAGATCCAGCCGATCTCCCCACTCTTTCCACGACCCTATGTAGTTGTGGAGCTTCGGATAACCGATGAGTCGCAAAGCTAAATAGGCGTGGGAAGAACGGTATCCACCCTGGCAATACGAGACGATATCTTTCTCCGGGGTCACACCGGCAGCTTCATACATGGCTTTTAATTCGTCGGCGGGTTTGAAGGCCCCTTTTTCATCCAGGTTATGGGTCCATTCCAGGTGGACTGCCCCCGGAATAGCCCCTCCACGGGCAGCACGTACGTTACGAGCGTAATACTCCTCCTCACTCCTCGTATCCAGAATTACGGTATCAGGATCGTGGAGGTGTTTGAGAACTTCCTCGGCATTCCAGAAAAGCTCAGGTTTGGGTCTGGCCTGGAAATGAGACGCCTTAGGCTCTGTCACTTCTGTCGTTACAGGATAACCGGCTGCAACCCAGGCGTTAAATCCGCCATCCAGGACATGCACATCTTCATGGCCGAAGTATTCCAGAAACCAAAACCCACGGGCAGCTTTCATACCGCTGATATTCTCATAAAAAACAACCGTTTTATCGAAATCGACCCCTCGATGTTGAAGGAGGTACTGATACATCCACATGAAGGCCCGAGAAGCCTCAGGGCCTGTATCGATAAGACTGATTCCGTAAAGATCAAAATGGATGGCTCCCGGGATATGTCCCCGGGCGAACTCGTGGGACAATCGAACATCGATCAGGCACAATCTGGGATCCTTCAACCGTGTAAAGAGTTGGGTTGGGGTAAAGAGCAACTGAGGATGGGTATAGCCTTTGCTGTTCAAAAGTTCATCTATACGATCTGGCCATCGTGAATAGATCGATGAGGAATTTAGATTGGTTTCATCACCCATAAATCTTTCCTTTCTCAGAATCTGATAGGGGGAGCCGGTTATAGAAATAAGGCCCGATAATTCCCCTTCTCATCTCTTGGCCCTCACCCCCAGCTCCCTCCCTCTCCTCCCTCCCCGTCCACGGGGAGGGAGGGGGTGGGAGTGGAGAGGGGAGTTGGGGAGTGAAAGCAGCCCTATGAGCCAAAATTAGGTAAACAGTTTACTACCTGCTTACAACTGGTTATTTTGATGACCACCTACTCGAATTCCGGCCAGAGCCTCGATGGCATGAATAACCGAGGATACATCTTCTTCCCCGTGACCGAGGGCACGGGCTGCTTTGAACATTTCAAGGGCTGTTGCAGCCAGGGGAAGGGGGACTCCGAGTTCATCTCCCGTTGCTAAAACCAGCTTCAGATCCTTGCACATATGTTTGAGGGCAAAGTGGGTTTCAAAGTCCCGGTTGATAATTTTAGGGCCTCGCATCTCCATATTACCCGTTTTAGCACCTCCGGCCAGGGTACACTCCTTAAGATCGTTCAGGTTAAGTCCCGCTTTGGCACCCAGGGCTAAGCATTCGGCAACGGCTTCCATGGTTGCCCCCACCATCAACTGGATACACATTTTCGTGTAAGCGCCCATACCCTGGCCTCCCATGTAAGTTATCTTTTTCCCCATAGCCTGGAAAATTTCCAGACAGTCTTCAAAGATCTTTCGATCCCCACCGACCATAATCCCTAGACTGGCTTCCTCGGCTGCCTTTTTACTTCCTACCACCGGAGCATCCAACAGGTAACAACCTCTGGCTTTGACCTGTTCTGCAATCTCCTTGCTGACCATAGGGGAAATGGTACTCATATCAATAATAATAGTCCCTTTCTTGGCCCCCTGGAGCACGCCCTGATCCCCTAAAATAACCTCCTTCACGTCGGGGGAATCGGAAACCATGGTAATGACAACGTCTGCGTTCTCTCCAACAGCCCTGGGAGAATTCACAGCTATTGCACCTGAGGACACCAGTTCTCGGGTTTTTTCTTGGGTTCGATTATAAACCGTCAGAGGGAAACCCGCCTTTAAAATATTTCTGGCCATGGGCCTTCCCATAACTCCCAGTCCGATGAATCCGACTCTTTTCTTCATATCTCTCTGTTCCGGAAGCAATGGGGATAGGTAGCGGATCATAAACAACGGACCACAAACACTTCTTATCGGCCTCCCTTTACTGCCTGCTGCCTATCGCCCACCACCCGCTTTTTTAAGACCGCGCCTCTATAGGTACATAATCACGTTTTTGTGGACCTATGTAAATCTGTCGAGGACGGCTGATCTTCTGTTCCTTATCCAGAAGCATCTCTTCCCACTGGGCAAGCCACCCCACCGTCCGCGCAATGGCAAAGAGCACCGGAAACATATCTACAGGAAATCCCATGGCCTGATAAATGATCCCCGAGTAAAAATCGACGTTAGGATATAATTTTCTGGTTACAAAATAATCATCTTCCAGAGCGATCCGCTCCAACTCCAGGGCAATATCCAACAGTGGGTTCCTTCCGGTTACCTCAAAGACCTCATCTGCAATCTTTTTGATAATTTTAGCTCTGGGATCATAGGATTTGTAAACCCGATGTCCGAATCCCATCAGACGGCCTTCTCCGGCTTTAACGTGCTTAATAAATTCAGGAACCCGACTTTTGGAGCCAATCTGGTTTAGCATTTTTAATACTTCTTCATTGGCTCCACCATGTAAAGGGCCATACAAAGCAGCAATGGCTGCAGCAACGGCTGAATAAGGATCTACATGGGAGCTGCCTACTGTTCGCATGGCATTGGTACTACAGTTCTGTTCATGGTCTGCATGAAGGATAAACAGAACATCCAAAGCCCTTTCGAGAACCGGATGAGGTTGGTACTTAAGTTCGGTCATCTTAAACATCATGTTCAAAAAGTTACCGGTATAGGAGAGATCGTTATCCGGATAAGAGTAGGGCATTCCAATTCCATGGCGATAGGCAAAGGCGGCAATGGTGGGTATCTTTGCAATGAGGCGATGAATTTGAATCTCTCTAATCTTGGGATCGAAAATATTTTTAGCCTCCGGATAAAACGTAGAGAGGGCTCCTACTGTACTCAACAACATTCCCATGGGGTGGGCATCATAACGAAATCCATCCATGAACTTACGGATATTTTCGTGAACCATGGTATGATGGGTAATAATGTAGACAAATTCTTCATATTGAGATCGGGTTGGTAGCTCTCCATAGAGGAGTAAATAAGCAGTCTCCAAATAAGTACTCTTCTCGGCCAGTTGTTCAATGGGATAACCCCGGTACCATAAAATTCCCTTTTCCCCATCAATGAAGGTGATTCGGCTTTGACAGTAAGCAGTATTCATAAAGGCCGGATCGTACGTCATCAACCCAAAATCATCCTCCGATACCTTAATCTGCCTTAAATCAAGAGCACGAATAGCTCCATGGGTAATCGGGATCTCATATGTTTTCCCCGTACGATTATCCGTGATGGTTAGCGTTTCTTTCGGTGCCATACACCCTCCTTATAGTTGCAAAAACACCCCTTCAACCCTTTAAGTAAATTTCTAGTCGATATTTATAGTATACCTCTATTTAGACAAAATCCATAGAACTATTTTATTTAAAAGTATGGGAGTGTGGGAGTATGGGGGTAGGGAAGTGGGGAAGTATGGGGGTAGGGAAGTGGGAAAGATAGAACTCCCATACTCCTACACTCCCACACTCCCATACTCCCATACTCCCACACTTCCACACTCTTACTTAGATTCTATTCGAAGGACATGAAACCCTGGGTCACTTTTTTGCTAGAACTGCTTGCCCTGGCGGGAATGTTGAGCTGTAGTACGTCTGAAAAACAAAGTTATGTGGCGCCAAAGGAAACTCCAACAACCCCTACGGAAAGGGATATATTACCCAAAAGTAGCGTGAATTGGATTGGACATTGGTTGGGTCAGGATAAACGTGAAACCCTTGTAAGGGAAGTAGCTCGGGAATTCGAGTTTTTGAATCCGGAGATAGAGGTTAATCTCAAATTCCCTCAAGAGATATTCGGAAATCGTAGCAAGGCTTTAATCGCCAAACAGTATGCCGACAGGATTCGTAAAGGTAACCTGGATTGGGATGTTATCTGGATGGATCCCGGAATTTATCAATTGGTGGCCCAGGATCTGGGGGATGCCGAGTGGGGAAAAAAGTATCTGGTTAACTTTGAGGAGGTGGATGGCTTTAAGGAAACGCAGAAGCCTTTTATTCTGGAAGACCCTATCTATAAGAATCAAACCGGTGGTATACTCATCGGACCTTTTATAGAAGGATTCTATTGGGCCCTTTTTTATAATACGGAAGTTGCCAAAAGAATAGGAATAGAAATTAAGCAAGAAGATATGACTTTCGACGATCTGTTAGGATATGTTAAAAAGGTTTACGAATACAGGCAGAAGAACCACGTGGATATCGCGGCATTTTATGAGGCCAGGGATGCATTTTCCTTGGGGGTTCTGTTTCAAAGCCTGGTCACCTCAGAGCTTAGGGATTTTCGTAAAGTAAAAGAAGAGGTAACCTCGGAAGAAAAATGTGCAGCGTTACTGAAGACTTTTCGAGCCTTTGAAGAGTTAGGGAAATATGATCCCTTAATCCCTTCCCATGCCAGTAATCTCTGGTTTGAAACGAAGCATCTTGCCTTAGAGGATAAGGTACTTTTCCAGATCGGGGGAACCTGGATGTACAATACCTGGCGTCAGATATCCGAAGACAAAATGAAGAAGATGATTCCTGCTGAGTTACCCGTTTTTCAGGAAGTGAATTATTATCCCGGTGGCTATATCCCAACCTGGGCGGTGTTTAAAGATGCACCCCATCGGGATAACGGCATTAAGTTACTGTTATTCTGGAGTACACCCAAGGTAGCCGAAAAGTGGGTACGGTATACGAAAAGTCCAACGGGTTTACGAGGTCATTTCTCCACTCCGGAAATTGGAGCCGATGTGTTTGAAAAATTTCAACATAGAATCACAACCAAATACGGTAAAAATGTTTTGGCAGTTTCCAATGCCGGGTATTTATTAGGAAAGGAAAACAGGCTCCTTTTGAAGGACATATCCGAAAAAATTATAGAACTCCTGGAAGGCCGAACAACGGCAGAGACGGCATATCACGAAGTCATCGTAAAAGCCGGATTGGAGAAAAATTAGACGCTGAATTAAAGGACATGCCAAAGACAAAGAGGTTTCAGGATAGTTTAATCTTTAAAATAGGAGTCGTTATTGTTGCGGTAGAATCTATCATCCTTTTTGCCCTGGGTTTTTATTATATTAATCGATTTTCCAACGAGATTGATGAAAGGATTCACCGACAACTCCAAATTCCGGGGATTCTCATGGGCAAAGGTTTATTAAATTATGAATCGGTAGAGGATAAAAAAACCATGGAACAATTGGTTGGGGAAACATTGATAGATGCCCTGTTGATCGGTATTAACCACAAAGTATTTTACTCCCTCAATGGGGATTATGTGGGACGAAAAATTACGGAAATACCCGACATAAAGTTCATGGACAGACTGGATGAAACCCTGACAGAGATTGAAGAAATGAAGATATCGGAAGGTCAGAAGAACTATCGAATCAGTATAGCCCCTATTCGCCTGGAAGATGGGAAAATGGTTGGCTTTTTGTATATTAAGGCCGGAACCGATCAACTGGAACATAAAAAAAAGATCCTTACAATGGTTTTTGTAGCTGGCTCTCTTTTTTGTATTCTACTTACAACCTGTGCTACCGTTTGGTTACTCCATTGGATTATCTCTAAAAGGATTCAAAATACCCTGGCCTATTTAAAGAGGGTGGAGGCGGGCCATCTGGAAACAAGAATAGATCCTATCTTATCTCAAGATGAAATAGGCCTTCTCCAAAAAGGCATTAATTCCATGGTATCGGAAATAGAAGAACAGACCAGAGCACTTCAGGAAAGCGAAGATCGGTATAAAGGCCTGGTGGAGTCCTGCCCGGATGCTATTTTTGTCGAACAGGAGGGAAAAATAGTTTATGTAAATCCGGCGGGTTTGGATCTTTTCGGTTATAAAGCCATATTTGAGTTAAAGGGATATGGCCTTCAGGATTTATTCATTCGGCAAGATGATAATCCCATCGAAAAATGGATAAGCTCCACCTCTGAGACCCGATCTTCTTTTATGGAGGGGAAACTGACTCGAAAGGATGGAGAACTCATCGATGTGGAAGTAATACTTACCCTTACCCGGTATCAGGGTAAACCGGCCGTACAAATAATGGTTCGAGATGTCACCGAGATAAAGAATCTCAGACAAAAGACCCAGAGAATGAAACAACTTGCGGATTTGGGACAGCTTTCCGCAACCATCGCCCATGAAATTCGTAATCCCCTGGCGTCTATCCGTTTAGGTCTTGAGAGGCTTTCCGACCGGCTGGCGATTCCTGAAGCTTATAAAACTATTTTTAGCAATATTGAGCAAGGTATCTCACGAATCCAGGCCATCATCGATGGAATTTTAGACTTTACCCGCCCGGTAATACCCGATTTAAAGAAAGTAAACCTTCATGATCTATTAGATAGCAGTCTTTCTTCGGTACAGAACGAGTTGGAACAGGCCAGGATAATTATTATAAAAATTTACATGCCGATTCAACCCTACGTTCTTGTAGATCCTTATCAAATGATCCAGGTCTTTATTAATCTCTTTCTGAACGCAAAACAGGCCATGCCATCCGGTGGAAAGCTTACAATCCGTACGATTCTTCGAATTCCTCCGGCCAATCGCAGGGCAAGCTTCGGCTCAACCCAGGACAAACTCCCTCAAGATATCACCGACCGGGTCCCTCTTATAGAAGTTCAAATTGAGGATACGGGAAAAGGAATCCCTCCGGAGAATCTGGATAAGATTTTTACTCCCTTCTTTACTACACGGGCCAATGGAATCGGTTTAGGACTGGCCGTAGTTTCTCGAATTCTTGAACAACATCAAGCTCAAATATGTGTTGAAAGTCAGGTTGGAGTTGGCACAAAATTTATCATAAAACTTCCTTTCCCAGGAGACGACTATGAAAAAAGCTACTCGTAAAAAGATCTTACTTGTAGAAGATGACAGATTATTCCAACAGATGGTGAAGGATTTCCTTGTAGATTTCTACGAAGTGATACCTTCTGAGTCCGCCGAGAGTGCGTTGAATATTTTAAGGAAAACCGTTCCAGATTTGATTTTGCTGGATATTCGATTACCTGAAATGGACGGTATAGAAGCTTTAAAAAGAATCAAAACTCTTTGGCCCGATATACCCATTTTAATGTTAACGGCAGTAGATCGAGTAGCAACGGTGGTCGAGGCTATGAAATTAGGTGCCTATGATTATCTGACCAAACCCCTGGTCGGCAAAGAACTCTTGATAAAGATCGACCGGGCTTTGGAATCCCTGGAGATTAAGCGAGAACTCGAACGGCGTCGGAAGTTGCAACTGGCTACAAATAGAGAGTATCGGCTTATAGGAGTTAGTGCAGCTTTAGAAAAGGTAAGGGAACAAATACAAATTGCAGCGGTTTCCGATATCACTGTTTTAATCCAGGGCGAAACGGGAACCGGTAAGGAACTGGTTGCTCGAGAGATTCATGCTCGTAGTTCCCGTGCCGATGAGCCTTTTGTGGCTGTGAATTGTGGAGCTATTCCTAAAGATTTGATAGAATCAGAATTCTTTGGTTATAAAAAAGGAGCTTTTACGGGAGCTCAGAGAAATGAAGTGGGAAAATTTCAGTTGGCGGACCGTGGAACGCTACTGCTGGATGAAATTAGCGAGTTACCCCTCGATGCGCAAACCAGGCTTTTACGGGTTTTGGAAGAGGAAGAATTTTACCCGGTCGGCAGTACCGAGCTTGTGAGAGTGGATGTTCGAATCATAGCCTCAACCAACAAAAATTTGAAACACCTGATGGAACAGAGAGCTTTTAGAGAAGACCTGTTTTTCCGCTTGAACGTGTATCCCATTTTCCTTCTACCCCTTCGGGAACGTCCGGAGGATATTATTCCTCTGGCCGAATATTTTATGGAACGTTTTAGTACCAAATTTGGTAAGAATTTCACGGCGATTAGTCCAGAAGCCAAAGAGATCCTGCTAAAATATCCCTGGAGGGGAAATGTTCGAGAACTTCGCAACGTCATCGAACGGGTGGTCATCTCCGAGAAAGGAACCCTCATTGAAAAAGAACATCTCTCCTTCATCGAGACCCTTTCTCCCATCGAGCTCTCCAAAGACTCTCTTAAACTTCCCGAGATCGGTTTAGATAGGATGTTAGAAGAAACAGAAAAAAGGTTACTACTCGAAGCCCTGGAACTTGCCAGGGGAAGCAAACCCAAAGCCGCCGAATTGTTAAAGATCTCTCCCCCCTCCTTTTATTACCGTTTAGAGAAATATGGACTACACTAGGTCAGGACCGATCGCCATAAATATGCGCTGGGTTTCTTGGAGGGGCCATATTCGTACTATTTATTTTCAATTCCTATGGACCTATGGGGTCGTATCTTCAAGTCCTGCTTCTCTCAGAACCTGTTCTAAAAGTTGGAAAACTCCCCGAGATTGAGCTCCTCGCTTCAGATATTCATAATCCAGTGTATCACGCTGAACTTGCAAGACGCCTAACACATCGTTCCATTGCCGTATAGGAGATATCAAGCTGCTTTAATACCTCAGCAACGCGCTGAGGAATGCAAAGGGGTTCTGCAAGCATCCTCCTAGAACCTATCCGACAAAGTCCTGATCTCGATACACCAGGCTTCGATGCACTTTGCTACTTAACCACCGGTACTTCATCAACGAATTTTTCGGATAGTTCCTTAATAGCCCTATTGTTCGGGATCCCAGTGAGAGACCCGTATCATGGTTTCTCCTGGTAGCCAAAGTGCAGCTAAGCGAAGTTGTTGCTCTCGCTCTGAAATTTCTCCGTATTGTTTTCGAATACGAGCCAGTGCAAGCTGCTGAACCGCTTTTGTTAGTTCGTTGACCCGTTGTAGCTTTTGTTGGGGGGTCATCTTACGATAGCCAGCAATCAATATCTTTTGTATAGAAACAGGCGTATCCAGATTTTTGAAGGTTCTACGGCTTTCTAAAACATTTTTATTCGGAAACATAATAACGTATGAATGGTAAGGGAAAGTACACTTTTTACAATTCTAACTTTAATATAGTTGCGAGATTGATGCCAATCCGCAAATCCTTTGTTAGGACAACTGCTGGCGAGTCGGACTAAGCGGACGTAGTTAGGGTTTATGATGAAATTGAAGGAGCTACTTTTTTATTGACAAGAGCTTTTTTCTCAAAATATTCTTTTTTATCCCAACAAGGTATCAGGATTTCCTATACCTCTAATCCCCTGTCGTTACTGCGTTGCAAATCTCTAGTTATCAAGTTTTCCGGCAGTGAGAGTACGGGAGTGGGGAGGTATGGGAGTGTGGGAGTTCTATCTTCCCCACTTCCATACCCCCATACTTCCCCACTCCCATCCTTCCATACTTCCATACTAAAAGTATAGCCGTCCCCTTGACTATTGGAGATTTGTCGCCCGCAGAAAATCAAAATCAACCCCTTCGTGGGCCTGGAGGACGTGGTCCAGGTAGAGTTTTTCATAACCTCGATCGTAGGGGGGTTTTGGAGGTTTCCAGGCAGCCAGACGGCGGTTAATTTCCTCATCGGAAACTAAGAGATTGATCTTCCGGTTGGGAACGTCCAGTTCGATCAGGTCTCCGTTCTGGACAATGGCCAAAGGCCCCCCCACAGCCGATTCAGGGGAGATATGTAAAACCACCGTTCCGTAACTGGTCCCACTCATACGGGCATCGCTGATCCGGACCATATCTTCAACCCCTTTTCGCAATAATTTCGAAGGGATCGGTAGCTGCCCCCATTCCGGCATACCCGGGCCTCCTTTGGGACCTGCATTCTTTAATACCAGTACGCAGGTTTCATCCACATCCAGGTTGGGATCGTCAACACGCTGACGCATCTCCTCATAATTCTCAAATACGACGGCTCGTCCCCGATGTTTCAGCAGCTTGGGATCTGCAGCCGTCTGCTTGATGACGGCCCCGTGGGGAGCCAGATTTCCGTAAAGAATGACGGTACCTCCCTCCCCATGGATGGGATTATCCATAGATCGAATAACTTCAGAGTTGTAACATCTGGCATTCTTAATATTTTCGCCTATCGTCTTGCCTGTCACGGTCATGGCGTCCAGATGAAGCAGAGAGGAGATCTCTTTCATAACGGCGGGAATCCCCCCGGCATAGAAAAAATCTTCCATCAAGTATTTTCCCGAGGGTCGTACATTGGCAATAAAGGGGGTTCTTCTGGAAATCTCATCAAAGAGGGATAGAGGCAGTTTAATGCCCAGACGTCCTGCAATGGCAATCAGATGGATAATGGCGTTGGTAGAACCTCCGATTGCCATATCTACGGTAATCGCGTTTTCAATGGCCTTCTGGGTCATGATGTCGGAAGGTTTCAAATCCTCATATACCATTTCTACAATTCGGCGTCCGCTGGCTTCGGCAAAAGCATAGCGCCGGGAATCGGGGGCGGGAATATTGGCACACCCGGTAAGGGTCATTCCCAGAGCTTCGGCGAGACTGGTCATGGTAGAAGCCGTTCCCATAACCATACAATGACCTGCACTCCGAGAAATACTTCCCTCGATCTCACACCATTCTTCTTCACTGATTCTCCCGGCCCGCAGTTCATCCCAGTACTTCCAGACATCGGTTCCCGACCCAATCTCCTTTCCGCGCCACATTCCTCGTAACATGGGACCTCCTGGCACTACAATCGCAGGAATATTAACACTGGCAGCTCCCATGAGCTGGGCCGGGGTCGTTTTATCACAACCACATAACAGAACCACTCCATCCAGAGGATTTGCACGAATAGAGGACTCCACATCCATGGCCATGAGATTCCGATAAAGCATAGTGCTCGGTCTCATAACCGCCTCACCCAGGGAGATGGTTGGAAATTCCAATGGAAATCCTCCTGCCTGCCAGACACCTCGTTTAACCGCCTCGGCAACCAGACGAAGGTGGGCATTGCAATTGGTTAATTCACTCCAGGAGTTGCAAATTCCAATGACCGGTTTATTTTGAAAGACCTGTTCGTGAAACCCCTCGGCTCGCATCCAGGCTCGATGAATCATTCCCTGCTCATCCTTGCGCCCAAACCAATCTTGACTGCGTAGTCTCTTTTTCTCCATAAATTTTCAAGGGTTCGATCAAACCCCCAAGGATCCCTTTTGAGACCCGGAGACCCGGAGAAATTTCTCCGCGTCCCCATGTCTCCGCGTCTCCGTGTCCCCATGTCTCCGCGTCTCAAAAGGGGTCCTTGGGTCTTCCTGCCTTTATAGCTGAAAGATTTAAGTTTTATCAGGTTTAAAATCTGATATAATAAAAAAATTGGTCCCGAAGGGCTTATTTTTCAACCTCTAAAATTTTCTTCTTGACTTCTCTTATCTTCTCCTATTTATTCTTTTCCAGGCTGTTTTATCAGGAACTCTTTTTCCTCGGGGATTCTTCTAAATCAATCACCTTAACCCTTGTTATCCGTCGTAGAGGTGCCTTATGAATCGAAGGCGGCGGTTAGGAGAGGTTTTAGTCGAAGCTTGTCTGATAAGCCCGGAACAACTGGATCGGGTCCTGGCCATCCAACAGCATGAACAAAAGCCTTTGGGAAGAATTCTCATGGAACAGGGATGGGTCGAAGAAAAAGATATCTATAAGGCCCTCTCAGAAATCTGGGGGATCGAATACGTGGATATTTCCCAGGTCATGATCAGTCCCCAGGTTCTGCAGATTGTACCGGAAGAAATAGCTAAAAGATATCTGGTCTTCCCTCTTTTTCTCCAGGATAAACTCCTTTACCTGGCCATGGAAAATCCTCTCCAATTGGAGCCTATTCAGCTTATCGAATTTAAGACCCGGTTACGGGTTAAACCCTTACTGGCAAGCCGAAGCAAAATCCAGGAAGCCTTGAATCGCCACTTCAATATGGATAACTATGTAGAAAAAATCCTGGCCCAAGTTCAATCTAAAGAGAAAATTCAGGTGATCCAAAACCCCGAAGAAGAAGAGGATCTTAGTAAACTTGAAAAGTCCACCGAAGGAAGTCAGATCCTGCAACTGGTCAATCTGATTCTGGTCAATGCCATCAAAAAGCGGACCTCCGATATTCATATTGAACCGGCCGAGAGCCTGGTGGGAATTCGATACCGTATCGATGGACTCCTTTCAGATCCTATCCGGCTTCCCAAACCATTTCAACAACCTCTTGTCTCCCGAATCAAAGTTATGGCGAATCTGGATATTGCCGAGAAGCGAAGACCCCAAGATGGTAAAATTACCATCCACTTCTCGGGTCGGCCCATCGATCTGCGGGTCTCTACCTTACCGACCAATTTTGGGGAAAAGGTGGTTATACGCATCCTGGATAAGAAAGCAGCCCTTCATAACCTTGCCAGCCTGGGTATGTCAGAGACTCAACTGACCATTTTTCAGCAGGCCTTAAGTCAACCCCAAGGACTCATTCTGGTGACCGGTCCGACCGGTAGTGGAAAAACAACGACCCTTTATGCCGGCCTCAATGCGCTCCGGGATAAAACTAAGAATATCGTTACCATCGAAGACCCTATTGAATATCAACTGGAGGGTATCAATCAGGTACAGGTTAATAGAAAGGCGGGGGTTACCTTTGCCAGTGTTCTTCGATCCGTTTTACGTCAGGACCCCAATGTTATTCTGGTAGGAGAGATTCGAGATTCAGAAACTGCCGAGATTGCCATCCAGGCTTCCCAAACAGGTCACCTGGTTCTGAGTACTTTACATACCAACGATGCCGTAGCGACGGTAACCCGGTTGCTCAATCTGGGAATAGCTCCAGATCAAGTTGCTTCGAATCTCATTCTGGCCCTGGCTCAAAGACTTATTCGCCGGATCTGCCCGGCATGTAAAAAAAGTTATGTTCCTTCTTTTGAAGAGTTAAAAAAGTTTGGTCTTGGCAAGCCATCGGCAACGTCCTTTTCTACCCTGTATCGAGGAACCGGATGCGAGCAGTGTAGAAATATAGGCTATTATGGGCAGGTCGGTATTTTCGAGATGCTGGTTCCGGGAAATGATCTAAAACTTGCCATTTCAAATAAAACTTCGGAAACAATTCTAAAAAAAGTAGCTATAGAACAGGGGATGGCAACCCTCTTGCAGGATGGATTGAGTAAAGTCCGACAGGGAATCACCACCCTGGACGAAATAGCCCGGGTCTGCTATGTCCAGGAAGGCTTAACCGGGGAATCCCCCGGACTTAGAGAACTTTGCCGTACCTGCCAAAAGGAGTTGGATCCGAACTGGAAGTTGTGTCCTTATTGCGGGACTCCTAAACTTCCGGAACCCCCCGAAAGTTCCCAAAGGGTTTATAAGATTCTGGTTGCCGATGATGATGACCGCATTGGCGAAACCCTTGTGGCGATTCTGGAAGATCGGGGGTATCAGATCATACGAGCTTCCAACGGAGTAGAAACCCTGGATAAGGTTCAAAAAGAAAATCCGGATCTTGTGCTTCTAGATATTGGGATGCCCCTGAAGACGGGGTTTGAAGTTTGCGAGGAACTCCGTGCTTCGGTAGATACAATGTTTATTCCCATCATCATGTTGACGGCACAGACTTCCATTTCCGAGAAATTAAAAGGGCTCAGTCTGGGGGCCGATGATTATATCACAAAGCCATTTAACGGGGAAGAGTTAGTTGAAAGGATCAGAGCCGTTTTACGGCGGTCTTATCATACCCTTTAAAGGAAGGGATGAAAATTAAAATGCCTCTACAGATTTCTTGGATGGGTAGCTCATTCAGGCAGTAAATTAAGGAACAAAGGGATCTTTCAGAAACTTCCAGAAGAAGAAGGAACAAGTAGTACTTTGTTTACTTAGTTTTGTTTAACGTTTAAGTGGCCCTCACCCCCGGCCCCTCTCCCACGCTGGGGAGAGGGGAGCTGGGGAGTGAAAGCAACCCTATGAGGTCAAAATTAAGTAAACAGTAGTAGGATAACGCTTTAAGATTCTACAGTAGTAGGATAACGCTTTAAGATTCTTTTTCCTATCCACCCTGATGCGCAGGGACGATGGGGGTAGTTGGTAGGGCATCCTGAAGGCCGGTACTAAATACGTACCTACCAGCCATCTTTCCTTGTATGTACCCGCGGGCTGATCATCGAGGGGTTTATACCTGCAGCCCGCATTTTACAATGTTGGTTCGTGAGAGTAGGCTCCACCTATCTACTCTCACGGCCTGGAACAGGCCCTGGAGGAGAGAATAAGGTAAGTTTCCCCTCTGAAAGGGAAACCTGACAAATCCCTTTTAGGACGAGGTCTTAGCGACCTCTTCCTCCTGGGTAGGGGATTTACATTTGATATTTACTGAAATCTTCAGGCTTTAAATTCTCCAACCACTCTTTCAGCTTTTCGGTATCTTCCGACTCCTGATTCATATCGATGCTTTTGGCCTTTTCGATGACTTCTCGAGCAACGTAGATGGGCGCACCGACCCTGAGCGCCAGGGCAATGGCATCACTGGGTCTGGAGTCAATCACGATTTTATTTCCGTTGGTCGTTAACTGAATGGTTGCGTAGAAGGTATTATTTTTAAGGTCATTTACCACGATTTTATTAACCGTTGCATTCAGACCTTCGATGATGTCCTTCATCAGATCGTGGGTCATGGGTCTTGGAGTGCTGATTTTTTCCAATTCCAGTGCGATAGCATTCGCTTCAAATAACCCAACCCAAATCGGCAGAGCCTTTTTATCTTCTAAATCCCTTAGAATAACAATGGGCATATTGGTTAAGGGATCCAATGTAAGTCCTTTGACTTTCATTTCTAAATACATAAGTCCTATCCCCCTTATTTAGATGACTGGTTAGTCGTTATGCCCTGCAGAGCTGTAAACTACTACTACTATAAATCTTTTTTATTTAAATATCAAGAGGTATTTAAAAATTGTACTGACTCCCAAACCAGAGGTCCGGAGTCATAGCTAACTTCTGACTTCTGATGAAGTTAACCTACCTGCCAATCGATAAGGATAGGCTTCTGTAATTTCAACATGGACTAAACGCCCCAGTAATTCAGGGCCTCCAGGTAAAGTCACAATATGATTGGTTCGGGTTCGCCCGGTAACCTTTCCTGGAAATTTAGGATTAAGTTCATCTACGAGAACTTCCTGGATCTGCCCCAGCAAGGATTTATTTTTCTCGAGACTGATCTTCTTCTGAAGATCTAAGACCCTCTGCAATCGTTCTTCCTTAACCTCCTCGGGAACCGGGTTAGGTAATTCCGGAGATTTGGTATAGGGGCGATCCGAATATTTGAAAGCGAAGCAGCCATCGTATTGGACTTTTTCCATTACATCCAGAGTATCCTGGAAATCTTCTTCGGTTTCTCCCGGAAATCCCACAATGATATCGGTGGTGATACTAATGTGGGGGATTTCTTGTTTAAGCTGCTGGATTTTCTCCAGATATTGCTCCTTTGTATATTTCCGATTCATATCCTTTAAAACTTTGGACGAACCGGCTTGTACCGGGAGATGGATATGTTCGCAAACTTTGGGGAGATCCCGAATGGCGGCAATCAGTTCCTGGGACAGATCCCGGGGATGAGGGGTTGTATATCGAATGCGTTGAAGCCCTTTCACCTCATTCAGTGCAGCCAGGAGTTCTGGAAACGACAGATCATCTCGAATTCTTTCTCCATGGGAGATAACCCGTTTTCCATAAGAGGTTACATTTTGTCCCAGCAGCATGATCTCAATAACCCCTCGATCGGCCAACAGTTGAGCTTCTCGGAGGATATCCTTGCTGGGTCTACTCTCTTCTCGACCTCGGGTGAAGGGAACCACACAGAAAGTACAGAATTTATCGCACCCCCGCATGATGGTTATATAGGCCTTGAAGCGGTTTTCTCGAACCACATTTGCTTCAGGCTCTTGCCAGTCCATATTGGAAAGGTCCACTACCCGCGCGGGACGCCCTGAACTCTTTCGGCTTTGTTGAAGTTCTTCGAGTAATTGAGGAAGCTTGGGAATCGTGTTGGTTCCAAAGACCAGATCTACATGGAAGGCCTTCTTAAGGATATTTTCGCCTTCTTGTTGGGCCACACACCCACAAACCCCAATAATAAGATCCGGATTCCGGGCTTTGAGAGATTTTAATTGCCCCAGCTTACTGTATAACTTATGCTCGGCTTTTTCCCGAACACTACAGGTGTTTAAAAGAATAAAATCCGCCTCTTCCAGGTTTTGAGTTAATTCGTACTCCGGTTGGAGTAGACCCGCTATTTTCTCAGAATCATGGACATTCATCTGGCAACCGTAAGTAATAATATGAAGCCGCTTTTGTTTTTCCATAAATTTTTTTACCTTCTTCGAAGAAACAAGATCTAAACAGAATAAAAATGATTGATCAGGTTGAGAAAAAACCTGATCCCCCTTCCTCCGTAAAGGGGGTTAGACCTCTTAACCCCGTGTATGCAGGACTACTCCTATTTTAAGATAGGAGTTTGTTGCTGAGTTAGTCAAGGGCTTACAGAATTTTCTCATCCCTAAAGGGAACGGTATGACGTGGCTTGTCAAAGGAGATTTCGTTACCCTTTAATAAACTTGTTGACAATCCAGGTTAAAGATGATAGCAGAAAGAGTTTAGAAAATAAGTCGTAGATTCATTTCTCCATGGGGAGAAATGAATAGGAATTAAAAGGTGGGTAATGGACCAAGGTGGGATGGAATAAAAGGAAGGGAGGTTTAGATGAGTCAGGAGGGCCTAAAAAGAAGCCTGGAAGAATGGATGACGACCAAAAGAGGGTCGCCTACCTCTTCTTCAGAGCAATCCAATATCGGGAGATTACTTCAGAAAGTTAATCTCTCGGACATTGAAATGTCAGATTCACCTTTCGCTTTAAGGGGGAAAACCGATTGGCCCACGCTCAAAAATTCCCTCAAGGATCAAGGGCAAAAATACCCTATTATCTTGAAAAGAGAAGAGGGCAGATACCGAATCGTTGCCGGATTCAGACGGCTAAAAGCCTTGAATGAGCTGGGCTATAGCTCCGTGATGGCCGTGGTATATGATAAGCTGACAGACGAAGAAATGGAGCTATTTTACCTCATGGATGTTCTTCTCTATCAAGAAACCGACCTTTTGCGTCTATCCGAGTTACTGTCTGAAAAAGACGAAATTCTGGCCAAAAGTCTGGGTATTCCCCAGGCACTGTATGATTCCTTTGTAAAAATCGCCCTGGCCTCTGAAGAGATCAAAGAAGCTTTATCTCGTCAAGATATCAGCCTGAAACAGCTCCTGGAAATTCTTAAATCCGATCATCCCCAAGAATTGTTGGAAGAACTCTTAGCCTCTCAAGTTACTTCCCGAGAAATGAACCTCCTGAATCAGCTTATTTCTTTGAGAAAAGTCATGCCGGTCTCTGGAGAGGAAATTCAAAAGTGGATTGATATCGAAAGCCTGGCCATCCGGGTCTATAAAGATTTGAAACATCTATCTGAGAAAATTAAGATTCTAAAGGAGGTTTATCCCCAAATTCCCTTAGATATCCGGAAATATCTGGTAACTGAACTTAAAGAGCTGGAAGAGACCGGAATCTTTAATATCATCCATCAGCATCCGGGCGCAGAACATCTCTATGAAGAGGTGACCGGGGAAGATTATGAGGAGATTAAAATCCTCTCGGACGAGATTTTTAATACCCAGATCCTTAATTCGGAAATCCCGGTTGTGGTTAATCTGAATCTGGCAGGGTATCCTCCCTGTGAAGAACTTCAGCAGGCCCTGGGGATGTTACAGGCTAAATATCACGATAAACTTAGGTTCTATGCTGTTAACATCATGGAATCAGACTTAGGAGGTCGATTGCCCCATTTGGTTAAAATCGGAAAAGATTTTATGGTCAAAAACCTCCCTCGCATTATGATCTTTTGGAAGGGTAAGAAAGTAGCAGAGTCTAACAAGATTGATGATCTGGAAGAGGTCTTCAGGCTGGTTCGATCGGTTATAAAGGCGTGACCCTGTCTGTTGTCCGTTGTTTTTAAGATCACCCCGGAAACTACCCCGGATTCCCGACTCAGGTTGCCATTTCCTCCCCCTTCAGGGGAAGGGTGCTTTCAGAGGTAGGTTTTTTAACCTGATCCCGCTCCCTTTTCCCCCGCTCACGGGGGAATTCCTCCCGTGGACGGGGGGAAGGGGGAAGGAGGAGCCGATCGTTGCCGGGCTCCTTGATTCTCCCTTCCCTTCAAGGGAAGGGGAGTTAGAGGGGATAGGTTTTAAAAAATGCCCTTGAAAGGAAAGGGTAAGGGGACAGCAGACAACGGCCAACAGGTTATGGATCCATGAATCTGGAACAAGAGTTGAATCCTGTACAATTGGAAGCGGTATTGCATACCGAAGGACCCCTTCTTATTTTAGCCGGGGCCGGGAGTGGAAAAACGCGGGTCATTACCTATCGAATTGCCCATCTTATCAGAGATAAAGGTGTAAAGCCCTGGAATCTCCTTGCGGTTACTTTTACCAATAAGGCCGCCCGGGAGATGCAAGAACGAGTTAAATCTCTTCTCCAGGTCTCTTCCCTCTCTAATCTCTGGATCAGTACGTTTCACGCTGCCTGTGTTCGGATTTTAAGAAAAAATATTCACCATCTGGGATTCAAATCCCACTTTGTCATTTATGATACGGCCGACCGGCTGGCCCTGCTCAAGGAATGTGAAAAAGATCTTAATATCGATGAAAAAACCCTGGCCCCTAAATTAATCTCCTCGCGAATCAGCAATGCTAAAAGCTGTCTTTGGACTCCTGAAGAGTACAAACAACGGGCGACTCAATTTCTAGATGAAAAAATTGCCCAGGTCTATCAGCTTTATCAACAAAAGCTGAAACAAAACAATGCCCTGGATTTCGATGATCTGTTAATGGTTACCGTTCAGCTATTCCAGGAAATCCCAGAAGTGCTCCACTACTACCAGGAGCTTTTTAAATATATTCTGGTCGATGAATATCAAGACACGAATCATGCCCAGTATCGATGGATTTCTCATCTGGCACAAAAACATCGAAATCTTTGTGTGGTTGGAGATGATGATCAGTCTATTTATGCATTCCGTATGGCGGATATTCGAAACATCCTGGACTTTGAGAAAGATTATCCAGAGGCCAGACTGATCAAGTTGGAGCAAAATTATCGGTCCACACAAAACATCCTCGATGCAGCCTGGAGTGTAGTGGTCAACAACCGCAACCGGAAGCAGAAACGCCTCTGGACGGATAAAGGATCCGGCCATAAGATACTTCTTTATACGGCTTACAATGAATCCGATGAAGCCCGTTTTGTTTGTGAAACCATCTCTCAGCTTCATCGGCAGGAATCCCGGGATTACAGTCATTTTGCTATCCTCTACCGGATTAATGCTCAGTCCCGATCCTTTGAAGAAAGCCTGATAAGAGCCAATATTCCCTATACCCTGGTCGGCGGGCTTAAATTCTACGATCGTAAGGAAATTAAAGATTTACTGGCCTATCTGCGGGTTATTGCAAATTCAAATGATCCCCTGGCTCTCAAGCGGATCCTCAATGTACCTGCCCGCCATATCGGCGAAAAGACCCTGGAGAAAATAGAAAATTTTGCGCGGCAGCAAGGCTATTTTCTTTTTCAGGCTATGAAAGAGATGGCTAAAACCGACTTACTCCCCTCCAGGGCTTTAAAAGCCATCCATCAGTTCATCCAGCTCATCGATGATCTTAAGCTCTATGCAGAGACCCATACCGTTTCCCAGGTTCTCCAACGCCTCCTGGAGGTTACCTCTTACCGAGAGTGGCTCAAGGAAGAAGATCCTCTGGATGCAGAAAATCGTATTGAAAATATTCAAGAACTTCTTGCGGCTACTTTAGAATTTGAGCAAAATGCCTCGGATAAAAGTCTGCTGGCTTTTCTGGACCAGGCTGCCCTCACTTCCGATGTGGATACTTACCAGGCCCAGGCGGGAATGGTAACCCTGATGACTCTGCATAGTGCCAAGGGATTAGAATTTCCCGTTGTATTCATGGTTGGCATGGAAGAAGGTTTGCTTCCCTATTATCACGGTTCTTCCAACTTTTATCTCAGTGAAGCAGAACGGGAAGAAGAACGGAGGCTTTGTTATGTAGGTATGACCCGAGCTAAGGAGCGTCTCATTTTAACCCTGGCTAACTCCCGACGCTTTTATGCTTCAGATGGCTGGCAGAGACAACCTTCCAGTTTTATTGAGGAAATTCCATCTTTTCTTCTGGAAAAAGTATCCCTTTCTGGGATTGAAGTTCAGGGGACCTGGAATCCAGAAGTACAGGAATATAGGAGGGGCCAGGAACCCCTTACTCCCTCCTACGCCCCTTCGTCCAACAGTTTCCAGGTCGGAGACGAAGTGCGCCATGCTAAATTCGGTAGAGGAGTGGTCCGAAATATAGAGGGGCAGGGAGATAACCAAAAGGTTATCGTATACTTTTACGATTTCGGTAGAAAAGTCCTCTTGGCTAAACAGGCCAGGTTAGAGCATGTTTAAAAAATGAAAGTAATTTTGGTTTTCCTTATAATTCTTTTGCTTCTGATTGAGTTTCTCATCATCCGAAAAGGTTTGAGGTCTGCGAAGCGGCAGAGGACTTATTATAATCTCTTGAGAAATCAACCTGGTGATTTCGAAAGAACGATTTCGTCGGATAAGGAAGACTGGATCCCTTCTTTTAACTTTACCGACCAAAAAAAATCCTCCCGACGTAATTCTACGTTACAAGAAGAAATCCAGGAGACCCAACAAACCCAGGTGATCGATGAGTTGGGAGAATTGGAAGAAGTTTCTGAAGAGGAGGTGATGGATCTCGAAGGGAGTGCTGCTGAATCCCAGGGAGATATTGAACTGGAATCGGAGCTTGAGCCTTCCATTGTATCTCAAGAAGATCAAGAACCGGCCCAAGAGGGACATGCTTCCACGCCGGAAGAACATCTGAAAATGGGAATCGAATTGCTCCGGGAGAATAACCTGGAGGCCGGAATCCAGGAGATTCAAACGGCCATTCGACTTCAGCCTAATCTGGCCGATGCGCATTTTAACCTGGGCCTAGCCTATAGCCTACAGAATAATCCCGAGGCGGCCATGGAGGCCTATCAACAGGCGATTCGATTAGACCCCAAATACGGGAAAGCCTATTTTAATCTGGGAACTCTTTTTTTAAAAAAAGGAGAACTCCTGGCGCCGGATTCGCCCGACTTACCCGATGTTTTGGCTAAAGCAGTAGAATGCCTGGAATATGCCGTCCGATACCTGCCGGATTCAACCAAAGCCCTTTGGAACCTTTATGAAGCTTATCGACTCAATGCCCAATTCGATAAAGCCCTGGCCATTTTGCTTAAACTTAAAGAAATTGAATCGGAAGATGCCTCCCTCATGAACCATCTGGGAATTTGTTATGCAAAGCTTGGAGATTACGATCACGCCATTGAATCCTGGGAAAAAGCGTTGGCCCTTAAAGCTCCCTCTCAACTTATTTATTACAATTTGGGAAAAGCCTATGAAACAAAGGGGGTAGTGGAAAAAGCCATGAGTAATTACAGGCGCTTTATTGCGCTGGCTTCTACTTCCCCGGAACGCAGGTATCTTGTCAGTGAAGCCAAACAACGCCTGGAAAGCCTGCGAGGATCCGCTCAAGGTTAAGCAATCTTTCCGGTCGGCAGGGGCGATCCTTGTGGCCTCCTCAAAACAATTTTATAGCCTGCAAAGTTTATCGGATTCTTTATGTCCACGGAAGATAAAAATAAAACAAAGGACCACTCCCTTAAACCCTCCAGAGGGTTTTCAAAAACCCACCCTGTTCTGCAAGAACAAATCGAAAGGGTACTGTACGAAAGTGAAGCCCACTATCGGGCTATTGTTGAAGAGCAAACGGAGCTTGTTTGTCGTTGGTTTCCGGATGGAACCCTGACCTTTGTCAATGAAGCCTATTGCCGTTATTTCGGCAAAAAACGGGAAGAGTTAATCGGACGTAGCTTTATGCCCTTAATCCCCTGGGAAGATTACGAAAAATTCCAAAAACACTTTAAGTCCCTCAATCCAGAAAATCCGGTGGGTGTGATTGAGCATCGGGTTCTGTTACCCCATGGGGAAATCCGCTGGCAACAATGGGTAGATCGAGCGATCTTTGATGATCAGGGTTGTCTGGTCGAATTTCAATCGGTAGGACGGGATATCACCGAACAGAAGAGGACTGAAGAGAAACTGCGCCAGTGGAATGCCTACTTAGAAGCCTTGCATGAAACTGCAATAGAATTGATAAACCGGCTGGATTTGACCGATTTACTCCAGGCCATTGTTACCCGAGCCGGAGCCCTTGTGGGGACCCAACATGGATATATGCTTTTGGTTGAGGGAACCGAAATGGTAGTGAAGGTGGCCGTGGGAGTAAACAGTGAATTTATCGGATACCGTATAAAGCTGGAGGAAGGTATGGCCGGAAGAGTCTGGCAGACCGGTCAACCCCTAACTGTAAAGGATTATCGTACCTGGCCTCATCGTTTGCCTGACCCTCGGTTTGATATCTTCCATGCCGTAGTCACCGTGCCCCTCAAATCCGGTTCACAAGTCGTAGGGGTCCTTACCCTCAACCACCTGGAAGAAGGCTTAACCTTTGGAGAGGATGAAATCATGATATTGAGTCGGTTCGCTGAACTGGCCTCTATCGCCCTGGATAATGCCCGATTGTATACCTCCGTTCAACAGGAATTGGCTGAGCGCAAACGGATAGAAGAGGCCTTGCGAGAAAGTGAAGAACATTACCGGATATTACTTAACCAGGCCTGTGAAATGCAAGAAACTTTACGGAGTTTGTCTAAAGAGGTTTTGCGATTACAAGAAGAGGAACGAAAACGAATCAGCCGCGAGCTTCATGATGAAATCGGACAGGCCTTGACTGCCATCAATATGAATCTGGAGATGATGAAAAAAGAAATAGAACCGTATAAAAAAAATCTCCATAAAAGAATCACGGACACCCAAAATTTAGTTGCCCAGATGATGGAAAGTATCCATCGATTTTCCCGTGAGCTGCGTCCGGCCATATTGGATGATCTGGGACTTATCCCGGCCCTTCGGTCTTATACGAAAAGTTTTGCAGAACGCACAGGCATCCGGGTTTACCTTCGAACTACGTCGGCTGTGGAAAAACTGGATAGTGAGCGGAAAACCGTTCTTTATCGTATTATTCAAGAAAGCTTAACCAACGTCTCCAAGCATGCACAGGCCCATAAGGTAAATATTGGAATCAGGAACCTTAAAGGTCGTATATGCCTAGTCATCCAAGATGATGGTAAAACAGCCCGGATGGGCCAACAGGTGTTCTTATCCAGGCAGGAGAAAAGACTGGGGCTTCTGGGTATGCAAGAACGGGTACGATACGTGAATGGGGAGTTTTCCGTAGAATCGGAACCCGGAAAAGGGACCACGATCCGGGTGGAGATTCCTTTTTAAGATTTAATAACGTCCCTTTATGGCAGAATGAAACCTTCTTGTTGCCGGACTAAAACCCGAGAATAGCGCCGGACCCATAGTATCTCCCCGGATCCTTAAAAAATTATAGATAAAAATAGAACGACCTTGCGAGGAACTTCTTGATTCAAGATAAGATAAACGGGTAAGTAAAAGCAATCTTTTGGATCTTATCTATGCAAAAAACCACGATTATCCTGGCCGATGACCACACCATAGTTCGACAGGGATTACGTGCCCTGTTAGAAGCAGAGCGTGATATGAAAGTAGTGGGAGAAGCAGAAAACGGAAGACAGGCCGTACAATTAACCAAAAAGCTTCAACCGGATGTAGTGGTCATGGATATTGCGATGCCTTTACTCAATGGAATTCAGGCAGCCCGACAAATAAGAAAACACAACGCTTCTACCAAAGTGCTCATTCTTTCCATGTATCAGGACGATGAATATGTATACCAGGCAGTTCAGGTGGGTGTTGCAGGGTACCTGGTTAAACAAACTGCGGCCAATGAATTATTAACGGCCATCCGAGAAGTGAAAAAAGGTCACGCTTTTTTCAGTCCTTCTATCTCCAGGCTTTTGGTTGATCAGTATCGAGAAACCTGTGAAAGAAAAATTTTTAAAAAGAAAGTTAATATCCTTACTCCTCGCGAGTTGGAAGTACTCCAGCTCATTGCAGAAGGCCAATCTAACAAACAAATCGCCGGAGAGCTTTCCATCAGTGTTAAAACCGTTGAGAAACACCGCCAGCAGATCATGGATAAATTAAGTATACATGATGTGGCAGGTCTCACCCGCTATGCCATTGCAAAGGGAATCATAAAAAGTAAATAGTCTTCTCAGGTCTTCTGCTACCCTCTGGGGTCTTTTCCTCCCCCCTATTTCAGGTCTTTACCCCATTCACAAAATGGATCGTCCCGGTTTAATTTAACAGTAATCCTATTTAATTTTAAGACCTGGTAAACCTTAAATATAGTCATATTTAATACTATTCTTTTAATACTATTCTGGGCTGAGGAGGAGTATTTTCTCACCTCGAGACGGATACTTTAAGAATGTCTTTGCCCATGACAACCAGAGCGAAGTTATTTTGTTGGGTAAAGAGACGGTTTCGTCCTCTTTGTTTTGTTCTGGGTTTTGGCTCATGCCGTTTGTAATGAAATGGTCTATTGAAACAAAAATAGGTAGCGGATTTAGTATAGCCCTGATGTTGATTATTTTTATAGGAATAGTCTCATATCGGAGTATGGTAAAACTCATGGAAACTGCTAACTGGGTGACCCATACTTACGAAGTTCTTGAAAATCTGGAAGGTTTGTTTTCCTCCATCAAAGAGGCCCGGCTTAAACAACAGAGTTATATCATTACCGGAGAAGAATATTATCTGGAATCTTATAACCAGGCCGTCAAAGGGGTTAATCAAAAAATTACATATCTTCTGGCATTAACAGCCGATAATCCCACCCAACAACAGAGAATTGAGGATCTGGTCCTTACGATTACTAAAAAGCTTACTTCGCTTCAGGAATCCATCGACTTGCGAAAGAAGCAGGGGTCGGAAATTGAAAAGCAGGTGGTTTATGCCCATGAGGGAGAGAAGATCACGGCTGATATCCAGAAGATCATCAGCGAAATAGAGAAGGAAGAGAAGTCCCTGTTGAAAAAGCGGGATCAGGAAATGAAGACCGATGCCAGAAATACAATTTCCGCTGTGACTTTGGGAAGTTTCCTGGCCTTTCTGATCGTCACTTTAGCCGGTTTTATCACCCAGCGAGACATCACCCGGCGCAAGCACGTGGAGGAAAAGTTATATCAGCAGAATACCTATCTAACGGCTCTCCATGAGACAACGGTTGCCTTGATGAATCGTCTGGAGTTATCCAATTTACTTGAATTTATCGTTAAACGGGCCGGGGATCTATTAAGAACACCCCATGGATTTATTTATCTGGTTGATTCGGAAAAAGATGAAATAATTTTACAAATGGGGACCGGGAACTTTGCACAGTTTCAGGGTCTTCGATTGAAGCCCGGTCAAGCCTTGGCCGGAAGGATCTGGCAAACAGGACAACCTCTGGTTGTAGATAATTATTTCAACTGGTCAGACCGCTTTCCAGATCCCCATCTAGATATTATTCGGGCAGCCGTGGGAGTGCCCCTTAAGTCTGGTTCACAGGTGATGGGGGTGCTGGGTCTGGCCCACCTTGAGGGGGATCGGACTTTTGGAGACGATGAAGTAGTCCTGTTAACCCGTTTTGCCCAACTGGCGGTCATCGCATTGGATAATGCTCGACTGTATGCTTCAGCCCAGCAAGAGTTGAGGGAACGTATACAGGCGGAAGAGGCTCTGGCCGAGCGTGCCACCGAGTTGGCTTTTTCGGAAGAAGCCCTGCGGAATCAAACCAGAATCCTGCAATCCATCCTGGAAAGCATGGGGGATGGGGTCATTGTAGCCGATGAAAAAGGTCAGTTTCTGTTTTTCAACCCGGCAGCAGAAAAAATCCTGGGAATAGGTCAAATAAATATAACCCCTGACCAATGGACAACCCAGTACGGTCTCTATCTACCCGATACATTGACACCTTACCCCCCTGAGAGTTTACCCCTGACTCGGGCTATCCGAGGTGAAGCGGTGGATGCCATAGAGGTATTTGTGCGCCACCCCCAAAGACCAGAAGGTCTTTGGTTGAATGTAACGGCACGACCCTTAAAGGATGAAAAAGGTATTTTACGGGGCGGTGTGGCTGTTTTCAGTGATATCACCAAACGTAAACAGGTCGAAGAAGAATGGCGTATGGCCAAAGAAGCTGCTGAAGCTGCGAACCGGGCTAAAAGTCAATTTCTTGCCAATATGAGCCACGAACTACGGACTCCCCTTAACGCTATCATTGGATTTTCAGAGATTCTCGTAGACCAAATTTTCGGTCCGCTCAACGATAAACAAATTAAGTATGTCAACAACATCCTCAGCAGTGGTCGCCACCTGCTTCAATTGATCAATGATATCCTAGATTTATCCAAAATTGAAGCCGGACGCATCCAACTGGAGTTAACTCAAGTCGATGTGGAGACTGTACTCCATCATGTACAAACCATTGTCAAAACCCTTGCTAATAAAAAAGGGATCACCCTTACCGTCCAGGTCGAGCAAAGCCCCCTGACCGTTACGGTGGATGAAGCAAAGTTCAAGCAGATTCTCTATAATCTGCTCAGCAATGCCATTAAATTCACTCCGGAAGGAGGTCATGTAAAGGTAATCGCTTCGCTAGAAGCAGGAGAAGAAATACAGGTTGGAGAAAGGGAATCCTTGATTTCCTTCCCTACCCGGTTCATCAAGGTTTCTGTTTCTGACACCGGTATTGGCATCAAACCCGAGGATCAGGAACGAATCTTTAGGGAGTTTGAGCAGGTGGATTCCTCCTATGCTCGCAAACAGCAGGGCACCGGGTTAGGACTGGCACTAACCCGAAAACTGGTCGAATTACATGGAGGCCAGATCTGGGTGGAAAGTGAAGGCGAGGGCAAAGGGAGCACCTTTAGCTTTACCCTCCCGCAGGTTCCCAAAAAAACGGATAAATCCCGGCTTATTATTCCTGAACCGGCTTTCATCTATCCCAAATCTGATCCTCTAAAATCCGACTCATATCCCCTGGTTTTAGTCATAGAGGATGATCTATCCACAAGCGAACTGCTACGCAAGTACCTGACCGAGGCAGGGTACGCCGTAGCTACGGCATTCAACGGCGAACAGGCCCTTGATTTGGCAAGGAAACTCAAACCCGCTGCAATTACCTTAGACATCCTTCTCCCCGATAAGCATGGGCTAGAAGTGCTCGCAGAACTGAAATCTCTACCCGACACCCGAGATATTCCTGTAATAGTCGTCTCCATCACCGAAGATCGACAATTGGGTTTCAGTTTGGGAATTATGGAATGGTTCGTTAAACCGGTTAACCGAGATCGATTTATCGAGGTGTTGAATAAAGCTAGAATAGCAAGGGGAACGAAAGTCACCACCGTACTCATCATCGATGATGAACCTCAGACGGTCGAGCTATTGACAGACATCGCACAAACTCAAGGATACAGGGCTCTGCAGGCTTATACAGGTCGAGAAGGGATTCGTTTGGCCCGAGAAAAACGTCCTGACATTATCATTGTTGATTTGATAATGCCTGAAATGAACGGATTTGACGTGGTCAAAGAGCTACAGAAAGACGAGGAGACTCGAGAGATTTCCATAGTGATATTTACTGCAAAAGAGTTAACCCAAGAAGAACGCAAACAGCTAAACATGAGCGCACAGGGAATCGTTTCGAAATCCAGCAGGGAGGATTTGCTTCAAGAATTGGATAAGATAAGAACTTGCTTGAACCAAAGGTAAATCCATGTCTGGTAAGAAAGTGTTAATCATTGAAGACAATCCCATCAATATGGAATTGGTTACAGATATTTTAACTGTGGCAGGTTATGGGGTATTACAGGCAGAAGATGCAGAGATAGGGATTGCTTTGGCCAAGACCGAGAAACCGGCCTTGATTTTAATAGATATCAGTTTACCGGGGATGGATGGGCTTGCAGCGACCCGGATTCTAAAACAGGATCCTACCACCAGGAATATTCCCGTCGTTGCCCTGACCGCCCATGCTATGAAAGGAGATAGGGAGAAAATACTGGCAGCAGGTTGTACCGGGTATATCAGTAAGCCGATAAATACCCGGACACTTCCGAAAATGATAGCCGATTTTATTGAATCAGTTGAAAGCGTGTGAAAAGAACGGCTTGCAGGATGAAAGAACAGGGAGTAAAAAGGTTTTTGTTCTGGGCTTAATAGCTTAAGTCTTATCCTGGAGTCTTCCTCTGTAGGGTTTAGAGGTACCCTATGAGAATACCCATCTGAAATTCATCATGCTTACTTTTTACTCTGGAAAATGGAAAATAACCGACTCGGGAGGAAAACTGTGAATAGCACTACTTCAGGTACACCCATGTATCCAACCGGTCATGTGCTGGTGGTGGACGACGAAGAAAACAATCGCATCCTCCTCAGAGACTTGCTTGAAGCCCAGGGGCATAAAGTCAGCGAGGCAGAAGATGGGGAGCAGGCTTTACAAAAGGTCATGGAGGGTTCCATAGATGTGGTCCTCCTGGATGTCATGCTTCCTAAACTCGATGGGTTTGAAGTTTGTCGTCGGCTGAAAAGAAATCCTCAAACAGCTCCGATTCCCGTTCTTCTCATAACCTCTTTAACCGATCGTCAAGATCGATTAACAGGAATAGAAGCAGGAGCCAATGATTTTCTTACCAAACCCATCGATACCCAGGACGTCAACCTCCGGGTGCGCAATGCAGTGTATACCAAACAGCTTTTTGACCGTCTACAAGAAAATTACCACCAATTCCAGGAATTAGAGGCCCTACGGGACAATTTGACCCACATGATCGTACACGATTTAAGATCCCCCCTCACAGGCATAAAACTTTTCCTGGAAATGCTCCAGAGATCGGCCAGAAAAAAATTAGATGACGTAGAAAATCAATATTTAGAACGTGTGCTGAGTAGTATCACAACCTTGATGGAAATGATCAGCTCAGTCCTGGATGTGAGTCGGCTAGAAGTAGGAGAGATGCCTCTCAATTTGAGCCCGTGCGATTTGAGAAATATAGCCAAGAAAGCGATAGAAACCCTGGGTTATCTGGCGCATCAATACCAGGTCCATCTGGAAGTGCCACCGGAACCTGTATTACTTTTTTGTGATGCCAATATAATAAGTCGGGTTATTATGAATTTAGTGGGAAATGCTATTATTCACACTCCAAGGGAAGGAAAGGTATGGGTTAGAGTGGAAGAAAAAGAGGACCAGGCTAAGGTTCTGGTCATAGATACAGGGCCAGGGATTCCCTTAGAGTATCAGGAAAAGATCTTCGAAAAATTCGGCCAGGTCAAACTGGGGGAACAAAATCGGAAGTACTCGACCGGATTGGGCTTGACATTCTGTAAACTGGCCATCGAAGCCCATGGGGGTAAAATAGGTGTGGAAAGCAAATTGGGTCAGGGGAGTACCTTTTGGTTTACATTACCGACTAAACCGAAAACTCTCCCGGAGTCTTTCTAAATTTAAAACTTAAAATTAAGGTGAGAATTTAAAAGCTTTGAATTCCGAAATCCTGGCAAATTTGACGGAGCGCCGGTTTCTCCAACTCTGGTATTCCCAGAATCTAAAAACCATTAACCTTACCGCTACAGATGGAAGAAAGATCGAAGTTATTCGTCGTGGAAAATGGAACTTTGATACCGGTCCCGATTTTAAATCGGCCCTCCTTCGCATAGGAAATCAACTTCAGCCGGGTGATGTAGAAGTTCACTTGAGGACTACGGACTGGTATGCCCACCGACACGATAAAGATCCCCATTACAACCAGGTTATTCTCCATGTAGTATTGTGGGAAGATTTAAAAAATCCCGTTATCCGACAAGACGGTCAACCGGTTCCTACATTGGTTCTTGAACACTTCTTGAAACCCATAGATTTCCAACGCCTCCTTAAACCCTATCTCTCCCCGAGAAGCAGATCCCCACAAATACCCTCTGCTTGCCTGGAGGAAATTAAGATCCTTCCTAAGAAAAGGTTGATGGAACTCCTTCAAGAAAAGGCCGATCGGCGATTTCAGCAGAAAGTACGACGTTTTGAAGCAAGATACCGGGAGGGTGAAGAGAGAAAATGGAGAAAAGAACGATCTACCCTTCCCTGCTCTTCCACCTCCTTACCTTCCCCGGATTCCGGCTGGGATCAGCTTATTTACGAAGGATTTCTGGAAGCCCTGGGATATCCCATCAATAAAAAACCTTTCTTAAAACTGGCACAGCTTCTTCCCCTGGAATCTCTTCGGAATGTTATAACCCGGCGTGGGATGGAAAGTAAAGTACTCTGGTTACAGGCCGTTCTTCTAGGGACTGCAGGACTGCTTCCGGCTTCCCTCTCTTCGCCTGTCCTCAAAGTAGCCGATCAGAAGAACTTAGATTTAGAAACGAAAAGCTACCTTGACGAGATATATTCCCTGTGGGAAATGTTAAAACCCTGCCTGACAGAAGTTCAGATGCAGCCTGAAGAATGGCAATTCTTCAGAATACGTCCCCTTAATTCCCCCATCAGTCGATTGGCCCGGTTCAGTTTTGTACTGGCAAAGTTACCCTCAAGTTCCTGGATCCACTCCTACGTAACCCACTTAACAGATTCGCCGGAATCTTCCTCCTGGAGGGTAGAGACGGTTAAAAAGCTGGAAGCAAGCCTTCGGGTTCCCATTTCCGGATACTGGACCTGTCATAATGGCTTTAGCGGCCGCATATCCCCTCCCATCCGCTTTGCCATCGGGTGTAATACCCTTCGGGAAATGGTGATTAATGTTCTTCTTCCGATTCTGTATTTCTATGCCGAAAAAACGTCCCGATCTCATCTCCAGGAAAGGATCCATCAACTTTATCAGACTTATCCGGCTCCGGCCTATAACAAAGTTACCCGATTTATGGACGAGAATCTCTTTCAAGAAGATTCTGCGGAACCGTTCAGGCAAGAGATGGGTTATGCCCGAATCCATCAAGGTCTCATCCAGCTCCATACCGAACTCTGCCAGATGAAAGGATGTCCGACCTGCCCCTATCGGACGTTTTAAGAAAGACGGATTTCAATTATTTTTCCTCCTGAACCCTAAACTTTCTGGTTTCTCAGGTGTCCTATTTATAAAAAAGGAGGAAACCATGAAGACTAAAACCATTTTCATTCCCATCATTTATTTATTCGTTGGGGTCTTTATCTGGAATATTAGCTTTTTAGAAGGCGCCGAACTACCCCGTGTTCCTTCGAGTACGGCGTTTCAAAGTTTATCCCAAATGGCACGTCCGGAACTCAGGAGACGGACGGAATCTGCCCTGAGCTCCCGAATAGAGCAAGTGCCGATCAATCCTGCGGTCCGAGGAAATCCTGCGGTCCGAGGAAATCCTCTTCTACCGGAAGTACCGATCTGGAGAAGTCCCACGCCATTTACCCAAACTGCTCCGGTTCCCATGAGTCGGATCCAATCCAGGGGAACCGGTCGATATGTTCCAGGTGAAATCATTATAAAGTTACGACGAGATGCAAATATCCAGGGATTTCGCCAAGGATCACCTTCCTTACGGGCCGGGACCCCGGGTGCCGGTTCTGGATTGGAGAGCTTAAATCGAAGATATAGCGTTCGGAGTATGGATAAGCTCTTCCAAGCTCCTGATTTTCGCATTCAGAGTAATGCACCCAGAGGGCTGGAGTTATGGAGAATTTACAGGCTTAGATTTCGAAGCGATCTGAATCCGGAGGAGGTGGCCCGGGATTACGAAAGGCTGGCAGAGGTTGAATATGCAGAACCTAATTATATCTACACCATCTCTTTCATTCCCAATGATCCCCTCTTTCCAAGGCAATATGCTCTTCAGAGATCCCAAAGTGGAATCGATGCCGTAGAAGCCTGGGATATCGAGACCGGAAGTAGCCGTATTGTGGTTGGATTATTAGATACCGGCGTGGACTATAACCACGAGGATTTAAAGGGGAGAATTGTGAAGGGTCCTGATTTGGTCAACGAGGATTCGGATCCCATGGATGATCAGGGGCACGGAACCCATATTGCAGGGATTATTGCCGCCCGGGGTAATAACGGCAAAGGGGTCGCAGGGGTATGCTGGAGCTGTCGGGTTATGGCCATTAAAGTAGCAGATGCTTCTGGAGCCTCCACCAACGCCTGGATCGCCCAGGGGCTTGTTTACGCAGTCAACCACGGAGCTCAAATCGTTAACCTGAGCCTGGGAGGATTCGATCCGTCTAAGACGTTGGAACAGGCGGTCAGATATGCTAATTCCAGGAGTGTAGTTCTTGTCGCGGCCATCGGTAACGAATCTACCAGTCAGGCCGTTTACCCGGCGGCTTATCCTGGGGTTATTGCCGTAGGGGCGACCGATGTGAATGGCAGCCGCGCTTCCTTCTCTAATTATGGGGATTACCTGTTCGTGATGGCTCCTGGGGTTTCTATTTACAGTACTTATCGTGGAAATAGCTATCAGGGGTTGAGTGGCACTTCCATGTCCGCAGGCTTTGTATCGGGTGTGGCCGCTTTGATTTTATCCAAAAATCCTTCTCTCTCCAGTAGCCAGGTCCGCCGCATCCTGGCGGCTTCTACCGATGATATAGGGACATTCGGAAAAGATTTCGAAACCGGATATGGCCGTATCAATGCTTTTAAAGCCTTGGGTGGAGGAGCCGTCTCCGTAAGCAATTATCAATTTTTAATAAACAGGTGGAGGGGGTATTAAGGACTCCAGGTTAAAAAATTACCCAACGTCAGGAGGTCTCTACCGGGATTCTCCCTTAGGGCCTTCAATCCCGATGAGGGTCTCCTGCTCCTTTTGAAAGGTATCTTTTTATGTAGCATTGTTTCCCCTTCACACTTCAACCCCTTTCCACCCCTTGTTTATCGTCCATTATGTCCCTGCTAACGGGCAAATTTACTAAATAAACTTTGCACTTACGGAGCCCAAACGGGTAAAGGTAATACGAATATGATTTCCTTTCTTAACTTTAAAATAGCTGGTAATAGATCCTGAGATGATAATTTCCCCTGCCCTCAAATAGTCATCAAACTCAACCAGTTTGTTGGCCAGCCAGGCTACGGAATGAGCCGGATTTCCCATGACTTCGGCTCCGGCCCCGGATGCCACTAGCTCCCCATCGACCTCCAACACTACCCCTTCAAAGCGAAGATTCAGGTTTTGTACCGGAGTTAATTGAGGACCTAAAACGATTCCTGCATTAAGGGCATTGAACCCTATCAAATCAACTGCTTTGAAGTGAGATCCTTGCAGGATAATATCCCCGATTTCCATGGCGGGTAAAACTCCCTCGGTGGCTTGAAGAACCGACAGCGGACTGACGCCGGGGCCCTTTAAATCCTGTTTTAATAAAAAAGCTACTTCGGGTTCAACTAAAGGATTTACAAAGGCATCTAAAGGAATGGTACTCCCATCCAGGTAAATACCGGGACTCATCAGATGCCCAAAAATGGGCTCATCGATCCCGAACTGGATTCGGGTCGCTTTATTAGTTAAAGCTATTTTACGGCCAATAACTTTTTGTCCCCGGGTTATGAGTCTTCGAATCCAACCATACTGAACCCGATAGGCATCGTGCTGGCTCATGTTTCCTAAGAGTCCAGAAAATGTTTCGACCGGTTTTTTAACTTCATAACTCTGGGCTACCTGATTGACAGCTTCTTCTATGAGTTCTGGTGAAAGGGCCATGACTCCCTCCTTTCGTAATTAAAACGGTTTATCTCGGGAAGTAGTTTGGGAAATTGTTTGTCGCGTATTTACTTTATACACGAAACCGGATCCAAGTCAAGCTTTTGCCACCCACAGAGTTTGTTAGCCATTCCTACTTAACCATTGACAAGGGAGTAGAGGTTATGGATAATAGGGGATGGGAGAGGAGATCTTAAAGTCTGTGAAGGCCTTGGGGTCTAGCTTCTCATAGATTTTAGGAATCGGATACGATTATGGTATATACTTCGCATGCGACTCCAGAAGGTACAGATACCTATCAGAAACGCTTTTCGGGGAAATTAGCACCTGGTCATTTTCGACTGCATCAGGGTTGCTGGCTTTCGTCTATTGGGCTCGGTACATACTTAGGTCACCATGATATTACCACCGACACTCTTTATCGAGATGCCATCATCCGAGCCCTTGAGTTAGGCTGCAACGTCATTGATACGGCCATTAATTATCGATGTCAACGGAGTGAACGGGTCATAGGACAGGCTTTATCCCTTCTTTTTAAAGAGGGACGTCTCAAACGGGAAGAAGTTCTGATCGCTACCAAAGGCGGATTCATCCCTTTTGATGGAGAACCTCCGCGAAATCCCCGCGCTTATATCCTGGAGACCTTTGTCAAGCCTGGCATCATCACCTTTGAGGATATCGTAGCAGATTGCCATTGTTTAGCCCCGCGATACATACAGAACCAATTAGATCGTAGCCTTAAGAATTTAGGCCTGGGATGTGTGGACATCTATTATCTCCACAACCCGGAAACCCAGTTAAGTGAGGTATCCCGGGAAGAGTTTTACCGTCGCATGAAAGCAGCTTTCCAGGTTTTGGAAGAAAATGTTATCCGGGGTAAAATCCAGTGGTATGGTACCGCAACCTGGGATGGATATCGCACTTCTCCCCAGGCCCCCGATTATCTCTCCCTACAGGATCTGGTTGAGCTGGCCAGGGAAGTGGGTGGGGAAACCCATCACTTTAAGGTGATCCAGCTTCCTTATAATCTGGCCATGGCGGAAGCTTTTACCCATCAGAATCAAGCTGTTGGAGAAGAAGTCCTGTCCGTCTTTGAGGCTGCACAGCGGCTGGGTATTACCGTTATGACCAGTGCTTCTATTTACCAAAGTCGATTAGCCCGCAATCTTCCCCCAACCATTTATGGATTTTTTCCAGGCGTTTTCACCGACGCCCAACGGGCCATCCAGTTTGTTCGCTCTACCCCTGGAGTAACAACCGCTTTAGTCGGCATGAAACAGCGGGCCCATGTAGAGGAAAATCTCAAAACCGCCCTGACTCCCCCCATGAGCCAGGAAGAATTCATGCGGCTATTCTCGCAGGCCCCCTAAGGGAGGCAGAGACCCGGAGACACGGGGACGCGGAGATATTTCCCCGGGTCCCTAAGTCCCCGGGTTCCAAACTCCCGGGTCCAAAATTACCTGACTCGGGCCAGGGTTTTCTCGTTAATTTGGAGGGTTCCACACGGGAAAACAACCACACGAGCCTCCTTGCCGTACTCCATTTTGAGGACGTCGATAACTTCTGTCCATTTTTTACAAAAAATTGTGGTATCCGGGTAGCGGTCGTAGACATCTGCCGGGGATACATGGGGGGAAAAGACGATAAACTTTCGGTTCTCGAACATTTTACCGGCCGGACCCCGGTCATGGGTGCGGATATTTAACCGCATATTGGTATCTCCCAGGGAGTGAAAGCCACGCCCTTCCGAACTGGCCGTGGTCAGTATAATGGTCCCTCCGGGTCGAATTAAATCCTCACTGCGATTATCCCAAATATTGAAGGCATTGCTGGCCTGAATAAATTCCGTGTCTTTCGGATAGGCATTAAAAATCCCTATATCAATGGGACCTTCTGGAACCCTGGTCGCATAGACCTGTCGGGCCAGGGAAACCGCAGCACGATGGGAGGCTACCAGATCTCCAACAAAAACTCCCGAAGTCCCTCCATGGGAATTTCCAACTGCATTGATGCTTACATCCAGCCCGACAATTCGGGCTGCTTCTTCCAGATCGGCCCGATGTTCATTTCCTTCGATAAATCCGATCCCACCTATTTTCCCAATAAGGGCCGGAGTATGATTGGCCTGAAGCGTTTCTATGCCCGCAACACCTGGTAACACCGCCTTAGCTCCTCCACCGAATCCGGCAATGGGATGAGGGGTTATGAAGCTGTTACAAACTTTAAGATCGGCTTCATAGAAAGTCCGGTTGATGAAGAGAGGAGTCCCTCGACTGGTTTTTCCCAAATTTACCAGGTTCTCATAGGGATGATGGTTGTATACCGGAAAGTTATCCACGATTTCTCGCCCCAGCTTCTTGATGAGATCTTCTCGGGTCATGGGTCGATGAGCTCCAAAGGACATGACAAAGGTAATTTGGGATCGATGAACCCCACCTTCCTCCAGTTGCCGAAGGATAAAAGGAATGAACCGATAGGCCTGGGTAGGACGGGTCAAATCATCGGCCGTGATAACCACTCTTTTTTTTCCTCTGGCCAGCTCCCGAATGGTTGGAGTCCCGAGGGGCGACTCAAAAGCCTGCCTAATGGCTTCATCACTGATATCCGGCGCATCCCTCATGGCTGCAACCTGAACATCCCAGGTATCGGGAAAGGTTAATTCGAATTGGGTATTCGCATACCAGGCCCCCCAGGGGATATAGACACTTTTCATGGTTTTCTCCTTTACAAGAGAAGTCGGGAGTCAGGGAATCAGAATCGGAAGATTTTTTACCCTGACTTCTGACTTCTAGGGTTGATTATCTCATTACAAACGGATCTGGAACGGTCCCGGAAAGCTCCACCCAGACACTTTTCACCTGGGTATACTCCCTCAATACCTCAGGTCCATTTTCCCGGCCATACCCGCTATTTTTATAACCTCCAAAGGGAGAAGCGAAGGAAATATTTCGGTAAGTATTGATCCAGACCGTTCCTGCCTGGATTTCACGGGCTACCCGGTGGGCCCTTTGAATATCCTGGGTCCAGATTCCGGCCCCCAGTCCATAAGGAGTATCGTTGGCTAATCGAATGACCTCCTCTTCATCCCGGAAAGTCAGAACACTCAAGACCGGTCCGAAGATCTCCTCCTGGGCAATCCGCATATGGTTTTGCACGCCGGTAAAAATTGTCGGCTTGAAGAACCAGCCTTTACGGAGTTCGGGTTCGGTAGGCGGTTCACCTCCATATACCAATTTGGCTCCTTCTTGTAAACCTATCTCCACATATTTTTTAATCTTATCCAGTTGTTCCTTAAGGGCAATGGGACCCATTTCCGTTTCCATTTTGGAAGGATCTCCCATCTTAATTTTTGAAGCTTTATCGATCAGGCGCTCCAGAACCTCTTGATGGATTTTTTCATGGAGAAAGAGCCGAGATCCGGCAATGCAGGTTTGTCCACTGGCAGCAAATATCCCGGCAATAATTCCGTTGACGGCATTATCCAGGTTTGCATCGGGAAAAACAATATTAGGAGACTTCCCACCTAACTCTAAGGAGACCCGAGCCAGGTGATTGGCAGCATTTTTAGCTACCAGTTTTCCGGTTTCCACTCCTCCTGTAAAGGCAATTTTATTAACCAGATGATGCCGGGTCAGGGCGGCTCCTGCGGTTTCTCCATATCCGGTAACGACATTGACAACACCGGGCGGAAATCCAGCCTGTTCTATAAGGGGAACCAGTTCAAGGAGGGAAGCAGAGGTATGCTCTGAAGGTTTGATGACAATGGTATTTCCCGTTGCTAAAGCCGGAGCCATCTTCCAAAATGTTAATAAAAGGGGAGAGTTCCAGGGTACGATGGCCCCCACCACTCCCAGCGGCTCCCGGAGTGTATAATTAAAGATGTTCGGTTTCTCCAAAGGAATAACTTCCCCCATGATTTTATCTGCCCATCCTGCATAATAGTAACACCACTGGGGGATAAGTTTTGTTTGAATCAGCATCTCCCGGATTAACTTTCCGTTATCCCGGGTTTCAATCTGTGCCAGTCGCTCGGCATGATCCTTGACCAGATCTCCCAGTTTCCTCAGGAGATTTCCCCGCTCCGTGGGGGTTAATCGCTTCCAGTCCGGACTCTCGAAAGCCTTCCGGGCCGCCCGAACCGCTCGATCAACATCTTCTTCATCTCCTTCTGCAATCTCGGCCCACACTTCTCCCGTATAGGGATTGATAGTTCCAAAAGTCTTTCCAGAGGCGGCTTCCTCCCATTGACCGTTAATATAAAGTTTGTATTTTTTAATCTCAGACATTCCCATGAACCACAAAGATACAAAGGTACCAAGACCCCTTTACCCGTAAGAACGATTTTTAAATCCTGTCAGGTCCTGATATCCTGGTACCTTTATGGCTGAGTAATCTGTCCAAACGAATTTTATTCTTAACTCCTCAGAATCCTGTTCTTACCGTCAAATTTCAAGGGTGTACTAAACCTATTCTAGGAATTCAACCTCTTCAGGTCAAGGACAAATTATCCAGGGAAATAGACTTTGATTTGAAAACCTAAGATATATAGGGTTTTAGTTAAAAAGAAAAGGTTTTGCTTGACATCCCTGGGAGAAAAAATCTAAAAATTAAAAGTGATTATTATCTTTTAGCTTAATAAACTTTTGTTTCTTAACCGTTCAGGTTCTCACCCTCTACCCCTCTCCCACGCTGCAAGAGAGGAGTAGAAGACGGGGGGCGAAAGGAGCAAAGGGCTATGAGGAGGCAATTTTTTAAACCTAAAAAACTTATGAAAGCTACCCTAAGTTTGGGTATGATATGCTTTTTGCTGTCTTTTTTCTTTGTTCCCCTGGCCAATTCTGCTGAGGAGGTGAAGAAAAGCGAGAAGAAAAAAGAGGAGGCCACGGCGAAAAAAGAAGAGGTGAAGCATACCGAAGTCACCGATGAAATGTTACTGAATGCCGGTAAAGATGGAAAAAACTGGTTGATGTATGGCCGTGATTACACGAATCAGCGTTATTCTCCTTTGAATCAAATCACGACGGCCAATATCGGTAAACTGGTCCCCAAGTGGGTTTTTCAAACGGGGGTGGTCCACTCTTTTGAGAATACCCCCATTGTCGTGGACGGCGTCATGTACATTACCACACCCTTTAACCATGTATTTGCCATTGATGCCAGAACCGGCAAGCAACTCTGGAAGTATGAACATAAGGAGCCTCCCACCAGGATTTTCTGTTGCGGACCCAATAACCGAGGGGTTGCAGTTGCTTATGGGAAAGTCTACATGGCTACCCTGGATGCCCGCCTTCTGGCCTTAGATCAAAAGACCGGTAAGGTGGTATGGGACGTTGAGACCGGGGATCCTACTGCTGGTTATGGAAATACCATGGCCCCCCTGGTCTATAAAAATATGGTCATTGTGGGGACCTCCGGGGCGGAATATGGGATTCGTGGCTTTGTAAAGGCTTTTGATGCTAAGGATGGTAAATTGATCTGGACCTGGTACACCATTCCCGAGAAAGGTTGGGAAGGAGAATGGAAAAAAACGACGCCAGAAGGGGAAGATTTACATCGAGACATTGAAGCTGAGAAGAAAGCCATGGAAAAATATGCAGATGCCTGGAAGACCGGAGGCGGCTCTGTATGGATGACCCCCGCTCTGGACCCTGAATTGGGGCTGCTGTATGTCTGCGTAGGGAATCCTTCACCGGATCTGGATGGTTCTGTACGCCCGGGGGATAATCTGTATACCGAATCCATCGTTGCTCTGGATGTAAATAAAGGCGAAATGAAATGGTATTATCAATATCTACCCCATGATGTATGGGATCTAGATGCAACCAGTCCGGCTGTTCTATTTGATGTAACGGTCGGAGGAAAAAAAGTGAAAGCGGTGGGTCATGCCGGAAAAACCGGTTGGGTCTATATTCTGGACAGAACCAACGGAAAATTGATTAAGAAATCCGATGCCTTTGTACCTCAAGAGAATATGTTTGCCCCCCCTACCGAAAAGGGAACCCGCATGCTTCCCGGAGCAAACGGAGGATCAGAGTGGAGTCCCATGGCTTACAGCCCTCAAACCCAAATGGTCTACGTTGCCGGACTCCATCAACCCATGCATTATATCGTCCATACAGCCCCCCTGGAAAAGGGTAAGCTCTGGCTGGGGAGTGCTTTTATTGCAGCTCCTGGAGAGGAAAAAGATCAGTATGGAACCTTCACGGCTATCAATGTGAATACAGGAAAAATTGTCTGGCAGCATAAAACGGAACAACCCTTGATAGGAGGATCCCTGGCTACCGCCGGAGGTTTAGTCTTCACCGGCGAAGGAAATGGTTATTTCAACGCCTTTGACGCAAAAACCGGGAAACTTTTGTGGCGATTCCAATGTGGAGCCGGGGTTAATGCAGCTCCTATATCCTTTGAGGTAGATGGTCAACAGATGATCGCGGTAGCCGCCGGAGGAAATTTCCAGTTGGGCTTCCCCTATGGGGATGCCATCTTCGTTTTTGGCCTGTCTAAATAATAAAATTCAGCTCGTTTAAGTTAAAAAACTAAAGTCGTTGCTACAAAAAATTAGGTGGCAACGACTTTAGTTATTTTTAGATTTTTAGACCGATAAAAAAAATGAATAGTGAAAAACGCCGGCAGAGATTACGTTTGGTAAAGATGTTACTTTGGGTAGGACTTGGAGCGGTTTTCTTTAAAATCTCCATAACATTTGGGGAAGAAGCCTCAGAGCTGGAAAAACTGGGATGGAAATCCCAGTGGATGACCGTCGATCCTGAAAAAAAATTTGTCTCCTTTGAAATCATCGGGGGTTATAATGGAGCCAATGGGACTTTTAATTTCAACGGTTTTTACGAAGGAGAACTTACTCTGACGGTCCCATTAAACTGGCAGGTCGAGATAAAATATACGACTAAAAGTGCCTATAAACCCCATAGTGCCGCCATCATTAAAGAGACCGATCCTCTACCGGAAGAAGGCGGAGCCGTTGCCTTCAGAGGAGCGACCACGGTCAAATTAATCCAGGGTCTCCATGCTAATGAATCTGATACCTTTACCTTTGTGGTAGACAAACCTGGGAAATACCTGCTCTTTTGTGGAGTGACCGGGCATGGTCGAGGGGGCATGTGGGATTATTTTGTCGTATCCGAGACGGCCAATCGCCCCACGGTTCATATTGAAAATAAAACAAAAAAGTAGTCAAAGATGGTTTCAGCCATACTCTTAGCAGCGGGTGAATCTAAACGGATGGGCCGGCCAAAACAACTTCTTCTGGTTGACGGCCAGCCGATTGTGGTTCAATCTTTGCGAAATCTTATCGCCTCTCAGGTAGACGAAGTCATTCTGGTCCTGGGTTATTACGCAGAACTGATTCTGGCGGAAGTTCAGCGATATTTCCAGAAGGGTTTTAAGATCGTTGTGAATCCCTACTATCGAGAAGGAATGAGCCGATCCTTACAAGAAGGTTTAAAGCAGGTAAATAAGGAATCGGAAGCCGTTCTCATTGCCCTGGCAGACCAGCCTTTTGTAGAAACTCAATCCCTTAACAAAATCATTCAGGCTTATCACAACACCCCCTACGGTATTATCGTACCGACTTATGGGGGACGGCGAGGAAACCCGGTCCTCCTCAGTTTAAAGTATAGACAGGAAATGGAATCTTTAACCGGAGATGTGGGATGTCGGGAGATCCTGAAACGTTACCGGGAAGACATATTGGAAGTTGAGGTGGATTCTCCTGGGATCTTAAAGGACATAGATACTCCGGTAGATTATCAGTCCCTGTAGAGCTAATACTGTTTCCCCCTTGAAACCTCCCTGAACCCTAGGAGCAGCCCGCAGGGGTTGCTCCTTATGCATCCAGTTAAGGATTAGACTTGGGGTCCAGAACCCCCTTGACCTCCATAAACGCCAGGATAAGAATATCGGCCATGGTGGGGCGACCTGTTAATAGTTCTTATGTAGATAACAGGTTCTTTTTTCCCCCTCTCCCGAAGCTTCGGAAGAGGGGGGAGGGGATGAAGGAAAAATATCAAATTTAACTCTACACAGTATGACCGTTTAGGCGACGCTTCCACAAGGAAGCATTTTAAACCATCCTTCTTTAAATTAAATTATTTATCTATCCGGTGGTTTTCGCTTGACCCTATTTTTTTCCTAGCCCATAATCTTTTTAAATTGAAGATTTTTTCCGGCCAGAAAGAAAACCCCTTGCCATCAGAATATAAAATCTACAGGAGATACAGATATGTTTAAACGACTTTTTATTGTTTTACTTTTCGTTGGAGGTTCATCCGGTCTTACTCTTACCGTTGCCCAACAAGATACCGCCCAGTTTAACAAAAACCCGGAACCCCTCAAGCTTTTGAGTATCACTCCTTCTGGAGAGGATGTTCCGGTCGGTCGTCAAGTTGTGTTCCAGTTCAATCGCCCGGTCGTGCCCGTGGGTCGGATGGACCGGAAAGCCGAAGAGATTCCTATTACCATCGAACCAAATCTGGCCTGTGAATGGCGGTGGTTGAATACCTCTGCTTTAGCCTGTCAGTTGGGAGAGAAAACGGCGATGGCTCCGGCTACACGTTACAAAATAACTGTACGGCCTGGAATCAAAACCGAAGATGGCTCTACTCTGGCGGAAGAAGTCACCCATACCTTTATCACCCAACGTCCGAAAATTATCAATACCTGGTTTCAAACCTGGAAATCTCCTGGAACTCCGGAGATTCGGATTACCTTTGATCAACCTGTTACCCAGGACTCCGTGTCCCGGCACCTGTACTTCCAGACAGAAAAAGGTCAACGTCAAGCCTTGAGGGCTACGGAATCCCAGGACTCTGAACAGAATAGGGAAGAAGAAACCTTCCCGGAGGAAGGGCCGGGGGGGGAACAAATTGTCCGGGAAGCACCGGATCGCAAGGGTCTGGATTGGGTAGTAAGCCCTCTTGAGGAACTGCCGCAAGATGCACGCATAGAACTTTACGTGGAGCCCGGTATTGTATCCAGGTCAGGACCCGAACCCGGAGTCGAGAACCGGCTGGTGGTTGAATTCTATACTTTTCCGCCCTTTCGTTTTCTGGGTGTGCATTGTACAACCAATCAGGGAGAGGAAATAAAGATTCCGGCCACGGGGGATCCGGCTCTTCAGAAACCCCAGACATCGGGTGCAGTCGGGACTCCTTCTATGAAATGCAATCCTGTGAAGGGTGTCCGCCTGGCGTTTTCCTCTCCGGTCATCAAGGAAGCCGTCAAGGCGGGTTTGCAGGTAACTCCGGATTTGGCAGGTGGTCGAAAAGATTATGATCCGTGGGAGAGTGTTGTTTCTTACTCTCGTCTATCCCAGCTCCATCAGAAAGGAGCTGAATATGAGATTTACCTGCCGGGCATTCTGAAAGCCAATGCGGTTTATCATCTCCAGGCTGATCCAGATCAAATCCAGGATGAATTCGGACGCCCGCTCAGTGAAGCCATTTCTATGAAATTTGCTACCAACCACCGACCCCCCCATTATCACCTGGAACATCCCATTTCCGTTTTAGAGAAAAACGTCGAAACCCATGTACCTATCATCATAACCAATCTAGATGCCATCCATCTGAGCTACGAAACCTTAACCGTCCAGGGTAAAAAACCGGAACAGAAGAAAACCCTTACCCCTTACAAGGTACGGAACATCGCCTATCCCTTCCCACTCAAGATACGGGAATTGATTCCCGGTGGTTCCGGAGCCATCCAGGGAACTTTGAAAACTACCCCTTCCGTGACCGACGAGGAAGGCAAGCCGCGTTGGTTCTTTTCCCAGGTCACACCCTTTGATGTTCACGTTAAGATAGGACACTACAACACTTTAGTTTGGATCACGCGATTTGATACCGGATTACCTGTGGAAGGGGTTCGCGTACAGGTCTATGAAGATCAATTCGGCTCCTTTGCAGAGAACCCGAAAATACTTGCAGAGGCCGTAACCAATGCAGACGGCATTGCCATGCTGGCCGGTACAGGCAAGCTAGACCCGGAATTGAAGTTAATCGATCAATGGGACCAATTTCAACCCCATTTGTTTGTACGGGTTCAGAAAGACGATGACATGGCTTTGGTCCCTCTAATCTATGATTTCCAGGTCCAATCTTATGGCGCCCATGAGGAATATATCTTTGCCGACATGAGGCGCCGTTATGGGCATATTCAGGCCTGGGGAACGACGGCACAGGGAATCTATAAGGTCGGAGATACGGTGCAGTACAAATTTTACGTACGGGATCAAAGTAACGAACATTTTATCCCGGCTCCTCGTAAAGGATACTCCTTACAGGTCATAGACCCCACCGGTAAGGTAGTACACGAGGTTAAGGAACTGGTTCTATCCGACTTTGGGGCTTATGACGGTGAATTTCTATTGCCTCAGACCGGGGCAGTCGGCTGGTATCGCTTTGTTTTATCTGCCGTCTTTAACCCAAAGCAACCCGATGATAAAATGTCCTGGGAACCGATGCGGGTGTTGGTTAGTGACTTTACACCGGCTCCTTTTCGGGTGACCACCGATCTGAATGGAGCTCTATTCCAACCGGGGGATACGGTTCAGGTAACAACGCAGGCTAAACTCCACGCCGGTGGCCCCTATGCAAATGCCCCGGCGCGTATTACGGCTTTTGTACGAGGTCGTCCTTTACTCCCCCAAGACCCACAAGCCAAAGGTTTTTATTTTGATGTTTCCCAGGGGGCAGATACCGAAACCTTATACCAAACCGAGGGTTTTGTGAACGATCAAGGGGTTCTGGAAACCCAATTTACCGTTCCTCAGGCCCAGATTCTCTACGGTCAGTTAAAGGTTGAAAGCACTGTACGAGATGATCGGGGGAAAGATATAGCCAATGTCGCAACGGCCGGCTATGTCGGTCGGGATCGCTACGTAGGCGTCCATCAGGCAGATTGGGTGTTAGCCGCTGGTAAACCGGTCCAGCTCCAGACATTGGTCGTTAATGAACAGGGGATTGTCGTAGCCGGTACAGAAATTCAAATCAAAGTAGAACATCTTCAGACCAAAGCTGCCCGGGTCAAAGGAGCCGGTAATGCCTATCTGACGAATTATGTCCATGAGTGGATCTCCGTTGCCGGGTGCACACTGGCTTCAGAAACCAAACCGGTTGTCTGTGAATTTACACCTCCAGCCCCTGGGACTTACAAAATGACGGCCAGTATATCGGATACTAAAGGCCGTAAGCACAGCAGTAGCCTCGAACGCTGGGCCGTCGGTAAAGGAGAAGTATTGTGGGAGACCACCCCGGAAAATACGTTGAATATCTTTCCTGAGAAGAGCGAATACAAAGTTGGTGAAACTGCTCGCTTCCTGGTTCAGAACCCTTATCCGGGAGCTAAAGCCCTCATCACGATAGAACGCTATGGGGTACAGAAAAGCTGGATCGAGACTTTCAACGATAGTGCCGTCATTGTAGAATTTCCCATCGGTCCCGATCAGATTCCGGGCTTTTATCTATCGGTGGTCGTTCTCTCCCCGCGGGTAGATAAACCCTTGGATGAAAATCAGGTGGATCTGGGCAAACCTGCTTTCCGTATGGGATATGTTCAGGTACCGGTGAAGGATACTTATAAAGAACTCCTGGTCGAGGTCAAACCCCGACAGGAAGTGTACAAGCCCCGTGAAGTGGCTACAGTCGATCTATACGTCCGTACCCGTGCAGAAACGACTAGTCAGTCGCCCTTACCACCCATAGAACTTGCGGTGACCGTGCTTGATGAGGCTGTATTTGACTTGCTTAAGCATGGAAAAGCTTATTTTGATCCTTACAACGGTTTTTATTATTTAAACCCTCCGGATCCCCTCGATTTGAGAAATTATAACCTGCTCACTCAGTTGATTGGTCGACAAAAGTTTGAGAAGAAGGGAGCCAATACCGGTGGAGATGGGGGATTGGGCCTGGATTTGCGTTCTGTATTTAAGTTCGTCAGCTACTGGAATCCGTCTCTTAAGCCCGATGCCAACGGCAAAGCAACCATTCAATTCAAGCTCCCGGATAATTTGACCGGATGGCGGGTGTTTGTCCTGGCAGTAACACCCGAAGATCAGATGGGACTGGGGGATGGCCACTTCAAAGTTAACCAGGCTACGGAGATACGTCCCGCCCTCCCCAACCAGGTTACCGAAGGAGATAATTTCCAGGCCGGCTTCACTATTATGAACCGTACCGACATGAAGCGAACCCTGGAGGTTACCATTACCGCGGAAGGTCCCATTCAGGCTACCGAACCCGTGCATCACCGGCTGGAAGCCGAACCTTATAAACGCTATGTAGTTAGAATGCCTCTACAAACCGTAGGTGAGGGTGAAATCAAGTTCAGGGTACTTGCAGGGGATAATGTGGATCGAGATGGTTTAAAAGCTTCTTTAACGGTGCGTAAACGTCAGGCCCTGGAGGCAGTGGCCACCTACGGTACCACGATTTCCAATGAAGTTAAAGAAACCCTGGAGTTTCCCAAGGATATACATACAGATGTCGGTTATGTGAGTGTTGTGGCTGCACCTACAGTCCTGGGTCATTTAGAAGGGGCCTTTCAATATATGCGGGATTATCCTTATATCTGTTGGGAACAGATCCTTTCCAAGGGGGTGATGGCTGCCCATTATCTTCCTCTCAAGCCCTATCTCTCGGATACTTTCCACTGGGAGGAGAGCCGGGGTTTACCGGAACGGACTCTCCAACTGGCAGCCAACTATCAGGCCCCCAATGGAGGGATGACCTATTATATCCCACAGGATGAATATGCAAGTCCTTATCTGAGCGCCTATACGGCCCTTGCTTTCAACTGGTTACGGGCGAAGGGTTACCAAATTCCACAACAGGTGGAAGGCCCCCTCCATAACTACTTACTCGAACTCTTGCGTAAAGATGGGATGCCGGACTTTTATTCTAAAGGGATGGCTTCTACGGTTCGTGCCGTGGCCCTTGCTGCTCTATCCGGTCACAATAAAATCAATCTTTCCGATCTGCAACGCTATCAGGGCCATGTCCGTGAGATGAGCCTGTTCGGTAAAGCCCATTACCTGATCGCCCTGACTCAGGTTCCCGGCACACTGAACCTGCAGTCCCAGGTCGTGACTATGATCCGGGCCCATGCCAATGAAACAGGGGGCAAATTGATTTTTACAGAAACCCTGGATGACGGTTTCCAACGTATTCTGGAATCCTCTTTGCGAACCCAATGTTCAATTCTCAGTGCCTTCCTGGCTTACGAGGATCAAAAAATAGAAGCCGGTTCGAAATCCACCCTTATCGGAGATATACCGTTTAAACTCGTCCGCCTGATTACCCAAACCCGCAAAAACCGGGGTCATTGGGAAAATACCCAGGAAAATATGTTCTGTATGAATGCCCTGGTCGATTTCAGCCGGGTCTATGAGAAGGATAAACCCAAACTGACATTACAAGCCTTTCTGGACAATGAAAAACTTGGTCAGGTCCAATTCCAGGATTTTAGAGATCAGCCCGTAGACTTTCAACGCCCCCTTCAACCCAGCGATCCGGGCCGCAAGGCTACCATTACCTTAGATCGGGAAGGCACGGGTCGCATCTACTACGCAACCCGGCTGTTTTATTCCCCCTCTGAACCGAAAGTACAACCCATTAACTCCGGCATCGAAGTCTATCGAGAATACAGCGTAGAACGTAACGGCGCCTGGGTCTTACTCCAAAACCCCATGCAAATCAAAACCGGTGAACTCGTTCGGGTTGATTTATATATCTCCCTCCCCGCCGCCCGTAATTTTGTAGTGGTGGAGGATCCGGTCCCCGGAGGCCTGGAACCCGTCAACCGGGATCTCGCAACGGCTTCTACTGTAGATGCAGCCAAAGCCACCTTTACCTACCCTAAGGATTCTTTCTTTTTCCGATATGATGACTGGAGATATTTTGGCTATACCCTCTGGAGCTTCTATCATCGGGAATTTCGCCACCATGCTGTGCGTTTCTATTCAGAGTATCTACCGGCCGGGCGATATATACTGTCTTACGTAGCCCAAGCCATTGCACCCGGTGAGTTTACGGTTATGCCTCTACACGCGGAAGAGATGTATGACCCTGACGTTTTCGGACAAGGGATACCGGCTACGTTGCGGGTGAATGGGGCTCCGTAATGATCTGGATTTTAGAGGGATATGGGAGTATAGGGGTAGGGAAGTGTGGGGGGTGTGGAAGTGTGGGAGTATGGGGGTGTGGGAGTTTATTTTTTTACTCCCACACTTCCATACCCTTTTTATACGGATAATGGATAAACGAAAAATATTTTTCTTTCTGGTTATCCTTCTCCTGGCTATGGGTTTGTTTATCTGGAAAACGTGGGTTGACCTGCTTCCGCTGCCGGAATCTCTTACCCCGGATACGTTGGGTCTCCGTAGGGTTCAAGTTTTAGACCGTCGAGGCATTCCGCTTTCGGTTACTTTCCAGAACCCCTGGAATCTTCACCAGATAATTCCCCTCCATAAGATTCCTACCTTTCTCCAACAGGCCTTTATCCTGGCCGAGGACAAACGGTTTTATTTACATAGGGGTGTGGACTGGAAGGCCCGGCTGCATGCATGGGTTCAAAATCTGAAGGCATTTCGAGCGGTGCGTGGGGCAAGTACCATAACCGAACAGGTAGTCCGCATGCTGCATCCGCGTCCACGTACCTTATGGTCACGCTGGTTGGAAGGGATTGAAGCATCACGGTTGGAAAAACGGTTTTCCAAAGCTACCATCCTGGAATTTTACCTTAATCAAGTTCCCTATGCCCGTCAACGACGGGGTGTAGCTCAGGCGGCATACGATTATTTTGATCGGGATCTGGATACGCTCAGTGCCAAGGAGATGCTGGCATTGGCCGTATTGGTACGGGCACCCAGTCGATTGGATTTGAATCGGGGTACAGATCAAATTCAAAAACCCCTCACCCGCCTGGCCCATCGCATGTACACGGCGAAACTGATCTCCACCGACGTGTATCAGAATATTCTCCAGGAGAAGCTGGTGCTTAGAGAACCTACTCTTCCAGTTCAGGCAAGCCATTTTATCCAATATGTCCGTCATCTGGATCTTCCAACCTCCGGGTTACAAAATGGGCGTCTGCATACCACCCTGGATGCTTCGCTTCAGAAACGTGTCCAGGATATTCTGGATCAACGACTTCTGACTTTGCGCTCCCAACAGGTAACCGACGGGGCCATTTTGGTCGTGGATCATCTCTCAGATCAGGTGTTGGCCTGGGTCAATGGAGGTTCATTTTTGGCCGACACGGCTGGGAGTCAGATCGATGCGATCCTTACGCCTCGACAACCCGGGTCGACGTTGAAACCTTTCCTTTATGCCATGGCCCTGGAAAAAGGTTGGACGGCGGCAACATTGATCCAAGACTCTCCCCTGTCACAACCTGTTGGTCTGGGACTGCATAATTTCCACAATTACAGTCAGCAATATTATGGACCTCTCCGGCTTCGGGAGGCTTTGGGGAACTCCCTCAATATCCCGGCGGTACGGACGATTCAATTTGTAGGAGTCCAGTCCTTCCTGGAACGTTTACATGAACTCGGTTTCTCCAGTTTAACCCGATCTTCAGATTTTTATGGGGAGGGTCTGGCGCTGGGTAATGGAGAAGTCACGTTATTTGAATTGGTTCAGGCTTATGCCACCCTGGCTCGGGGAGGGGTATTTCGTCCCCTGAAGGTACTCCTTGAAGAAATAGTTCCAGCCGAACCTCCCCGACGGATATATGGCAAAGAAGTCAGCTCGCTCATTGCCGACATTCTTTCCGATCCCCAGGCCAGACGGTTGGAATTTGGGGAGGGTCATTTATTACGATTCCCAGTTCAGACGGCTGTAAAGACCGGCACTTCTACCGATTATCGAGATGCCTGGGCCATAGGTTTCTCTTACCGTTATACGGTAGGGGTATGGATGGGGAATCTGGATCGTCGATCCATGGATGCGGTTACCGGATCTACAGGTCCTGCCCTGGTATTACGTGGAGTATTTGCCGAACTTAACCGGTATGAAGAATCCCGGCCTCTTTTCCGAAGCCCCCAACTCACTCCTGTTAAAATTTGTCGTGTGAGCGGGCAACTTGCTACCCCCAACTGTCCAACCCTTCTGGAATGGTTTGAGCCCCATAAAAGGCCTGCACAACGCTGTCCTTTGCATTCAGCCCCCTCCTGGGAGGTGAAGGAAACCCTCGATGAACCGGAAAGAACTCCGGATAAAGAGGAAACAACCCCGGTAAAGTTAGAAAGGAAACCGGTCAGGAACGACCTGGAGCTTATCTACCTGTTACGCCCGACCCCTGGGCTCCAACTGGCTATGGATCCCCGGATTCCCGATGAGCTGGAAGCCTTTCCTTTCCAGTTACCCGAAGGGATTCAAGCCGTAAAAGTAGATTGGATCGTGGATAAGCAACTGGTAGGTTCGACTTCCCAGGGGGAACGCCAGTTTCTATGGCCTCTGTCCCGAGGAATCCACAAAGCTCAGGCCAGGGTGTGGTTGAAAGAACAAACCGATCCCGTTGAAACCCCTGAAGTGGAATTTGTAGTGAAGTAAAAAATAGGATATCTTCTGGAGTCTAAGAACCCATTGCGTTTATCAGGCAGGGCAGGTTTGAAACTCGCCTCTCTGTAGGGGGACGGAAAAACCGATGGGTATAAAAAGATGCCGTTAAAAGATAGAACCCGTGGGCGGGAATCCTCTACCGACCGCCCACAGGTTTCTGTTTTTACTTCAGGGGACTATCTATCATCAGGTGATATGGGCTCCCTGGGTTTCCACGTAAACCGCATAGAGGGACTGGCTGGCCGTCATGAAGAGTCGATTTCGATAGGTACCTCCAAACACCAGGTTGGAGCATATTTCAGGCAATCTTATGATTCCAATTCGCTCCCCATTGGGGGCAAAGATATGCACGCCATCGTAACCGTCGCCAACCCAGCCCATACCGGCCCAAATATTACCATCCACATCGGCCCGGATACCATCGGCGAAACCCGCTTTGCCTTCATAAGTTGTTGAGGTAAACTCTTTGCCATTGGCCAGCTTGACGTTATCCACTACATCCCAGACCTTGATGTTTTTAGGAGCATCGGGATAATGGGAGGCACCGGTATCAACGACATAGAGTTTTTTATAATCTGGAGAGAAGCATAAGCCATTGGGTTTAAAAATCTCGTCGGTGACCTTCTCGACATTTCCAGATTTGGGATCGATCCGATAGACCGCTTCCTTTTGAAAAGGCTGAGGAGAGCCGGTATTTCCTTTGCGCCAGTTACTTTCATAACCGACCAAAGCTCCATAACCTGGATCGGTGAACCAAATTCCGCCGTCCGGATGAACTACAATATCATTGGGGCCGTTGAGGGGTTTCCCATTGGCCTTATCGGCAAGGACCGTGATGGTCCCGTTATTCTCATAGCGGACCACGCGCCGTGTCCCGTGCTCACAGGCAAGCTGCCTGCCCTGCCAATCGAAGGTATTGCCGTTGCTGTTATTAGAGGGATATCGAAATCTGCGAGAAACATGACCGTCTTCCTCAATCCAGCGGAGTTGCTCATCATTGGGGATATCGCTCCAGATTAAATAACGACCCAGTCCATTCCAGGCCGGACCTTCTGCCCACAGGGTACCGGTATAGAGCCTTTGAATCGGCGTGTTACCTATCTTGGCTTTAAACCGTTTGTCCAGGGCAACAATATCCGGATCGGGATAACGTGTGGGTTCTGCCTCCGGACCAAAATTTCGAGCAAATGCCACAGGATCCATGGAAGTAATGGCGGCTATAGCCGCTGCCGCCTTCATAAAGGCCCGGCGTGTCATCAGCTTGCGTTCTTGCTGCTCATGCAGAATTTCTTCTTTATCTTTTTTCATCGCTTTACCCTCCTCTGTTTTTTAATTCGGGTTTCCCTCCTGTATTTAACAGGGCGGTTTCTTTATCCACCCTAAAACTACAAAGAAATAATTATAAACAAAGCAAACGAGGGATAATGATTAGGGTAGCAACAGTTATCCAATATAACCGTTGCTAGTATTTTAGGGTATTTAAGGATTGAAATAAAGTCAAGAAGATTTAAAAGAAATTTACTTGCAGCCCGATATAAGCGCGAAGTACCGTTGGATGGCCTTTTAGCCTCAACGGGGTGATCTGTTTATAAAAACTATCTTCCCTGTCTTTAGCTCCGGATCCCCTGAACAAGCCAGCCTGTCAGGCGGACAGGTCGCTTCTCCAAAGATTGATTGTTGAAGGATAAGCTTGACTCTCAACAGGCCCCTCTTACAGCTATTCTGATATCGAAACCTTAGAAAAGAACTTTAAGATTCCAGCATAAACCGCATGATCACTTTTCCGATTCTGATTTCAGCTCCAGGCTCCAATTTGACTTTTTTTATGGAAGTTTCATTCACATAAGTGCCGGTGCTGCTGTTGGCATCCTCGATATAATAGCGTTCCTTGTCATAGTGGATGATGGCATGTCGGTCGGAAATATCCAACATGTCTGCGGGAAAGCGAATATCTGCCAGGGGACTTCGGCCCAGGATGGTTTTATGAAAGATCAAACTAAACTTCTTCCCTTTCATGGGTTCCCCACTTAAAACTTCCAGGAATGCCGTCGGTTTACCGGTTGGAGGTCTCAAGGAACCGGGTTTTTCATCTCTGGCCTTTAATTCCGGATTTTTTTCCTTCTTCACCCGCCTGCCTTCACCCTTTCTTTTACTAACAGAAGCAGACGACAGGAGTTTTTCGGGAGTTTTTCCGGATTTCTTGAAAGGAGGTAAAACTTTTGGTTCCTGAGCCGGTTTAATTTCTTGCGGGCTAACCGGGGGAAGCAGATCTATGGCAAAATGGGTGGTAAGAGTTCTATCCTCGACAAAAGAAATAGAAATAGGCGTGGTGATGAGTTTATACCCTTTTTCCAATACCCGTTGATTCAACTGATACGTCAACTGTTCTTGAAGACGGGGCAGTGTTGGAGAAAGTTGTTGAAAATTTTTTGGATGCAATCGAATTTTATAGGCATGGGGAACATAGGTTTCTGTAGGTAATATCCACATATACCTTTCCATATGCTCTTCCAGGGCTTTTTTGAGCTGCTCGGGGTAAAACTCGGATTTACCAGATATCCATAAGAGAATATTCTTTAAAAAGTTCTTCATATTTTATGGCGCGTCCTTTACGATTAAGGCCTGAGTAGAAAAGTTAAATCGAATAAAATGCTAGCAAAAGTTATACCGAATCTTTTATAATCCGTCAAGCTTTTTCTATTAGAAAAGGTTGTTTCCAGAGAAAATAAAAGTTGACTTTCCCCCTTTGGGCTTCATATAATTCATAAAGATTTATCCACCTGAACAGAGGTACACCGGACCCTAAGGATAAGACCGTAAGTGACAAAGTCACAAATCCCTGCAAAGACCGGGCAGGTGACAGAAAAGGTTTCAGGTTCTTTTGATCTCGAGGAGGGACCGGGGTGATACCTTCCGGGTTTTGGGGGTTTGGTGACTTTGGAGCCGGAAAAACGGAAGATGAAAAATCCTAAGATAGCTATTGTAGGGGGTGGCCTGGCCGGCCTTATGTCTGCCATTAAGCTGGCCGAGAAAGGATATGCCTTGAGTCTTTTTTCCCTTGTACCGGTTAAACGTTCCCATTCGGTGTGTGCCCAAGGAGGGATCAATGCCGCCAAAAATATCAAAGGGGAGGGAGATTCTCCCTGGCAGCATTTTGAGGATACCATCTATGGAGGGGATTTTTTAGCTAATCAGCCTCCAGTCAAAGGGATGTGCGAAGCAGGCCCGGGAATTATCGATCTGCTGGACCGCATGGGGGTTATGTTCAACCGAACCCCGGAAGGTTTGATCGATATGCGTCGATTTGGTGGGACTAAATACAATCGGGCAGCTTTTGCAGGTACGACCACCGGTCAGCAGCTTTTATATGCTTTGGACGAGCAGGTGCGCCGGTATGAGGCAGCCGGACTGATTAAAAAATATGAGGGTTGGGATTTCCTATCCGCTGTCATCGATGAAGCGGGAATTTGTCGAGGGCTCTGTGCCATGAACTTAACGACCCTGGAAGTTCGAACTTTTCCGGCAGATGCAGTTGTGCTGGCCACCGGAGGGATCGGGTATATTTTTGGTAAGAGTACCAATTCCATCATTTGCAATGGGAGTGCTGCCAGTGCCGTTTATCAACAAGGGGCCTATTATGCAAACGGTGAGTTCATCCAGATCCATCCTTCGACCATCCCTGGAGAGGATAAACTCCGTCTCATTTCAGAATCCGTTCGGAGCGAAGGGGGACGGTTATGGACGTATAAAGATGGAAAACCCTGGTATTTCCTGGAGGAATGGCACCCAGAGTACAAAAATCTGGTTCCTCGAGACATTGCCTCCCGGGCTATTTATAAGGTCTGTTACGAGTTAAAGCTGGGGATCCAGGGAAAAAATCTGGTTTACCTGGATATCACCCATCTGGATCCCCAGCTTATCGAGACGAGACTGGGAGGAGTGGTGGAAATCTACCAGAAATTTATGGGAGAAGACCCCCGGAAGGTCCCCATGAAGATTTTTCCCGGTATGCATTACTCCATGGGCGGGCTCTGGGTGGATTATAATCAGATGACAAATATCCCGGGACTCTTTGCCGTAGGGGAATGTGAATATCAATATCATGGAGCCAATCGATTAGGAGCTAATTCCCTTTTATCCTGCTTTTACGGGGGAATGATCATCGGAAGATCCGTGGTGGAATATACAACCGGATTACAATCCGGAGTAGAAAGTGTTTCCTCTACGGTATTTGAGCGTGAACTGAAACGTCAGCAGCAAATAAACGATCAGCTCCTCCGTTCTGCCGATGGCCCTGAAAATCCTTATCAAATCCACAAAGAAATGGGAGAGTGGATGACCCAGCATGTAACCGTTATTCGCTATAACAAGAACCTTCAAGAAACCGATCATAAACTCCAGGAACTCCTGGATCGATATAAAAAAATCGGATTAAACGATCGCGGGAACTGGGCAAATCCTTCCCTTCCCTTTGCACGTCAGTTATACAATATGCTTCAACTCGCCCGTGCCATTACCATCAGTGCACTGGCCCGTAACGAAAGCCGGGGGGCCCATTATAAACCTGAATTCCCCAACCGGGATGACGAAAACTGGCTCAAAACTACCAAGGCCCGCTTCACTCCCCATGGACCTGAATTAAGTTATGAGCCGGTGGATGTGTCGTTAATTAAACCGAGACCGAGGAAGTATTAACCCTATTCCCCCTTAACCCTAACCAGATAATAATCCATCGTGCATGGAGACAAAGACGGTATATCTAAAAATTAAACGGCAAAGGAGACCTGAGGAGGCACCCTATTGGGAGGAATTTGAAATTCCTTATCGACCCAATATGAACGTGATCATAGCCCTGCAAGATATTCAGAAAAATCCGGTTACCCGGCAAGGACAGAAGACAACGCCGGTTGTCTGGGATTGTAATTGTTTGGAAGAAGTCTGCGGGGCCTGTTCGATGATCATTAACGGTCAGGTCAGACAGGCCTGTTCGACTCTGATCGATAAACTCTATCAACCCATTGTCCTGGCACCCATGACCAAATTCCCGGTTATTCGGGACCTGCTGGTGGACCGGAGCCGCATGTTCGAGAGTCTAAAAAAAATAAAAGGCTGGATTCCCATTGATGGGACCTATGATTTGGGACCGGGTCCCAGAATGGCCGAATCTGAACGGCGTAAAGCCTATGACTTTTCCCGATGCATGACCTGTGGCTGTTGCCTGGAGGTCTGTCCACAGGTAAATCCCTTATCTGAATTTATGGGCCCGGCTGCATTGGGACAGGTCCGGTTATTTAATACCCACCCAACCGGACAAATGAACCAAGCAGAACGATGGGAAGCTATTATGGGACCCGATGGTATTGTCAATTGTAGTAACGATCAAAATTGTGTGAAAGCCTGTCCGAAAAATATCCCTTTAACCGAAGCCATTGCAGAGCTTAACCGGGACCTGACATTCTACGGTATCTTAGGATTATTGAGGAGATAACCGACTTGACCGGTGTAAGGATTCTAAATATCCAACGACAGATAAGTAAGTCAACCTATCAGAAATTGTAAAAACTGAAAGGATTCCCCTGAATGGCCGATTCCCTATAGAAGCTACAAAGTAAAGAAGAGTTGAATCCTGGAAAATAGGTTCTTCGTACTTTTGTAGTAGATTACCTGTGAAAGACTATGTCTCGAAAAACCACAGATCCCAAACGAATACCTCCGGGCCAAACGGTTACGGAGAAATTTCCTGTACTTCATGTAGGTTCTATTCCAACCTTCGATGAAAAAACCTGGGATTTCCGGGTTACCGGACTTGTAGAAAACCCAATACGACTGACCTGGAGTGAGTTTCTTCAACTTCCCAAAGTAACTATTATCAGCGATTTCCATTGTGTAACGACCTGGAGTCGCTTCGATAACGTTTGGGAAGGGGTTAGTTTCAGATATCTTGCAGATCTGGTTAAGCCGAAACCGGAAGCCCGGTATGTTGTGACCGATGATGGGAGGGGTTATACTGCCAATCTTCCCCTGGAGGTTTTGATGGATGAGGACGTTCTGTTTGCTTACAAACACGACGGTCAGCCCCTAGCCCCTGAACATGGAGGCCCCCTTCGATTGGTGGTTCCTAAAAGGTATGCCTGGAAATCTACCAAATGGGTTCGCGGGGTTCGCTTCCTCCAGGAAGATGAACCGGGTTACTGGGAAGTTAGAGGGTATAGTAATACAGCCGATCCCTGGACAGAAGATCGATTCAGCCAGGGCTGGTAATACAAAGAGGCAGGATATTAGATACACGAGAATACGGGGACAGGGAGGTTATTTCCTCGTCTCCATGTCCTCGCATTGTTTATGACTTATATCCCCGCGTCGGAAATTTTATCGCGGATTGGCGGGTACCCATACCTGATGTTGGGGAATCCACTGACCATTAACCCACTGACCAGGAACTGTGACCCAATAACCAGCCCCGGGGTTGTAAGTAGAATAACCTAAAGTTGGATTACCGTATTGACCGTATCTTTGCTGATCATATTTATCCATGGCATTTCCGATCACAGCCCCGGTTAACCCACCTAATGCCGTACCGATTAAAGTACTCTGTGTATCATGGCCAATGGCCTGTCCAGCCAGAGCTCCAGCCCCAGCACCTATGGCAGCTCCGGTTTCCGTTCGATACCCGGCACAACCCGCCGTCCACAACAAAAGACCTATAACCAGTAAAATTAAACCTGGCTTTTTCATGTTATCTCATCTCCTTTATCTTAGATGCTAGAAAAGCCTTAGCCCAACTGGATCCTTTTAACCCTTGGCTTCTCTAACTTCTAATTCCTATATTAATATAAGCGATTATTTCCAACCCGCAAGGAGTATACCATCCATTGAGATTTATCTCTCCAAACAAGGAAGACGTTGCCAAAATAAAAAAGTTGCAAAAATTCTTGAAACTCTCCTAAAAAAATCTTCAAGGTGAATACGAAATTCCCATTGACAAAACCTATTTTTATAAGGAAAATCCAGGGGTAAAAATCAAATTCATCCACACCTTGTTTCCAGGCCGGAACCTCACAGAGGATAACCGGAAGGATTCAACTCTTTTTCACATTCTTAAGTCAACAACCCGGGGCCCTGCCTGGAGCTGAGAACAGGGAAGAAGGAAAGAATTTGCATGCTAAATTTGGAGTCTATTCCAAGCTCGTTCCATAGCTTTTTTCTGGGAAGTTATAGCCTGACTCTGATAAGTATTTTTTTCTTTAGCTTTATTATATTCTTCGGTCAGGCCCGTTGGATTTCCCGGCTTAAATTTATTTTATTATCGATTCTGGTCTGGTTTACACTGTTTATAGGTTTCTACCCCCTGGTCAGAGATAACTTCCAACTGAATCGTTACTTTGAACTGTACCTGATTTCTTATTTGTTTGCATTTATTTTCATGCTTCACCAGGTCAATTACCGGAATTATGCACTTTTTCCCCTGATAACTTTACTCAACGGAACCGGACTTCTCTTACTCTATCGCTTGAGTTATTTTTCTCATCTGAACACGCAAAAAGAGTTCAGCAAACAGGCTTTATTTTCGGCGGTTGGACTTTTTTTTATGGTTTTAACCACCTGGACCCTTAAGGTAACCCTTCAGGTCGATGTACACAGGGATAGCTTTGCCTTGTTAAAACCCCCCAAACTGGATCTAGTCCTGGGCTGGATCATTAACCACCTGATATTTAATAACTTTGTGTCTTATCACTTCTGGCTCATTATCACGCTTATTTTATTGACAATTCCCATTATCTTTGGAACAGGCATGCGGATCACTTTAAGTGGGGTTCAGTTTCAACCCAGTGAGTTTGTTAAAGTTACGTTTATTTTTTACCTTACCTATCATTTGGTTAAATATCGAGAAAAGATCGGAGGATGGGAAACACCTCTTCGCCAACGGTTAGGATTTCTTATCTTTCCCCTAATAACCTTATCTTTACCTTTTGCTGGTTATGTTCTCCAAAAGGATTTTGGACCTTTGATGCTCTATTCGTTGGTGTTGATGGCCATGTTCTTTGTCGGAACATCTCGGATATTTGAGGTTGCTTTCATCATAAGTCTTTTTACCCTGATTATTTACGTGTATAATACTTTCTCCTCGGTTATCAATGCCGTTATACCAAAATACGCTTCGATTATTGTGGATCGGATCAATATCTGGCAAAATCCCTGGTTGCACACAAAGGGTGAGCAAATTGTTCGTTCTTTATGGGCCATTAAAGAGGGAGGGCTCTGGGGAACAGGCCTGGGGGCTGGACATCCTGAATTTTTTCCTTCTGAGGTTCAGCATGACTTTATTTTTACCTTAATGACCCATGAATTAGGCCTGTTGGGTGGTTTCTTGATCATCCTGGCTTATATTGGTTTTTGTCTTTTGGGGATCCGAATTGCCTTTGCAAACCGTAAAGATTATACCTGGAATGCTAAATGGGCTGAACTTCGACTTATCCTTGCCTTGGGATGTACTTTGATTATTTTTGTCCAAGCCATGATTAATATCGGTGGGGTTATCAATTTTAGCTTGATGACCGGGATCACCTTACCTTTCGTAAGTTATGGAGGGACTTCCATTATGGTGAGTTATATCGTGGTAGGGATATTATTGTTTTGTTCCCTCAGCCGAAGGGAGTTTACTTTCGTTTAACCGTTTGAGAATATTTTTTTCTTGATCTTCGTCTTGTTTACGCCTATTATAATTTATAACCTTAATCAGGAGTTCTATGCTGGATCATAATATCCTCATAGTTGGAACAGATCCCAGTGTGGTCGGTTTACTGAACATCCATCTGGAGGAAGAGGGGTTTTCAGTTTCCATTTCCGATAATATCCCCGATAGTCTTTCTTACCTGGAAAGAAAGAAGTTCGATCTGGTGGTGTTAGATCTTACGGAACTGGGAGCCGAACTTTATCACAGGGTCGGGAGTAATCCTGAAACCGCGGACATTCCTTTTATTTTATTGAATCCCTGGGGGGAAAAAATCTCCTTTACCCCCCGTTCTCGAGATCACATTGTGGAAGATATGAACATGGAGGAGATTGTAGGCAAGGTCAAAGATCTTCTCCATATTACCCAGGAACTGCAAAAATCGAATTCTAAACCGTCTGTTAAAGTCCAGGAACCGGAAAGTGCACCTGCAGAACTTCCCATAACAGTGGAAGATGGGGTTGTGTTTAAAGGATGTCTGGAGAAAATAAGGATCGATGAGATTTTAAGAGGCCTCTCCCTGATGGGAAAGAGTGGTAAACTTCTGGTCACGTATGGAGAGCGAAAGGGCTTTCTTTACTTTACGCAAGGTCATGTGGTCCATGCAGTGACCGGAAATTTAAAAGGGGAAAAGGCGGTATACCGGCTCCTCCTCTGGCATAAGGGACAATTTTTATTTGATCCCCAGACCATCTTAATAGAACAAAACATCCATACTCCCACGGAGACCCTTCTCATCGAATGCTCTCGACGTCTGGATCAATACAAACACCTGCTTACCCAGCTTCCCTCTTTAGAAACACGGATCGAGACGTTATCCCTGAGCCAGCTTAAGTCCTTAAACTCCCAGGAGATGAAGATTTTGAGTATAGCCAACCGTCAGCCGACCCTTCTACGCCTTATCGAGACATGTCCCCTGGATGATGGAATTACCCTTCAGATCGTAGCCCGGTTCTACAAGCAGAAGGTCATCGGTCCGGTAGAAGAAGAGGAAGAAGAAGCTACCCAAGCAATCCCATCCCCGGAACCTACAGCGGCTTTAGAGGGTAACCTGAAAGAGATTAATATTGGGGAAGTCATTCAAATTCTGGTACTAAGCCGGAAGGAAGGAAGGCTTCTGGTTGCCTGGGAGGATCGTAAAGGGGAAGTTTACATCCAGAATGGAAACATTACCTATGCGACGGTCGAGCGTCTCAAAGGGGAGAGTGCCGTCTACCGGCTCCTAACCTGGCGAGAAGGAAAATTTCGCTTTGACACCGGGGTTACCCTAAAGGGTCGTAACGTTCAAAAATCCCTGGAAAGTATCTTCTTCGAAGGTCTGGATATTTTAGAAGAATATAAGCGGTTTATGGAACAATTCCCTTCCCTGACGGCTTACGTGGAGGTTATCTCGGTTACGGGTCAAGAAAAGATCACACCAGATGAGGCAAAGATTCTAAAAGTCGTTAATGAATCGGATACCCTCCAGGATATTATTCACCACAGTCCCTTTGAAGATCTCAAGACGCTCAAAATTTTGAGTAAGCTTTATTCGGATCGTATCATCGGAATAAGTAAAGGGGCACCGGATAAAAAGTCCCAATCGGTTAATTATGATCAAATCGCAGATGATTTGTTTGGATAACTAACCCTCAGTTGTCCGTTGCTGTCGGGCCATGGAGAAAGGCACAGTAAATATTCGCTTCCAGATATGTGAAGTCTCCATGGCTTACTAGATAACGGACCCTAGACAGCTATGTCAGGAGTTGTATCCTTTAAAAAGGGTGAAGAAGGAAGTGACAATCACAAAGTATTGGAGTTAATTTTTGAAACGGCCAGTGAGTTAGTACCTAAAATTGTTGATAATGTAACCAAAACCTTGAATCGTTCCAGTTTCACCATCAAATGCACGGCCGAATATAATAAAGACGATGAGCTGGTGATTAAGGTCAGCGGAGCCTGTTCGCTCCCGACAGAAACCATCGAGCGAAAAGGAGAGATTCTCGAAGGTAAATTGAAGCTATGGTAGATCAATAAAACGTAATGGGTAATGCGTAATAGATAAAAAATGACCGGTTATTTAAGGAACTCTAAGCAGGTGTTACCATTACGTTTTACCTGTTACGTTTTACAGCCTACGTAGTTCATGGATTATCCAAAACTGCGTTACATTAATGCATTCCCCGTAGAGCATGAAGGGCAAAACCTGATTTGTATTCAAGACCCTGCAGGTTTTTGTGAAAAAGTTTTTTTTGTTTCCTATCCCCTTTTTACCTTAATGGCTTTTTTTGATGGTCAGCACTCCATTCGGGATATTCAGGTAGAATACATGCGCCGCTATGGGGAACTTCTCTATAAGGAAAACATTGTGGCGTTGATTAACGAGTTGGATAATCACTTACTGCTGGAGAGTGAGCGATTTGAGGCCCATCGCAAGAAATTAGAGAATGAATTCAGGCAGTTAACGTATCGTCCGGCGGCCCTGGCCGGAAAGAGTTACGAAGCGGATCCCGTTCGTTTGGAGAATCAACTACTCAGCTTTTTTACCTCTCCGGAGGGGCCCGGCCCCATCCCGGAGACTAAACCTTCAAGAACCCTCAAAGGGGTCATAGCTCCCCATGTGGATCTTCGAAACGGGGGACCCTGTTTTGCCTGGGCCTATCAAGAAATCCAGACCTGCTCAGAAGCCGATCTTTTTATCATCTTTGGTACGGCCCATAACCCAACCAGGGGGTTTTTTACCCTTACCACGAAGGATTTTGAAACCCCTCTGGGAACCGTGGAAACCGATAAAGAGTTCATCCAGGAATTGGAAAAAAAATATCCCTACGACCTTTATCAAGACGAATTAAATCATAAAACCGAACACTCGGTTGAATTCCAGGTTGTGTTCCTTCGCTATCTTTACCGGAACCGCCGACCCATCAAAATCCTCCCCATCCTCTGTGGTTCCCTCCATGAACTCATTGTAACCGGGGTTAATCCCATGACGGTTCCGGAAGTGAAGGATTTTATTCAAGCTCTCCGGGAGGTCATCACAGCCCGGTCTTCTAAAGTTTGCATGATCGCCGGAGCCGATCTGAGTCACATTGGTCCCCGTTACGGAGACCCTGAAGCACCTTCCCAGGCTTTCCGTAAATACATTGCCCGGGAAGACCTTTCTATGCTTCAGCAGATCGAACAGCTAAGCCTGGAAGGATTTTTTCAATCTATTCACAAAGATCATAACAAGCGTAGAATTTGCGGAGTGGCTCCGATTTATGCCTTATTGGCTTCCCTGGATGCCTCCCAGGGTAAGCTCCTTAAATATGATCAGACCATCATAGATCCTGTAACGCAATCGGTCGTCAGCTTCGCCAGTATGGCTTTCTATTAAACCCTGGAGGGTGAAAGGCCGTTATTTAAAAGCTATGAACTATCAAATCGCCGTAATTCCCGGAGATGGAATTGGTCCTGAAGTTATTAACGAAGGAATTAAAGTGATAGAGGCTGTTCAGCGCCGTATTCCTGGATTAAGTTTGAAATTTACCCGCTATAAGGCCGGAGCCGACTGCTATCGGGAAACCGGAATTCCTTTCCCAAAGGAAGCTTACAAAGCCTGTATAGAAGCCGATGCAATTTATTTGGGAGCCGTTGGTTATCCCGATGTTCTCATGCCGGACGGGACAGAAATAGCCGGAGAGGTCGTCTTGAAACTTCGCTTCGATCTGGATCTTTATGCCGGGGTCCGTCCCATTAAATTGTATCCGGGTATTGACTCCGTTCTTAAAGGTCGAACTGCAGGGGACATCGATTATGTCATTTTAAGAGAAAACACGGAAGGATTGTACGCTTCCCGGGGAGGTGGAAACCTTTTAAGAGGGGAAGTAACCACCGATACCATGGTTTTGACCCGTAAGGGGACCGAACGGATTATCCGATATGCCTTTGAATTGGCGAAAAAGCGAAAAGGGGCACCTAAGGATGGGAGAAAGCGAGTAACCTGCGTGGATAAGGCCAATGTTCTTAAAAGCTATGCCTTTTTCCGAAAAATCTATCATGAAGTTGCCAGAGATTATCCGGATATAGATCGAGATTATGCCTACATTGATGCCATGGTTCTCTGGATGAACCAGATACCTGAACACTACGATGTTATCGTCACTGAAAATATGTTCGGGGATATCATTTCGGACCTGGCTGCCAGCACCGTAGGCGGCATGGGTATGGCCCCTTCTGGAGATATCGGCGACCATCACGCGGTTTTTCAACCCTCCCATGGAACGGCCCCGACCCTGGCCGGAAAAGGAATTGCCAACCCCCTTGCAACCATCTTATCCGGGAGTATGATGCTGGAGTGGCTGGGTTCCCGGCATCGAGATGCTCAGGCCCTTGAGGCCGCCCAGAAAATTGAGGAAGCCGTTACCCGGGTTCTGGCCGAAGGAAAAGTCCGAACTCCAGATATCGGGGGAAGTGCAAAAACCTGGGAAGTGGGAGACGCCATTGTAGAAAGACTTTGAGAAAAAAGGAGGGATAGGTCATGAAAGAGTTTGTAGCCGTTGTTCTCGGTCTTTTGATGGGGAGTACTATTGTACTTGTCAGTATTTCTATTGGATACCTGATAGCCTCTCACTGAGGAAAGAGATGGGATTAAAAAAAGGGAATCGGGGCGAGAGGATTTGAACCTCCGACTTCTTGCTCCCGAAGCAAGCGCGCTAAACCAGACTGCGCCACGCCCCGATACTTTTTGAAAACAACCAGTACTCTATTTATTTGACCGGTATTCTACGTTTCCCAGCCGTACTTTCCGAGCAGTTTTACAAAGGTACATTGGCAAATCTTCTGGACTTCGAAGGTATCGCCTTTTTTTGTAAAAACCTTCAGGTGTTGTAATAATTTATTTCCAATGGGAATAACCAGTCGACCCCCATCGACCAATTGTTCCAGAAGGGGTTTCGGGAGGTTTGGAGCACTGGCCGTAACGATGATCCCGTTATAAGGGGCATGTTCTTTCCAACCCAGGGTTCCATCGCCAACCTTAATAAGAACGTTATAGTATCTTAAATAATCCAAAATTTTCCAGGCCTTTGTAGCCAGAGAGGGGAGACGTTCTATGGAAAAAACCTGATAAGCCAGTTCTGCCAGAACAGCCGTCTGATAGGCAGAACCAGTCCCGATTTCTAAAATGCGGTCTTCGGGATCTATCTTCAAAGCCTGGGTCATGACTCCCACCATATAAGGTTGGGAAATCGTCTGGTTTTCTCCTATAGGAAGGGGGTAATCATCATAGGCCCGATCTTGAAGTGCCTCCTCTACAAACAAATGCCTGGGGACTTTGGTCATTGCCGCAAGGACTCGGGCATCTTGAATTCCTCTCTGTATAAGCTGCTCCTCCACCATACGTTTCCGTGCTTTTTCAAAATCTACAATGGATAACCCGATCATTTTATCCTTTTTTTTAATCTATCCGGTCCTAAAAGTAAGAGTCGGGGCGAGAGGATTTGAACCTCCGACCACTGGCCCCCCATGCCAGTGCGCTAGCCAGGCTGCGCTACGCCCCGATAGAGTAATAGATTGGTGCTACCTCTGTAAAGCTATTTTAGGGTACACATCATACATTAAGTTGGTATTTTTATCCTGTCAAGTTCTTGCATTCCAAAATCTAGGGAATTAAATTTATTTGTCCGGTAAGATTTAGCTTTACAATTTTGAGTCCCGATGATAATTTCACCTTATGCCCGGGCCGATGATCCGCAAATTTCTGATTGTCTTTTCTATTTTCCTCTCTATAGGTGCAGGGGCGGCGGGAGGTATGCTCTATCTTTATTTACAAGATTTACCTCCCATATCAAAGCTCGAGGAGTTCGAGCCAAGTCTTATTACCAGGGTATATTCCGAAGAAGGGGAGTTAATCGGAGAATTTTTTGAAGAAAGGCGTATTTTAGTCAATTATGCCGATATTCCTAAGAACCTGATCAATGCCACCATTGCCAAGGAAGATCGGAGATTTTATCAACATCACGGTATTGACTTTTACGGAATTGCCCGGGCAGCCCTCGCCAACCTTAAATCCGGTAAGTCTAAAGAAGGCGCCAGCACCATTACCCAGCAATTGGCCCGGGTTTTGTTTTTAACCCCCGAAAAAAGGCTTGAACGGAAAATTAAAGAAATATTGCTGGCCCTTCAAATCGAAAAGAGGTACTCCAAAGAGGAGATTCTTCGTCTTTATTTTAACCAAATCTACTATGGTCACGGGGCCTATGGGGTAGAAGCGGCCGCACAAACTTATTTTAACAAAAGCGTTAAAGACTTAACCCTTGCAGAATGTGCCATGTTGGCGGGTCTTCCGAGATCTCCCAGGTATTACTCCCCCATCCTTTATCCAGAACGGGCCAAACAGCGACGAAAACAAGTCCTTGACTGGATGGTTAAAGAAGGGAAAATCTCAGAGGAAGAAGCCAGAAAGGCTGCGGAAGAACCTTTCAAGCAGAGAGTAGGACCTGTTCAAAAGCAAATCAATAAAGCTCCTTACTTTGTGGAATACGTTCGTCAGTATCTGGAGGATAAGTACGAGAGCCAGGCGGTTCATCGAAGTGGACTCAACGTTTATACCACCCTCAACTTAAAAATGCAGGAAGCCGCAGTGAAAGCTCTACAACAAGGACTTCGGGATCTGGATAAACGGCAGGGGTTCAGACCCCTCAAGCGGGATAAAACGGAGGAGGAATTGAAGGCGGAGCTGGAGAAAATCCGGGAAGAGGAATGGGCTTCACCTCCCGAGATAAATCAGGTTCTTCACGGAATCGTAAAAGACGTCACGCCTAAGAAAGCAACGGTTCAAATGGGGAATTACGTGGGTTCACTACCCCGGGAACGAATAGCTTGGACGGGTAGAACCTTGGAAGCTGTTCTTAAACCCAACGATCTCATTCTGGTCAAAGTCGTGGGAAAAGATGAGAAAACCGGTGAATTTATTCTGGCTTATGATCAAGAACCTCTGGTGGAGGGTGCTTTATTGGCCTTAGATCCCAGGACGGGTGCTATTAAGGCCATGGTCGGAGGTTATGATTTTTATGAAAGCAAGTTCAACCGGGCGACGCAGGCCCTACGGCAACCGGGCTCGGCCTTTAAGCCTTTTATCTATACAACCGCCATCGAAAAAGGATATACGCCCGCCTCTAAAATTGAAGACTCCCCCTTTGTTCTTACTGATCCTCAAACCGGTAAGGAATGGCAGCCAGAAAATTATACCCACCGATACTACGGACCTACCACGCTTCGGGTGGCCCTGGAACAATCCCGAAATGTCGTCGCCGCCAAGCTCTTGATGAAGGTGGGGATCCGTCATGTGATCGATACAGCCCGAAGAATGGGCATCACCAGTGTTTTAAGTCCTTATCCTTCCCTCGCTCTGGGCAGTTCTGAAGTAACTCTGTTGGAAATGGTCTCAGCCTACAGCATTTTCGCCAACCAGGGTATCTTGATGGAACCCATCTTTATAACCAAAATTACCGATCGGAACGGTAAAGTTATCGAGGAAAATATGGGAAGGGCCCAAGAAGTTCTCTCCGAATCTACCGCTGCCATCATGGTTTCTATGCTGAAAGGAGTTATTGAAAGAGGGACGGCTAAAAAAGCCAAAGTTCTTAATCGACCTCTGGCCGGTAAGACCGGAACCACCAACGATTATACCGATGCCTGGTTTATCGGTTTTTCTCCAAACCTTGTCGCAGGGGTCTGGGTCGGGTTTGACGAAAAGAAAAAGCTGGGCAAAGATGAAACCGGAGGAAAAGCCGCCCTTCCTATCTGGATCGCCTTCATGAAAGAAGCTCTGGCCGAAGAACCGGTTGAGGATTTTCCCATTCCAGATAGTGTCAGAGTTGTCAAGATGGATGCAGTATCCGGCCTGTTAGCCAACGGAGCCTGCGAAGGAAATATGGTCCTTCAGGCTTTTAAAAAGGGAACCGAGCCTAAAGAATTTTGTGGTTACAGCTTTGAACCTGAGGATTTTTCTAACGCAACCTCCTACGAAGCGGACTGATCAAAGTATAGAAGTGTGGGAGTGTGGGAGTGTGGGGGTATGGGAGTGTGGAAAGTAAAGTGTTCATACTCCCATACCCCCACACTCCCACACTCCCATACCCCCATTACTTTCCCTAGTCCTTCATGGATAAAATCCATAACTTCCGAGCTTTCTACTGGGCAATATAGAGTAAAAGATCCCGGATTCTACAGGAATACCCCCATTCGTTATCGTACCAGGAAAGAATTTTCACCATATTCCCTCCAATAACATTGGTGGAAGGACCATCTACAATCGAAGAATGGGGATCCCCGTTATAATCCACCGAAACCAGGGGTTCCTTGGAGAAGGCAAGAATTCCTTTCATATCCGTCTCTGCAGCTTTCTGTAAAGCTTCGTTAACCTCTTCCACCGTAACATTTCGACCGACCTGCGCGACCAGGTCTACTAGGGAAACATTGGGAGTAGGTACCCGAATGGCTATTCCGTCCATTTTACCCTTTAGTTGGGGCAGAACAAGGGATACGGCAATGGCCGCTCCGGTTGTCGTGGGTATCATGGAAAGAGCAGCCGCCCGGGCCCGTCGTAAATCTTTATGGGGAAGATCCAGAATCTGCTGATCGTTGGTATAGGAATGGGTGGTGGTCATAAAACCCTTTTCAATTCCAAAATTATCCAGGAGAACTTTTGCAATGGGAGCCAGACAGTTGGTGGTACAGGAAGCATTGGAAATAATATGATGTTTCCTGGCGTCATAGCTCTTTTCGTTAACTCCCATTACCACGGTAATATCCGGGTCCTTAGCGGGAGCTGAAATAATCACTTTTTTCGCACCGGCTGTGAGGTGTTTGGCAGCATCCTCTCTTTTTGTGAATAATCCGGTAGATTCCACCACAATATCCACTCCGAGATCTTTCCATGGAAGTTCGGCCGGGTTTTTTATGGCCGTAACTTTAATTTCTTTTCCGTTAACGATCAGACTATTCTCCTTAGCTTCTACCTGACCTTTAAATTTTCCATGGACCGAATCATATTTAAGAAGATGGGCTAAGGTCTTCGCATCAGTGATATCATTAACGGCTACAAAATCGATCTTTTCATGATCGTAAGAGGCACGAAAGAAATTACGTCCGATTCTTCCGAACCCGTTGATGGCAACACGTATAGCCATAACCTAACCTTCCTATTTAGCGTAAGGAGTATAGGCGTGGGGAAGTGTGGGAGTATGGGGGTATGAACACTTTACTTTCCACACTTCCATACCCCCGCACTCCCACACTTCCATACTCCCATACTTCCATGCTCCCCTACTTCCACACGCCCCTACCGCCTTTATCCTTTGTTAAATTCTGGATATAGAGGAAACTGGGAACACAATTCTCGGACCTCCCCGGCGACTCTCTTTTGCAGATCCACGTTGGTAACATCCTGAAGCACAGCAGCAATCCATCTTGCGATCTGGATACATTCTGCTTCTTTCATGCCTCGCGTGGTGATAGCGGGGGTTCCGATCCGAATACCACTGGTTACGAAGGGGCTCTGGGTTTCAAAGGGTACCGTATTTTTATTAACCGTAATTCCCGCCTGGTCTAAAGCCTTTTCTGCCTCCTTACCGGTTAGATTTTTATTGGTCAGATTGACCAACATCAGATGATTATCGGTACCTCCGGAGACGAGTCGAAATCCATGCCGCTTGAGCTCTTCGGCCATAGCCTTGGCATTTTTTACAATCTGCTCTTGATATTTGCGGAACTCCTCGGTCATGGCTTCTTTCAAAGCCACGGCCTTGGCCGCAATGACATGCATTAAGGGTCCTCCCTGCATTCCAGGAAAAACATTTTTATCGATGATCTGGGCAAATTCCTGTTTGCAGAGAATCATCCCACCCCGGGGACCTCGAAGGGTTTTATGGGTCGTTGTAGTAACAAATTCCGAATAGGGGATAGGACTTGGATGCATCTTACCTACAATTAGTCCGGCGATATGGGCAATATCCGCCATTACATAGGCTCCAACTTCATCGGCGATTTCCCGGAATTTTGCAAAATCGATGATTCGGGGATAAGCACTGGCCCCTACAACGATCAGCCTGGGTCTATACTCCCTGGCCAGATCGCGAACCTGCTTGAAATCGATCTGTTCGGTTTCCTTATCCACTCCGTAAAAAACCACCTGGAAATATTTTCCCGAAAAGTTAACCGGACTCCCATGGGTCAAATGCCCACCGTGGGATAAGTTCATCCCCAGAATGGTATCGCCGGGTTTTAATACGGCAAAATAGACTTCCATGTTAGCTTGAGATCCCGAGTGGGGTTGTACGTTCACATGATCGGCTCCGAAGAGTTGCTTGGCACGCTGAATGGCCAAACTTTCGGCTATGTCCACAAACTCACATCCCCCGTAATATCGTTTCCCCGGGTAACCCTCTGCATATTTATTGGTCATAATGGATCCCTGGGCCTCCAATACCGCCGGGCTCGTAAAGTTTTCCGATGCTATCAACTCCAGTTTCGTACGCTGTCTTTCGATTTCCCGCTCTATAGCCGTTGCAATCTCCGGATCAACTTCCCTTAAAAATTTCATCTCTATCCCTTATCTCTTGTCCATTGTCCGTTTTTCATTGTAGGAGCAAGGGATCGGTCACCTGCCTTACAACGAATCCCGGACTACAGACAACAGATCATCACATATTTTCTTCTATAAGTTTTTCAATTTTTTCTAACCTTTTAGAATGTCGCCCGCCTTCAAATTCCGTACTCAGCCAGATTTTTACCATCTCCCGGGCCAATCCTTTACCCACCACCCGACCCCCCATAATCAAAATATTGGCATCGTTATGTTCCCGGCTCATGCGGGCTGTATAGAGGTCCTGACAAAGGGCTGCCCGAACCCCCTTTAACCTTCCGGCGACAATGGACATACCGATTCCCGTTCCACAAATGAGAATACCCCGATCTACCTCTTTTCTGGCAACAGACCGGGCCACTTTAATCCCGAAATCGGGATAATCTACCGACCGGGTATCATAAGTTCCATGGTCGATAACTTCATGACCTCCCAGCTCTTTAAGATAAGCTTTAATTTCTTCTTTGAGCTCAAAGCCTGCATGGTCACTTCCAATAGCTATTTTCATATTCTAAAGGATACCCACAGCCCTGAGGACTGTCAAGAGTTTTAATCGTTGTCCGTGTAAAAGGACTACAGGGATTGAAACGAGATATACCCGGGTCCTTTTTAACAGGCAAAAGAAGAATTCCCTTTACCTCCCCTACACGCCAGGTCAAGCTGAAAAGCCCCTCAGGGGCGAACTGTCGGTAGCCTCCGATGTAAATCGGGGGATTCAATCATTCAGAATTTTTTCAAGCTCCGTGGCAGCGGCCTGTTAACTGGAGGGGGGATGGGGGGTGTTCAGACAGAAAAAGTGACACCTACTAAATTGGTATAGTTACCCGACATCCATTTTTGTTGACAGGCGCCTCAAAATATGGGAAAAAATAAAAGAAGAGGTCCCATAATCCTTGTCAGGCTGTAGGACGGTTACACAGCTTCTTCACCTCCTGATTTTCCTTCCCCTAAGCAAGGGCGAGGGGAACAGGAGATAAGGGAGGCAATTTCGATGAGGAAGGAGAACATGACCTTGGCCTTGCCGCTTGTCATAAGGGAATCTCAAGGTCTTTATCGTTCCAAGATCCCCATTGGCTGTACAAGAACCTGCTTGTGCCCATCCAATCATATAAACTGCCTGACGGCAAAGGAGTGGATCAAATGCCAGCTTGGGATTTGGCAATTCTTTTATGAGGGTGGGGATATTCGTGACAAAAACGTCCATCCGGCGACATTCCCGATTGCCCTTTCCAAAAGGGTCATCGGTCTCTTTACACACGAAGGTGAACTTGTCCTCGACCCATTCGTAGGAAGTGGTACGACCCTTGTGACGGCAAGAGATTTGAATCGAAATGCCATAGGCTTTGACCTCCAAGAAAAGTATATTAATCTTTGCATTGAACGCCTGGCTTCTGGTAATTTGTTCAACCGTGCTCAACAATTAGCCGTTCAAGATGATGCAAGAAACATCCCGGCCTACCTGAACCCCGAAACGGTCAGTCTGATTTGGACCTCTCCACCTTATGCTAATCTATTAAATAGAAAACGCCTCAATAAATCCAGACGTGACCGACGCAATGAACAGTTTGGAAGGATCGAACAGTACTCACAAGATCCGCGGGACTTAGGCACCATGCCCCTTGAAGAGTATACGAAAGCTATGGGGGACATTTTCGAAGCCTTGCTGCCTTTGCTCAGACCCAAGGCGCATTGCGTTATCAACGTCCCGGACATGTGGTGGGAAGATCGGCGTATCACCCTTCACGTTGCTCTCATTGAAGAGTTACGAAAGCGAGGGTATGAACTCAGGAATATCATCATTTGGGATAAAACGAATATTGTGAACAAGATAGGTATATTCGGTTGGCCGAGCAATTATATTACTATGGGGACAACGTTTGAGTATCTCTTGGATTTCTGGAGGCCACCGAATGGAACTCTATAAAAGATGAACTGATAGACATAGGGCTTTGTTTACTTAGTTTTACTTGACTTTTAAACGGCCCTCACCCCCGGCCCCTCTAACCTCCCCCTCACCCTCTCCACTTGTGGAGAGGAGGTGGGGGGGGTTAGGGGGGATTAGGGAGTTGATCTGGGGATTTGCCGGCTCCCCTCTCCCACGCTGTGGGAGAGGGGCCGGGGGGAGGGGAAATCAGACAGCTTTTTCAATAAAATCATAGGGAGAGAATATGGAGAGAAAAAACATATCAACGGGAACTCCTTGGGAACCGATAGTAGGATATTCCCGGGCCGTCCGGATAGGGCCCTTTGTCCACATATCGGGAACGACCGCCACCGATGAAACCGGTCGAATCATAGGCCTGGGGGATCCTTACGCCCAGACCGTCCAGGCCCTTCGAAATATTGAATCAGCTCTACGCCAGGCCGGAGCCGGCTTAAAGGATGTGGTTCGTACCCGGATTTATGTGGTCAATATCCAGGATTGGGAGAAAATCGGGAAAGCCCATGGAGAATTCTTCCGTGAAATTCGACCGGCTACCAGTATGGTAGAAGTAAGCCGATTAATTGCTCCGGAGATGCTGGTGGAGATCGAAGCAGATGCTTTTATTTCAGAAGGAGGGCAGGAAGGGTCTTCTGCCGAGACACTTTAAGCTGCCTTTATAAATTGCAGGATTTATCAGAAATCCTGACCGGGGATGGCCACCTTCGGCAGGCGGGTTTTTGGGCGTTGGGGCTCGAAGATACGTCTGAAGGGGCGGACATCCAGAAATGAGATCCATGTACGACCTCATCAAGTTAAATGAACTTAAAAAAGCTAAAGAAACCTGGGAAACTAACCTATCCAAGAAACTCGCACAGACGCCTGAAAGGAAAAAAGAATTTAAGACTCCCTCCGGGATTGAAATGAAGCGGGTTTTTACCCCGGAAGATATCCAGGATCTGGACTATCTGGAAAATCTAAACTTCCCCGGCAGTTACCCTTTTACCCGAGGCGTTCAGCCGACCATGTACCGGGGACGGCTCTGGACCATGCGGCAATATGCCGGATTTGCCACGGCAGAGGAGTCCAATAAACGTTACCGGTATCTGCTGGAACAGGGCCAGACCGGATTAAGTATCGCTTTCGATCTTCCCACCCAGATGGGATATGATTCTGATGATCCTCGGGCTTTTGGAGAAGTGGGAAAAGTCGGGGTAGCTATTGATTCTCTGGAAGATATGGAAATTTTATTGAAGGGAATCCCTTTAGATAAGGTCAGCACTTCTATGACCATCAACTCCACAGCAGCTATTCTTTTAGCTATGTATATCGCCGTAGCAGAAAAGCAGGGGGTTCCCTCGGAAAAACTGCGGGGAACGATTCAGAACGATTTACTGAAAGAATATATTGCCCGAGGTACCTATATTTACCCCCCGGAACCCTCCATGCGGATTATTACCGACATCTTTGCCTTTGCCAAAGACCACGTTCCCAATTGGAACACCATCAGCATCAGCGGGTACCATATTCGGGAAGCCGGAGCCACGGCAGTTCAAGAAGTTGCTTTTACCTTAGCCAACGGAATTGCTTACGTAGAAGCAGCTCTCAAAGCGGGTCTGGCGGTAGATGATTTTGCTCCTCAACTCTCATTTTTCTTTAATGTCCACAATAACTTCCTGGAAGAAGTAGCCAAGTTTCGGGCAGCTCGAAGGATGTGGGCCAGGATTATGAAAGAGCGTTTCAAAGCCCAAGATCCGAGGTCCATGATGCTACGATTCCATGCCCAAACGGCCGGAAGTTCTCTGACGGCGCAGCAGCCAGATAATAATGTAGTACGGGTAGCTTTACAGGCCCTGGCAGCTGTTTTCGGTGGTGCCCAATCCCTCCATACCAATTCCCGAGATGAAGCTTTGGCCCTTCCCACCGAAGACTCTGTACGTATCGCCCTGAGAACGCAACAAATCATTGCTTATGAAACAGGCGTGGCGGATACCGTTGATCCCCTGGCCGGTTCTTACACCATAGAAGCCCTTACCTGTGAAATTGAAACACGGGCCTGGGCCTACCTTCATAAAATCGATGAGCTGGGAGGTATGATCCGGGCCATCGAATCCGGATATGTCCAGAGGGAAATCCAGGAAAGTGCCTACCAGTACCAAAAAAGTATTGAAAATAAAGAACAAATTATCGTAGGGGTTAATGAGTTTGTCATGGAAGAACGGATACCCTTTGAGATTCTCAAACTCGATCCGGAGTTGGAAAAAGCCCAGGTGCGGCGGGTTCAAGAGCTCCGGAAGCGTCGAGATAATGAAGCGGTTAAATCGGCTCTAACCCGTTTAAAACAGGTCGCCCAGGGAACCGATAACCTCATGCCTGCAATCCTGGATGCGGTTAAATGCTATACCACCCTGGGAGAGATCTCCCATGCTTTACGGGAAGTGTTTGGAGAGTATCACGAATCGATTGTATTTTAAGGGGAATATTGTCTATGGCCCGAGGTCCAGGGTTGATAGGACCTCCCATGGACCACGGATCATAGACCACAGACCATTAAACAGAGTTTTACCCTTCGCGTTCTCGATTCAGATGCCCATCAACGGTTGGATACCTTCCTTGCCCACCGGTCCGATGTATCTTTATCCCGATCCCAGGCTGCAAAACTTATTAAACAGGAGCGGGTTCGGGTGAACGGCCGTCCGGTAAAGCCCAGTTACGAAGTGCAGGTAGGAGATTGGATTGAGGTAGATCTGCCGGAACCGGAACCGCTGGAACTCGTTCCCGAAGAAATCCCTTTAGATATTCTCTATGAAGATGAAGCCCTTATCGTTTTGAACAAACCGGCGGGCCTGGTGGTGCATCCGGCACCTGGACACCCAAAAGGAACCCTTGTCCATGCCTTACTGGCCCATTGCCAGAATCTTTCGGGGATCGGAGGGGTCCAAAGACCCGGTATTGTCCATCGACTGGATCGAGATACTTCCGGAGTTATGCTGATAGCTAAAACTGATCAGGCCCATCAAAGCCTTTCTACCCAACTGAAGAATCGGGAGATCATCAAGGAATATCTGGCCGTTGTTCATGGAATTTTTAAAGATAAAAAAGGGACTCTTTCCACAGTGATCGGACGGCATACCCATGATCGTAAGAAAATGTCCGTCTTTACCCGGCAGGGTCGTCCGGCCGTTACTTCCTATGAAGTGATTGAAGAATTTCCCAATTATTCGCTGGTGAAAATCCAGATCCACACCGGACGTACCCATCAAATCCGGGTCCATATGAAATATCTGAACCATCCTGTGGTAGGAGATCCTTTGTATGGAAGAGGTGCTAAAGATCAGGCCCTTATCCAGCGCCAGGCCCTCCATGCAAAACGTATCACTTTTAAACATCCGGTAACCGATCACCCCCTGGAGTTTGTGGCACCCCTACCGCAAGATATGAAAAATCTCCTTGAAAAGCTGCGAGCCTCATATGGAACTCAATCTCATTAAATTTAGAGTCGGTGGAGTAGATTTTGGAATTTCCGTTGAGGAAGTCCAGGAGGTTATCTTCTATCCTAAACTGCGCCCATTACCAAGACCTCTACCCCCTGTTAAAGGGGTCTTCGAATTTCGCAATAGCCTGATCCTTCTCGTGGATCTACGGAAAAGATTGGGATTAGACTTTACCGGTTTAACACGCAATACCCGGGTGATTGTAGCCAGATTAACCCAGGGACTTACGGGAATACTCGTGGAATCCCTCTCAGACTTCAAACGTATATCAACAGAGTCTCTCCTCCCTCCCATTCCTTTGGCCGGATTCGGTGAAGACCTTTTGAAGGGAATTTATTTACAGGACGATGAGATGATCCTGCTTCCCGATTTTAATAAGATTCTATTTTCATTTATCCGGATCCAGTTGTCACCTCCCAGCCTCTTCGATCGGATAGCCCTTCGACATAAATTTAATAAAGGTCCGTTAACTTCGATCCTGGAAGAAATTTATACCCACCGGCAGATACCTTTTTCGACGACGCAGGCCAAGATACTTGCCAGATCCCTGGATCTGCCTGTTACCCAACTTTGTAAAATAACCTCCTTCTATCAGCGGTTTCATCCTATCTCCCCTCCCATTGAGTCCCTTGAAAGCCCGAGAATAGCCCAATTTGGGGATCAGGAATATCTCCAGCTTTCTCAACGTTTAGAAGAAGAGGAAAGAAAAGGAAAATTAAACCTTCTGGAGATAGAATCCCATAAGGAATCCCAAGATCTTATGGAGAGATGGGATAGTTTCCTGGATAGAAATCCCTTTGACTTACCAAAGCCGGGCCCTAAGCAAGAAGCAAGGAACAAGACGCGAAGTTTTCTTGCTTCCCACCTCTTACCCCTGGTCACGGATTCTGGGAAGCAAATCCCTTTAACCCGATATAGAGATTTGGCCCGGAGACTGGATCTACCTACCCCCCAACTTGCGCATTTTATCTCCTTCTATAAAGGAAGTAGGGACAGGAAAATGAGCAAAGAGGATAAAGGGGAGGCCGCTGAGGTTAAATCGAAACCTGAGCTTTCTGTTAAGACCCTTTCGGAAGATCTTTTATCCGATAAGAACCAACCCTTACCGGAGGTACTTTATACCATTCTGGACCGACAAGGCTCTATCACCCCTGAAGATATTCGATTTATCAGTCGGGTTCGAAACCTTCCTGCCACGCAAGTCTACAAACTGGTTTCCTTTTTGTACGGGACGGAGGTCATTTTGAAAACAGAAAACTTGACAAGGAACCCGCAGGCAGTAGATAATGCCGGCTATAAATAAAAGGAAGATATTTCTCAAAAGTTCAGGTATTCTGAAAGCAGATTTTAAAATTTTGGGGTGAAAGACATCCGGGGAGCGAGGGAAATTTATTTCCGGTTCTGAATAAGATAAAAAAGGAATCAGGATCTCTGACCCTGGATGAGGCTAAACATGTGGCTTCTTTACAAGATATTTCCCATGTCCGGCTTCATAAGCTTCTCATAGTTTATAACGTAAGCGTCCCTATGGAACGTTGAACGTTAGATGAACGGTCATTACGCTGATTGTGAAAACCCTTACCGATAAATGTTGTTCAAAATGCTGGGACAGTGAACTCCAACGCTGTCCGGTTTTTACAGAGTGCCAACCTCAACGGCCTTTGTCCCACTGTCATACAGATGAGGCTTGTATTCGTCAGCGTGAGGAGGTTGTCACCCGACTCCGGTATGGAGCCGGAACTTTGATTCGGGTTGGAGTGGGCACTTGCGGTCAACAGGCAGGAGCTTCTTCGGTATTGGGAGCTATTTTCATAGAACTTCAACGACGAAATCTTTCCCATGTAAGCCTTTCGATAACGGGATGTCTGGGAAATTGCTTCCAGGAAGTTGTGGTTTCCATTTCTCATCCTAAATACCCCACCGTTCTTTACACCCAGGTAAGTGAAGACAGGGTTCCGTATTTGATTTCCGAGCACATCGAAAAAAAGCGTATTGCCCGGGATTTGGTTTTAGCTCAACTGGAGGAGCCCGGGAAAAAGCCTTTAGGTCATGTTCCGGTCTTCAAAAATCTAGATTTTTTCCGAAAGCAGATCTGGCGCGTCTCAGAACGTTGTGGGCATATGGATCCTGAAAGCCTGGACGACTTTTTGTTGCATGGAGGTTTTCTAGGTCTTTCTAAAACCATCAGAGAAGCTAAGCCGCCGGACCTGTTGAAATTGCTTAAAGAATCTAAGTTAAAGGGTCGTGGGGGGTCTGGAGAAGATGTGGCCGATAAATGGGCCCGCGTGGCTGCTGCAGATGGAGAGGAAAAATATATCATCTGTAATGCCCATGAAGGAGATCCGGCCTCCTTTAAGGATCGAAGGTTACTGGAAAGTGATCCCCTGGGGGTCATAGAGGCTATGACCCTGGCCGGATATACCGTTGGAGCCGGAAAAGGGATTATCTTTCTGAACCCCAGGTATGAACTGGCTAAAAAACGCTTAGAACTGGCCCTTACGAAGGCACGGGCCTTTAATTACCTGGGGAAAGAAATTCTCGGCTCGAACTTTTCTTTTGATATCGAGATTCGATTATCCCCAGGAGATTACCTGTCGGGAGAGGAAACTTCTTTGGTTACTTTCCTGGAAGGTAAAGCCGGGGTTAGAAGGGTCCCACCTCCCTTAACCAGCCAGGGTCTGTGGAATCTTCCTACGTTGATCCACAACGTAGAAACCCTCTTGAACATACCCCTTTTGGTGGTCAAAGGGGTTGATTGGTTTCGTGAACAGGGTACCGGGAACAGTCCGGGAACTCGATGCTGGACCTTATCCGGATGCCTTCAACGGAGGGGGATCGTAGAAGCTCCCGTCGGTATTTCGATTCAAGATCTGCTGGATATGGGGGGTGGGGCCCTGCCCGGGAAGAAAATTAAAGCCGTTCATGTGGGGGGATATGTGGGAGGTTATCTGCCGGAGAGTCTGTTTCAGACTCCTTTAGACGACGTGTCCCTGAAAAAATCAGGTATTAGCTTGGGAATCGGATCTCTGGTAGCCCTGGAGGAAACCACGTGTATGGTTCATAAGACCTGGCAAGACGCTCTTTTTACGGCTAAAGAAGAGTGTGGTCAGTGTACCCCGGGGCGGGAAGGCTCTTATCAGATATCTCGATTTCTGGAGAAAATCTGCCGGGGAAGAGGAGTCCGAAGTGATCTTCAGAAGCTCAAAGAAATTGCTTTCTATATGCGGGAGGCTTCCATGTGCGCTTATGGGCGCTTTTCCCCTGGACTTATATCCAGCTCTCTGGAGTATTTCCACTCTGAGTATGAGGAGCATTTGCAGAAGCACTGCCCGGCAGGGGTTTGTTTTAAATAAGAGGGGAAAATGGATCTCATTTCGATTCTTATCGATAACCGGGAAATTCAGATTCCCAGAGGAATTACGGTTTTAGAAGCGGCTGAATCCCTGGATATTAAAATTCCTGCACTATGTGTTTCCCCAGGCTGGGGAACGTCCGGTTTTTGTCGAAGTTGCGTGGTAGAGGTGGAAGGAGAGGATTACCTTCCCATAGCCTGTAGTCTGCCCGTTCAAGAAGGGATGGTTATCAAAACGAACTCCCCCAGAGTACTTGAATCCCGTAGATTAACGGTGGAATTGCTCCTTGCCCGCCATACCATGGATTGTGCTGTCTGTTATCGAAATGGCAGGTGTTCTCTCCAAGATCTGGCAAATACCTACGGAATCAAGGAATCTCGATTTCTTACCCGAGAGAAACCCCTGGAAATCGATGATAAAAGTCCGGCCATTGTGCATAATCCCAACCGCTGTATTCTATGTGGTTTATGTGTTCAGGCCTGTTGCGATATCCAAACCGTTTCGGTGATTGATTTTGCCCATCGAGGATTCGACCGGGTCGTGGAACCGGCCTTCGGACAGAGTCTTAATGAGGTGGAATGTGTTGCCTGTGGGCAGTGCATCCAGATCTGTCCGGTAGAATCTTTCTATGAAAAAAGCGAGATCGATAAAGTAAGGGAAGCCCTGAGAGATCCCCATAAAGAGGTTGTGGCGTTTTTATCTCCTTCGGTGCCGCTCTCTATCGGAGAAGAGTTTGGAATCGAGCCCGGAAAGTCTCTCTCCGGAGAAGTTATAAAGGCCTTGAAAATGGCCGGTTTTAAGAAGGTTTTTGATACCGCTCTGGGGGCCGATTTGGTAATCATGGAAGAAGCTTATGAGCTGTTAACCCGCTGGAATTCGGGTAAAAGTCTCCCTCTGATAACCTCCTGTAGTCCGGAGTGGGTCAAGTTCGTCGAGCACTTTTATCCGGAACTCTTACCTCATCTCTGTCCTACCAAATCCCCCCAGCAGATCATGGGAACTTTAGCCAAGACCTATTTTGCCGAGATTACGAAGATAGATTTGAAAAATCTCTTTACGGTTTCTATAACTCCTTGTACGGCTGAGAAGTTTGAGCGGACCCGACCGGAGTTAAATATCCAGGGTTTTCCGGATATAGATGCCTGTTTAACCGTCAAAGAGGTAGCCCGCCTCATTCGGATGACCCTGGGAAACCCTTTTCCCGATATCGGCTCCGAAGAGTTTGATCAACCCTTCGAGGTCTCATCGGGAGCAGGAGTTATATTCGGAGTGGCCGGGGGGGTCATGGAAGGTGTGCTGAGGACTCTGTACGAGCTTAAAGTCGGTAAGAAGTTGAAATCGGTAGCTTTTGAGAATATCCGGGAAGAAGTCAGAACTTCTTACAGCGGAGGCCTTCGGGAAGTGGAGGTTCAAGTAGGAAATGAAACCCTTCAGGTTGCTGTGGTGCACGGATTAGGAAATGCCAGAAGGATATTGGAGGCCCTTCGATCCGGGAAGAGCCGGTATCATTTTATCGAAGTAAAAGGATGCCCCAACGGCTGTGCTCAGGGGGGCGGTCAACCTATTCCAGCTACCCTTGAAATTATTCAGGCTCGAGAACGCGGCCTTTATCTAGAGGATGAAAAAAGAAAAATCCGTAAAGCCCATGAAAATCCCAGAATCAAAGAACTTTATGAAAAATTTTTTAAAAAACCCGCCAGTCCCACGGCCAGAAAATTCCTACACACGGAGTTTACGCCGCGGGAACACCATCTCTAAAAAATCTTTAAAAACCATCTTGTAAAAGTGTTGAAAGTTTATGTAATTTTATCTATCATTTCCTCCTCTTGTTCCTGAAATTTTACCTTCTGTCAAACGAGACGTTTAACCTACCTGGGTTAACTCAAGGACGGGTAAAAGAAGTTGAATACCTTTTAGCGGAGGAAATTTTCTTCTACCAATCTGGAGAATAGAAACGTGCTGATAGTTGATAAAATTTGTGTTTTCTATGGAGATATACAAGCCCTATGGGAAGTTTCTTTTCAGGTGAGGGAAGGGGAAATTGTCGCTCTGGTAGGAGCCAACGGAGCCGGCAAAACAACCATTTTGAAGACCCTGGTAGGGATTCTGCGTGCGGCGTCTGGAACCATTACCTTTCAAGATGAAGATATCACCCACGAGTCGACCCATAAAATCGTCGAAAAAGGAATTTCTTTAATTCCTGAAGGGCGTAAACTTTTTCCTCAAATGTCGGTCTACGAGAATCTGGAAATGGGGGCTTATTCCCAACGGGCCAGGAGTAAAAAAAATGAGATGCTCGCCCGAGTTTTTAGATTGTTTCCCATTTTAGAAGAGCGAAAAACTCAGCCGGCTGGAACCCTTAGCGGAGGAGAGCAACAGATGGTTGCCATTGGCAGAGGGTTAATGGCACTTCCCAAACTTCTGCTTATCGATGAACCTTCTCTGGGATTAGCACCTAGGATTGTTAAAGAGCTTTTTCAAGTCATTCAGGAGATTAATCAACAAGGAGTGACTATTCTTTTGGTAGAGCAGAATGTCCATCAGGCTCTGAAAATCGCTCATCGAGCCTATATACTGGAAACCGGTCATATTACCCTGGAAGGGAAAGGAGCCGAGCTCCTTCAGAATGATTATATAAAGACGGCCTATTTAGGATTGTAAATACAGAGGCAAGAGGCAAGAAGCCAGGGTTTTAGAGGCTGATCTGGCTTACCATAGGCTTCTGGCTCTTTGTTTCTCGAGAAAATCATGGATCGAAGAACCTTTCTTAAGGGCACAGGTGCTTTAGGGATTATAGCTGTTGTTCAGGGGTTTCCTGCCCTGGTTCGAGGGGCCGGGCAAGAAATTAAAATCGGCGCGACACATCCGTTAACCGGACCCTTGGCCGATATTGGTCAGTCTTGCCGCAGAGGGATGTTGTTGGCTGTAGAGAAAATTAACGCTGAGGGCGGGATTAAATCCCTAGGAGGTGCTCCACTGAAACTACTAGAGGGGGATGATCAGGCCAGGCCGGAGGTTGGGATTGCCGAAACAGAACGGCTTATTCGAGAAGGAGCCGTCGCACTGACTGGTCCTTTTACCAGTCAGGTGGCTATGGCAGCCACCCAGGTTGCAGAGCAACATCAGATCCCTTATGTCGTCAGTATCGGTGCAGCCGATCAAATTACGGAACGGGGGTTTAAGTATACCTTCCGAATCTTCGTTACCACCGATACCATCGGTCAGGATGTAATTAAATATATCGTAAAACTTTCGGAAGTGACCCACATACCCATTAAAACGGCGGTATTAATCCATACCAATGACTTGTTCGGCAAAGTTCAATCGGATAAAGTGATAGAACATTTAAAAAAAGCAGGCTCTCCCTTTGAAATTGTAGAACGAATTTCCTACGACTATACCTCCAAAGATCTGAGTGTAGAGGTGGCCAGGGCAAAGGCTGCTAAACCCGACGTGCTCCTTCCCATCTCTCGACTCCAGGATGCCATCCTCATCACCCGGGAGATGTTCAAACAGAGATTCGAGGTAAAGGGAATTATCGGTGCCCCCAGTCCGGGCCATTATGAAACAGAATATATCAAATCCCTGGGTAAACTGGCAGAGTATACCCTGGATGCCGCTCCCTGGTATAATGTCAAAGATCCTAAAGTACAGGCCATATCCACCGAGTTTGAGAAAAAATTTAATAAATTCTTTGATCTCAACGCCGCTTATAGTTACGATGCCATTCTGGTTATCGCAGATGCTCTGGAACGGGCGGCATCTACAGAGCCTGACAAACTGGTCGAAGCCTTGAGAGCTACCCGGTTAAACAGTCATCTCATGATTTCCAGAGGACCTATCCAATTCGATGAAAAAGGAAATAATATCAACGCAGGTCTTTCTTTTTTCCAAATTCAGGAAGGTCGGGTCAAGGTCATCTTTCCGGAGGAATATGCAGAGGCCAAAGTCGTTTTTCCGGTTCCCCTATGGAGTGAGAGAAAGTAGTATTTCCTCCATAAGGCAAATGATAACCTCTTGCTGACCACGAAAATTATCGTAGCCAAACTCCGAACGGAGCAGTTGAAGGGGATGTTCAGGCCTATTTAGTTATTTATACCCTTTATGGGTCCTACCGGCCGGGATAAAATGAGTCCTTAAATTTCCCGCCGTCCCTCTAAAGCCCTGGCCATGGTTACTTCGTCGGCATATTCTAAATCTCCACCCACCGGAATTCCATGGGCAATTCGGGTAATCTTAATGCCTAAGGGTTTCAGGAGTCTGGAAATGTACATGGCTGTCGCTTCCCCTTCCACATTGGGATTGGTAGCTAAAATAATCTCATTACGACTCTCTCGTTGAATCCTGTTGAGTAAACTTTTGATCTGAATATCATCCGGGCCAACTCCTTCCAAGGGGGAGAGAGAGCCCATGAGAACATGATAGACACCTTTATACCCCCCTGTTTTTTCAATAGCCAGAAGATCATTGGGCTCTTCAACCACACAGATGACTTTTCGATCTCGTCGGGGATCTGAACAAATATTACACAGTTCCTTTTCTGTAAGATTCCCACACTCAGAGCAATATCCTATTTTCTCCTTAAGATCAATCAGAGCCTTGGCCAGACGTCGTACGTCTTCTACGGGCATTTTAAGGAGAAAAAAGGTTAATCTTTGGGCAGTTTTTTCTCCGATTCCAGGGAGTTTGACCAATTCGTCGATAAGCTTTGCAACCGACTCTGTATAACGAGCCACTGGCTGGTAGATAGTAAGTGGAGTAAGTAGTGAGTAGTAAATCATGAGCAGGAAAGTACCGACTACTTACCTCCTACTCACTTTTAAGAAGTAAGTCCGGGTATTTTGATCCCACCGGTTAATTTAGACATTTCTTCGGCCATCATTTCCCGGCTTTTCTCAATGGCCTGATTTACGGCGGCAACAATTAAATCTTGAAGCATTTCTATATCATTCAGACTGATCACCCCCGGATCGATTCGAATAGACTTGATTTCTTGCTTTCCATTGGCTATCACCGTAACCATACCACCACCCGCAGAACCTTCTACCGTTTTATTGGCCAGTTCCTCTTGTAATTGAGCCATGCGGGCCTGGACTTCTTGAAGCTGCTTCATCACGTTTCCGAGGTTTCCGAGATTTCCTATTCCTTTAAACATAATATCTGTCCTCCATTCTTATGGGGTTAATCATTGGGGAGCCTTTCCATCAAACAATTGTAAGATCTTTTTAAGGACCTTCTGCTCGTCATCTTCCAACATTGTTGGATCCGAGGTAGAAACCTGGGATCGTTCCCCCACTGGGGAATTTACTTCTACGGAAGGTTGAATGACTGAAGGGACCGGTCTGGCAAACTTTCCGTTCTCTCTGGGAATATCCTGCTCTTCTTTAAGGAAAGTTACTTTAATTTTAGGGGTTATCTTGAATTCTTCATGTAAAATATCCCGAATAATCTTCAAACTATCAGGTTCCTCAACCTTCTCTTTGGCAAAACTGGAATTTTTACTAAATCCGATAACAATGGCTTCTGGAGATACCTCAATCACCTGACCTTTTCTTAAAGTAGAATTCAGAGAAGGTTTGATTTTCTCCGTTCTGGCCAGAATACGTTCCCACACATCCCCTACCGGTTCCGAATCTTTTTCATCCCCCGGCGATGCCGAACGATCTTCCCCTCCGACCAGGATTTCTTCCGATTTCTCGACCACTCCGGTTTCCATAGGAGGGGGCGGTTCTACCGGTTCTTCCTGTTTGGGTACCTTCATTTTCTCAGATAAAAGGGGCTTTTCCAGGACAGGAGGCTGGGATGGTCTGGAGCGAGAACTCCACTCCCTGAAGAGATCCAGGGAATTTTCTGAACCTTTCGGGGGTTCTAAATCTAAAGAGCCTTCGGAGGCCAGCTTTTCTTCCAGTTGCTGAATTTTCTCTAGGAGGCTTTCTACAGGTTGAAGAGAAGCGAGCTGGCCTGCACGGATTAAAGCCATTTCTAAAACAAACCGGGGATAAGAAGTACGTTTTAACTCCGATTCGGTTTCCAGCAAGAATTTAAAAATTTGCTGGAGTTCCTGGAGAGAGACCTTCTGAGCCTGTTCTTGTAATTTTTGAAGATCCAGAGAGATATCCTCGATAAAGGTATGGGGATCGGGAATCAGCTTTACCACGATCAAATTGCGGAAGTACTCGATGAGTTCTTTACAAAACTGTCCTAAATCATATCCGCGAAGCGTCAAATCTTCTACGAGTTGAAAAATCTCCCGGGTTTTTTTAGATAAAATAACCTCGGCAAAAAGCCTTAAAGTTTCCTGACCGATAACTCCCAATAGAGCACGAACATCTTCCTGGTGGACCTGAGTTCCGCTATACGAGATGATCTGATCGAGAAGGCTTTGGGCATCCCGCATACTCCCCTCGGCGGCTTTGGCGATATAAACCAGGCTTTGGTCATCTATCTGGACGGATTCCGATTCTGCGATATGTTTCAGGCTTGCCGTAAGCTCTTTTAGCGAAACCCTTCGAAAATCGAACCGTTGACAGCGGGAGAGGATGGTAACCGGGATTTTATGAACATCGGTGGTAGCCAGGATGAAAACCACGTGTTTAGGAGGTTCTTCCAACGTCTTCAGGAGTGCATTAAAAGCCTCGCGGGTTAGCATGTGGACTTCATCGATGATGTAGACCTTATAACGGAATTTGGCAGGAGCGTATTTAACACTCTCACGAAGTTCCCGGATTTCATCGATTCCCCGATTGGAGGCGCCGTCGATTTCAAGGACGTCCACCGAAATCCCCTGTTTAATTTCTAAGCAGGCCTCACAGTTATCACAGGGAACAGGAGTCGGTTTCTCTTCCTTTTGGCAATTAAGTGCTTTGGCCAGAATACGGGCGGTGGTTGTTTTTCCAACTCCTCGAGTTCCTGAGAACAGGAAAGCATGGGCAATACGTCCACCAGAAATTGCATTTTTTAGCGTTTGGGTTACGTGACTCTGCCCGATAACCTCATCAAATTGTTGGGGACGCCATTTCCGGGCAATAACTTCGTAAGACATGATGAAACTAAGAAACCCGTTTTTCTCCCTCTGGAGCCATGCAGACGCGAAGTAAGGGCGCAATGCCTTGCGCCCCTACCATTTTTATCGGCATGGATCTCCAGGGTAAAAAACGGGTTTTTCGGATAGTTTCAGTTTAGAGACCGTGCACCCAACCTTCGAATACCACTCCCCTGCGTTACAGTCTACAGTTAGCTCCGGTCAGGCACCCCCACGGCACACGAGAAAATCTCCTTAAGGCTGCTTCCGTCAGGACCTGACCTGGTTCGGAGCATCTCGTCGCGTGGGACCCAACCATCAACACCACTTATAGACTGTCTGACCAGAAGAATGGGACCCTCGGGTTGGGAATTAAACCCCGCTAAGCGGATTTCGGGTACAGGGCACCGCTACCTCCCCGTCTAGCACGGTCAACCGTAAAGTCTCGGAGACACAGGGGTATCGTCAGATGCGTCTCTAGACACGGGGTTTTAGGACGCGGGGACTGAGAGACACGGAGATGCGGGGAAATATCCTGCATCTCCGTGTCCTAAAACCCCTCGTCCCTCAAGTCCCCGCATCCCCCGGTCCGGGAAATGGCGGAGAGGGGGGGATTCGAACCCCCGGTGGAGTTGCCCCCACACATGCTCTCCAGGCATGCCGTTTCAACCACTCACGCACCTCTCCGGGAACTTCTCAGTGACCCTTTGCTTTCGTATAAGGTCTCTTATCAATATACATCTTTATCTTTTTTGGTGCGAGGAGAATTCTTTATCTTCTCCCCAATATTTAAAAGAGCACGGAGAGGGGGGGATTCGAACCCCCGAGGGACATAAAATCCCTAATGACTTTCGAGGCCATCCCGTTCAACCACTCCGGCACCTCTCCAGGGAAAAATCAAAAGTAGAACCAACCTGTATCTCGCCCCAGGCTTAACCCTTCCAAGACCCTACCGGGCGGAGGGTTTTAAAAAAAGTCTTTAAAATCTCGCTACAGGCCGCCTCCAGGATTCCGGAAGTGACTTCGATTTGATGATTTAACCGGGGGTCTTGAGCGAGGTTGTAAAGGGATCCTACTGCTCCTGCCTTGGGATCTGAGACCCCATACACGAGATGCTGGATGCGAGCTAAAATTAACGCCCCCACACACATGCTACAGGGCTCCAAAGTTACATAAACGGTTGCATGGGGTAGCCGCCAGGAATTCAACTTCCGACAGGCTTCCCGGAGAGCCAGCACCTCTGCATGGGCCGTAGGGTCCTGTAGGGCTTCTCGTTGATTATGACCTTTTCCTACTATCTGACCTTCGACGACTACAAGGGCTCCTACGGGTACTTCACCTTCTTTGAAGGCCAGCCCGGCCTCTTGAAGGGCCAGGCGCATAAACTCTTCATGCCGATGATTTTCCATAAAATCTACTTTTACTCCTACAGCACCTTATCTTTAAGAGTCGGCAGGACCTTCTGGAGCGTATCGAAGAAGGTAATACCCAGAGTAGAAAAGAAATGCGCCCAGGAGGAGTCGAACCCCCAGCCTACAGATCCGTAGTCTGTTGCTCTATCCAATTGAGCTATGGGCGCACGACACAAACAAATTCTGGCGGAGAGGGGGGGATTCGAACCCCCGGTACACCTTGCGGCGTACAACAGCTTAGCAGGCTGCCCTGTTCGACCACTCCAGCACCTCTCCCAGCCCCTCCCTCTCCCTCCCCGTATACGGGGAGGGCTGGGGTGGGACGCTGTTAAACTAACAATATATATTTTAATTGAAAACCCGATTTATTTCAACCTTTGTTTTAAGTACGGGCGCAAGGCATTGCGCCCCTACCGGGTTCTGATCTCACAGCAATAAATTCTAAAATTTATAGGCGGAGAGGGAGGGATTCGAACCCCCGGACCTCGTAAAAGGTCTGCGGTTTTCAAGACCGCCCCGTTCGGCCACTCCGGCACCTCTCCGATTCAAACCCGGTTCCGACTTATTCGTTCCATCCCGTTCATGTAAGGCCTGAGGGCCTCAGGAATCACAACACTTCCATCCCGTTGCTGATAGTTCTCTAAAATGGCTACCACGGTTCGTCCTATGGCAACTCCCGACCCGTTTAAAGTATGGACAAATTCCGGTTTTGCCTTGGGAGCCGGACGGTAACGAATGTTGGCACGACGCGCCTGCCAGTCTTCAAAATTACTGCAGGATGAGATTTCTCGATACGTATTCTGGGCAGGTAGCCAGACTTCAATATCATAGGTTTTAGCCGAAGCAAAACCCATATCTCCCGTACAGAGTACCACAACCCGATAGGGAAGTTTTAAACGTTTCAAAACCTCCTCGGCATTCAGTAACAAACTCTCCAATTCCTGATACGATGTGGCAGGTTCTACAAACTTGACCAACTCTACTTTATCAAACTGATGCTGTCGGATTAATCCCCGGGTATCCTTTCCATAGGAGCCTGCTTCACTTCGAAAGCAAGGCGTATAAGCCGTATAATAGAGGGGAAGTTGATCCTTCTCTAAAATCTCCTCCCGATGAATATTCGTAATGGGTACTTCAGCCGTGGGAATAAGATAATGAAGCCTTTTGTTCTCCCGACCCTCCACAATCTCAGTACTGACGACTTTAAATAAATCCTGTTCAAACTTCGGAAGTTGTCCGGTGCCGATCATGGCTTCCGCGTTAACCATCAACGGAGGCATATGCTCGATATAACCATGCTCTTTCGTGTGAAGGTCCAGCATGAAATTGATTAAAGCCCGAACCATTAAAGCCCCGGCTCCTACAAACAAACTAAACCGCGCACCGGACATTCGAGTCGCCCGGGCAAAATCCAAAATTCCAAGGGATTCTCCTATCTCCCAATGGGGCCTGGGTTGAAAATCAAACTGCGGAATCTCCCCCCACCGTTTTACCTCTACATTATCTTCACTGCTGGTCCCTACAGGGACAGAATCATGGGGTAAATTGGGAACCCAGAGCAATAATTGATAAAGCTTCTCCTCGCATTCTTTAAGACGTTGATCCAGTTCCTTGATTTCTTGCGAGACCTTCCGCATCTCCTCTTGTTTTTCCGTAGTATCCTGCTTTTCCCTTTTTAACCGTCCGATTTCTTCTGAAACCACATTCCGACGATGTTTGAGGGCTTCCGCAACTTGAAGCAATTCCCGCCGTTCCTCATCTACTTTAAGAATCTGCTGAAGATCTACCTCAACTCCCCGTTCCTTCAGCTTTCGGCTTACCTTATCTACATTTTCTCGAATAAATTTAATGTCCAGCATAGCAATCTGCTAATCTAGGATAGATATCCCTTCTATCAATTATAGGGCTGAAAACAAAGTTCAACGTAATAATTTAACAGCAAGGTCTCTTGAAGTCAACGGTTTTTTATGAAGTCCCAGGCCTTTGTTGAGACTGGAAATTCGTTTCAGGTGGGGGGGGTTATAAAGATAAATTTTCATACTCTATGACGATCCAGAGGGAGGCAGGAAGGTTTTGAGTTAAAATTGATCCTTCAGGCAGCGAAGCCCTTCCATAAACTCAGGACGGGTTTATGGAAGGGCTCCGGCCAGGCTCCGATGAGGGGTTGCTTTTCATGACAGCCTGGGAACCTCCCATCAACCGGGTCAGGAGGGGGAGGTACAGGAACAGATCCTTCTAGGTTTTGCTTGCAGATACCGGCTCCTGGGTTACCGGCTCCTGGACTTTGTCAAAGAGTATAGTTTGGGAAGCCCGGTCATAGCGAAGCTTAACCGTTTCCCCTTCTTTAATATCTCCCTTAAGCATGGCCGCAGCCAATTTTGTCTCCACTTCACTGCGAATGCGTCGTTTCAGTTCTCGAGCTCCGAACTCGGGTTGATAACCCACCTCGGCCAGATACTCAACCAGGGAATCCTCCAGGATCAGATTAATATTTTGGGCATGGGCCGTCCTTTTGACCCGTTCCAACTGTAATCTGACAATCTCCTTAATCTGTTCTTTACTCAGGGCGTGGAAAACAATGATTTCATCTATACGATTGAGAAACTCGGGTCGAAAATGCTGCCTCAAGATCCCCATTAACTCATTCTTGAGTTGCTCGTAACTTAGCTTGTCCTGGTCCCGAGCATGGAGATTTCGCTGAATAATATCAGAACCCAGATTGCTGGTAGCGATGATAATGGTATTGGTAAAATCCACTACCCGGCCTTTTCCATCGGTCAATCGACCTTCATCGAAAACCTGCAAAAGGATGTTATGGACATCGGGATGGGCTTTTTCAATTTCATCCAGTAAAATTACGCTGTAAGGACGGCGTCGCACCCGTTCGGTAAGCTGTCCACCTTCTTCGTACCCTACATAGCCCGGCGGAGCCCCTATCAAGCGGGAAACCGTATGACGCTCCATGTATTCGCTCATGTCAATGCGGATGACGGCGTCTTCATCTCCGAAGACGACCCAGGCCAGTGACTTTGCCAGCTCGGTTTTACCAACCCCGGTGGGACCCAGAAACAGAAAGGTTGCAATGGGATGACCGGCTTCTTTCAAACCCGCTCGGGCCAGACGAATGGCATCACTGACGGCTTTAATGGCTTCTTCCTGACCGACCACCCGTTCATGCAACTTCTCTTCCAGTTTAAGCAATCGTTCCCGTTCTTCCAAGGTAAGTTCGGTGACCGGAATACCGGTAAGTTTTGAGACAATCTCGGCAATATGTTCGGCCCTCACTTCGGCAGATTTAGAGGCTGTATCCTTCTTCCACTTTTCCGTTGCTTCGGCCATTTGCTGCTCTTTGGTTTTTATTTCAGATTCGATTTTTTTCGCCTTATCGAACTCCTTGCGGGATACGGCATAGTCTCGCTCTCGTTTGAGTTGTTTGATGGAATTCTCTAACTCTTGAATTTCTCTAGGGCGTGAGGTAGCGGAAATACGGACCCGTGCAGCGGCCTGATCGATAAGATCAATGGCTTTATCCGGCAAGTAGCGGTTCGTAATGTACCGGTCTGAGAGTTCTGCCGCTGCTACAATGGCCTCATCGGTAATTCTGACCTTATGATGGGCTTCGTAACGATCCCGTAGACCATATAAAATGTTAATAGTTTGTTCTACGGTGGGTTCTGCAATGAATACAGGTTGGAAGCGACGCTCCAGGGCCGCATCTTTTTCAATGTACTTCTGATATTCATTAAGGGTGGTTGCACCGATCAAATGGAGTTCTCCCCGGGCCAGAGCCGGTTTGAAGACATTGGCCACATCCAGGCTACCTTCTCCGGCCTGACCGGCTCCCATAATGGTGTGTAATTCATCGATAAAAATAATCAATTCGTCCTTATGGGCCACGATTTCATCTAAAACCTGTTTGACACGCTCCTCAAATTCGCCCCGGTATTTCGACCCGGCCACCATGGCGTTCACATTCAACTCAACCAATCGCTTGTTGCGGAGAACCTCTGGAACTTCTTCGTTGACGATGCGTTGGGCCAGTCCTTCCACAATGGCAGTCTTGCCAACTCCCGGTTCCCCGATGAGCACCGGATTGTTCTTGGTTCGTCGGGCCAGAATCTCAATGGTGGTTTCGATCTCCGTGGAACGTCCTATGACCGGATCCAGTTTCCCCTGGCGGGCTAAAGCGGTCAAATCCCGCACATATTTATCCAGATGGGGAGTAGGCGTTGGCGGCTCGACGCGTCCTTCTTCCGCTCCTTTTCCGACCACTTTCACAACCTGTTGACGAAGGGCATTGGAGGTTAACCCGTACTTACGCAATACATCCCCTGCCAGCCCATCTTGCTCCTCTACCAGACCGATGAGCAAATGTTCCGGTCCGATGTAACTGTGGCCTAATTCACGGGAAATATCAAAAGCGCGCTCCAGGGCGCTCTTCACCCGAGGAGAAACCGTAACCTCCACCGTCTCTTTTTCGGGTTTTTGATACTCTCCCCTGGGAGCATTGGCTTCAATATAACCTCGGAGATCCTCAGGAGAGATTTTGAACTGGTTAAGGATGGCCCGGACGACTTCACTGTCGGTCAAAGCGTACAACAGATGTTCGGTATCCACCTCCTTTTTGCCGAACTCTACTGCCTTTTGGGCGGCCTGTTGGAGAAGCTCCTTTGTATGTTCGCTCAAGAAAGTATCGAGATCAACAGCCTCTCGATCCCTGCCGCGCCATCCTCTATCGGAAAAAATCGACTCAAAGTCCTCCAACCCTGAGTCCCTGAAAAAGTCCTCGAAAAGACTCCCTCGAAAAAGGGATTCCAGGGGTGATAAGGGTCTGCGATCTTGACGGCGAAGTCTCGCATAATCCATATCACAGATATCGAGGGTTCTTCGTCTTCCATCCTGAGTAACCGTGACGCGTACCGTCGCCGGTCTGATTCCACACATTTCACAAAGTTTGGCAGCCATGTCTTTATCTCCTTCTGTGTTAAAAAGAATCAACCCTCCCTGAGAGGGTGATCAAATTTACCGTATCCGGATAGATCCAGGATTCAGGCAGGCTCATATCCCTCAAAATCCATGTCTAAGTTGGCCCAGATTGATTTTCGGTGAGAAAATTAAAAACGATTCTGTTAGAGACACCTTTAAGGAGGGTTGCAGAAACGCCCATATCTTGCAAGGGATTCTACAGGAAGTTCAGATACCTGCACCCTTAGATTGTAGGGGAGATCCGTAAGAAGATCGGTAAAAGAACCCCTCGCCTGGGTAAGCAATTCTCCCTTTGAACCCTATCAAGATCTATCCTGGATAAACAGGTTATATGTAGGGTTTATATCTCATTATTCAAAAATGTCAATAAAAATTTCCAAAAATACCCATATAAATTCTGAAAATCATAAGAAAATGAATTTTTACAAAATTTCTGAAACCTTTCTTCTTCCCATACATTGCTTCAAGCAGAAGTTAACAGCCCATTATAGCCCTCACCGACTCGGCTTAATTTTATAGGTTTCTCTTTTTAGAGGTCTGAAAGGTTCAGAAAGCCTCTCTTTGGCCTTATCAAACCTTAAAGGGTCCCAAAGGGGACTGGATTATGAGGTATAAAACCATTTATTTTCTTCTTCGGCTACCGAACACAGGTTGCTCTGGCTCACGGGAGCGTGGTGTCGGAATATACTCCACCGAGGGACGCCGTTGGGCCGTTTGGGGATAGAGTGCCATAATCTGATAGACCTGTTTGGGCATATTGGTACTGACCGGTAGACCGAGCTCTTGGGCTTCACGAACCGTGATGGGATAATCATGGGTGAAAACCCCGGTCGCCAGCGTCGTGGCCACCCGTTCTGCCTGCTGTTCACCCATTTTCTCCCTCAGTAATTCCATTACCATTGCTTTTACCTGCCGAATAGCCTTCTCGGCAATATCGGCCATGATTAACGTATTATCTTCTATCTCTTCGATGGGTTTTCGCTCCAGCACTTTCAGGATGGAAGCAGCAGGTTGCTGGCCGAGTTGGGGATCAACGGGTCCCAGAACGGCATTATTATCCATGACAATCTCGTCGGCAGCCAAAGCAATGAGGGTACCCCCTGACATGGCATAATGGGGTACAAACGCGGTCACCTTGGCCGGGTGCTGCTGTAAAGCATAGGCTATTTGTTCTGCCGCCAGGACTAACCCTCCAGGCGTATGGATGATCAGATCAATGGGCACATCGGGATCGGTCAGTTTAATAGCACGCAGGATGGCTTCGGAGTCATCAATATCGATATATCGTACGAGGGGAAATCCCAGGAAACTCATGGTTTCCTGCCGATGAATCAGGGCAATTACCCGGCTGTTTCTTTCACGTTCCAGGCGCTCCAGCATCCGTAACCTCTCCATCTCCAGCATCTTCTGGCGAATGACCGGTTGCAGGGATGAAATAATAAAGAAAATCCACAGCAGAGAAAAAAAGTCCATAAAACATCCCCTCCTTTTGGATTTACTCTACCAGGGAAAATATTCGTCGGCATAGACACGACGAATGTAACGATGGGATACAAACGGGCGTACCAACACGAGTCCGGTCAGGAAACCTCCGACATGGGCCCACCAGGCAACGCCACCAAACGCCTGCACTCCAGCTACAATGGTTAAAATACCATTGAGTAACTGGGACACAAACCAGAACCCGAGATAAAATACCGCCGGGATTTCGACAAACCAGGGTAAAAAGAACAACGGCACCAGGGTAATCACACGGGCAGTTGGAAAGAGTATCAGATAAGCCGCCAGTACCCCGCTGATTGCTCCACTTGCTCCCACGGTGGGGATAAGGGAGTTTGGGTTGAATGCAATATGAACAAAGGCCGCCGCGAGACCACAGAGCAGATAAAACAGGAGGTAGCGACCACTTCCCATCCGATCTTCCACATTGTCTCCAAAAATATAAAGGGCCATCATGTTGCTAATCAGATGGGCCCATCCACCATGAAGAAACATAGAAGTTAATAAGGTGAAGAATTCAAACGGACTGGGATAAGCTAATAAACGCGCAGGAACCAGGCTAAAAATGGTGACATAAACTTCGGCGAGAGGCCCTAAAGACAGCAGAACGAAGAAAATAAAAACATTAATCGCAATAAGCGTCCAGTTCACTACAGGAAAAGACCTGGACTGGACTGTATCTTGCAACGGGAACATAACCCCTTCACTTTTTAGAGTTCTGGCAAAGGCTATCCTCTCTTATCCCGGCAGAACTCCCTGCTGGTGGATACACCTTTGCCTTCCATGGGATAATTATACGATCCTCCGATGGGATCAGATTTGAACCCTGCTTCTCCATGTGGAAATATCACGAGCTTACCTTATCGAAGGGGGATTAGATAGTCAAGCGAAAACTGTTGGACCAGACAGGAAAGTCGAAGTTATGAGGAGAGCTGCTTAATTTATGACCGGGCCTATTGCCGTGGAGGAAGCTGAACCGGGAGATACGTTGGAGGTTCGGATCTTGGGCATGACCCCAAGACTTCCCTATAGTACCAATATTGCGGCCCATTGGGGCTACCTCTACAAAGACTTTAACACGGAGCGTATTACCATTTATAAATTCGATGTAGGGACCCGACTCGCTCGAGCCGAGTTTGCTTTTACCTACAAAACGACCCCCAAGTACGACCGACCCGGTCCTATTACCCCTCCAAATCCGGAAGCTCGACAAAAGGTTCTTCAAGGGGTGGTAGTGCTTTTACGTCCTCACTTCGGCGTTATGGGGGTAGCTCCCAAAGAAAGTGGAAAGATCAATAGTATTCCTCCAGGAGATTTCGGGGGAAATATCGACAATTGGAAAATCGGAGCTGGCGCTACCATGTATTATCCGGTCTTTAACAAGGGGGCTAATTTTTATATGGGAGATCCCCATATGGCTGAAGGAGATGGTGAACTGAGCGGTACGGCCATCGAAGCCTCGGCCAATGGATGGGTACAGATCTTTGTACGAAAAGATTTTCCCATCACCAATCCGATTTTGGAGACTGAGACCCATTGGATCACCCAAAGACCCTATCGGCCAACAGGGGATACCCATTCTGATGGATAGATCGCATTCTATGGCAGGTAAAGGCCTGGGACCTGGGGTTTTACCTATTTAAAGCTGTGGTCCCGGCTCCTATAAAAAAAGAAAAGTTTTTTCCTTTTTAGCTTGACAAACCTCCCAATTGTGGATATATATTGATATACCAAAACATAGATATACTATATATAGTATATTTTTTGCCTTTATTCTTTATCCAAAGTTATGAAATGTCCTGTTTGTGAAAAAGATGAAGATAAGGTGATTGACTCACGTTCGGCCAGGGGGGGGAGTGTCATTCGGCGACGAAGGGAATGCCTGAGTTGTGGTCATCGTTTTACCACGTATGAGACCATTGAACAGGCCCCTATTTATGTGATCAAAAAAGATGGACGTCGAGAACCCTTTAATAGAGAAAAACTGTTAAGTGGAATTTTGATGGCCTGTAAGAAGCGTCCGATTCCCATGGAAACTTTAGAAACCATTGTCCAGGAGATTGAGACCAAAATTCATAATAACTTTCCTATCGAAGTACCCAGTCGCGTTATCGGAGAAATGGTTATGGACAGGCTACAAGAGCTGGATGAAGTCGCCTATGTCCGATTTGCTTCTGTCTACCGACAGTTCAAGAATGCCCAGGAATTCATGGAGGAATCCGAAGCGGTACAAAAACGGCGAATACAAAAGGAAATGGATAAGTCCCAGTTATGGATATTTAATCAGAAGCCAGAAATCGGAAGTCAGAAGTCTTTTTGAATTCTGACTCCTGAGGTCTGATGCTTGGGAGAAGAGGGGGTATCATGGAGCCATTCAACAACGGTGCTAAAGGAAACCTAGAAATTCTGAATCGTTTTACTGCCGGGTCCGTTGGAGAGGGTTTAAAAATCGAAAGGTTTTTTACCAAACCTGGCATTCATCCCTTTGATGAACTGGAATGGGAACTTCGGACGGCTCTCATTACCAATGAAAGAGGAGAAAAAATCTTTGAACAAAAAGATGTGGAAGTTCCCAAAACCTGGTCTCAGACGGCTACCAACGTTGTGGTCCAGAAGTATTTCCATGGTACCCTGGGGACCCCCCAGCGGGAACGAAGTGTGAAAACCTTGATCCACCGGGTAGCCCGTACCCTTACCGACTGGGGAATCCGGGATGGATATTTCGCTTCCGACGAAGATGCAGAGGCTTTTTACCAGGAACTATGTCATATTCTGGTCAATCAGAAAGCGGCCTTTAACAGCCCGGTATGGTTTAATGTGGGGATTGAACTCAAACCTCAGTGCTCGGCATGTTTTATAAATTCGGTGGAAGATACCATGGAATCCATTCTAGATCTGGCCAAGACCGAAGGGATGCTTTTCAAGTACGGTTCAGGAACCGGCACGAATTTCTCGACCCTCCGTTCTTCAAAGGAAAGGCTTTCGGGGGGTGGGATACCCAGTGGGCCTGTTTCCTTTATGCGCGGATATGATGCCTTCGCGGGGGTCATCAAAAGTGGAGGGAAAACCCGAAGGGCAGCCAAAATGGTGATCCTTAACATCGACCACCCGGATATTGTAGAATTCATTAACTGTAAGGCCAACGAAGAAAAAAAGGCCTGGGCGCTTATTGAAGCAGGATACAGTGGAGATTTCAATGTTCCAGGAGGGGCGTACGATAGTGTTGCTTTCCAGAATGCTAATCACAGTGTTCGGGTTACCGATGAGTTCATGCGGGCGGTTTTAGAAGATAAAGAATGGAAGACCCGGGCGGTAACCACAGGCCAGATCATAGATACTTATAAGGCTCGGGATCTTATGCGGATGATTGTAGAATCAGCGTATATTTGCGGGGATCCAGGTTTACAATTTGATACCACCATCAACGACTGGCATACCTGCCCGAATACAGGCCGGATTAATGCCAGCAACCCCTGCTCGGAATATATGCATCTAGATGATAGCGCCTGTAATCTCTCTTCCCTGAATCTCATGAAGTTCCGAAAGGACAACGGAGAATTCGATATCGAAGCTTTTCGCCATGCGGTAGATATCATGATCCTGGCCCAGGATATCATTGTAGATAATGCCAGCTATCCTACTCCGAAAATTGACAAAAATGCCAAAGCTTACCGGCAGTTAGGATTGGGGTATGCGAATCTGGGGGCTCTCCTGATGGCCCGTGGACTACCCTATGATAGCGATGAGGGGAGGGCTTATGCTGCGACGATTACGGCGCTTATGTGTGGGGAAGCCTATCGGATGTCGTCGATCCTTGCAGGGCGAATCGGTCCCTTTGAAGGGTATGCCAAAAATCGGGAACCCATGCTCCGGGTTATCCAAAAACACCGGGAACATGTAGACAAAATTGATCGGTCTTTGGTACCCCATGAACTCTGGATGGCCGCAAAAGAGGTCTGGGATGAGGCTTATCTCCTGGGGAGTGAGTATGGTTATCGAAACTCCCAGGTTACTGTGCTGGCACCTACAGGAACCATCGCGTTCCTCATGGATTGTGATACTACCGGTATAGAACCGGATATCAGCCTGGTTAAATATAAAAAGTTGGTCGGTGGCGGACTCCTCAAAATCGTCAATCGAACGGTTCCAGAAGCCTTGAAAAAACTCGGATACTCTGCAAACCAGATCCAGGCCATCTTACAATACATTGACCAAAACGATACCATTGAAGGGGCTCCGGAGCTAAAACCAGAACATCTGCCGGTTTTCGATTGTGCTTTCAAACCCTTAAAAGGAACCCGCTCCATCCACTATAACGGGCATATTAAAATGATGGCAGCCGTTCAACCTTTCATCAGCGGGGCTATCAGCAAAACGGTTAATATGCCCCATGAAGCAACCCCCGAAGACATCTGGCAGGTATACATGGATGCCTGGAAGCTAGGGTTAAAAGCCATTGCTATTTATCGGGATGGATGCAAGCGGACCCAGCCTTTAAGTACTTCCAAGGGAAGTCCGGGGACTAAAACCCTGAGTCCTGAGCCAAAATTAAGTTCACAACTCACTGATTTCAAGCCGGTCCGTAGGCGGCTCCCGGATGAAAGGAAGGCGATCACCCATAAGTTCAGCGTTGCAGGCCATGAGGGGTATATCACAGTGGGTATGTATGAAGACGGGAAACCCGGAGAAATCTTTATTGTTATGTCTAAGGAAGGATCTACCATCTCAGGGCTCATGGATGCCTTTGCGACCGCTATCTCCATAGCTCTCCAGTATGGGGTCCCCTTAGAAGTTTTGGTGAACAAATTCAGTCATATGCGGTTCGAACCTTCTGGATATACAGGGAATAAGCAGATCCCCATTGCTAAATCCATCATGGACTACATCTTCCGATGGTTGGCCTTAAAGTTCTTACCGGAAAAGGCAGAAGCCCAGGTGTTAGAACCGTCTACTCCTAAATCCTTGAGCAACGGCACCCCAGGTTCTGAAACTCTAGATGAAGAACGTCGGGGTATACTGGAAAAACAGATTTTCCAAACTCAGGCCGATGCACCCCTTTGCAGTGATTGTGGTTGCTTGATGGTCAGAAACGGTTCCTGCTACAAATGTCTGAATTGTGGAGCAACCAGCGGCTGTTCATAACTATTGATTTTATTTATCCCTGCTTGTGGGGGGCGCGTCCCTCTGTCCCTGCATCCCTTGGTCTCTGCGTCCCCCTGTCCCTCTATCCAAGGTCCCCGTGTCTTAATAGGATGGGTAGCCTAAAACCAGAATCTCCGTACTTGCCGGTAAAGTGGCCTTGCGAACCTCAAGGGTTGAACTTTTGACCTTACGTACCGGATACTTATCTCCCACAAAAGAAATAAAGTTGTCGATCATACCTTTAAAATCATACTGCATCGGAATAACCACCCGGGGTTTCAATTGTTCAATCACGGTTAAGACATCCCTATGACTCATTGTCCAGCTTCCATCTACTGAAATAAGAACAATATCAATTCTCCCTAAGGTTTTAATCTGTTCTTCGTTTAGAGGATGCCCCAAATTACCCAGGTGGGCAATACAGACCTCTCCTATTTCAAAGACAAAAATCGAATTAACCCCCAACCCTCCCCCGGTCCTGGTATAAACATTAAAGATCCGTATATCCTTGATTTTCTCATCGATCTTATTCCATTCCCCTTGGGGATTTACCCCCAAGAGCTGAATGGGATTCCCTTTGACTGCTTTTGTATTATCGTGGGCATGATGAAGATTGCTCACTGTAACAATATCCGGAGGGGTATCCGGAACATAGGGTAGAAAAGGATCTGTCAAAACCGTTGTACCCTCTGGCGAAGTAATCAAAAAGCTAGAATGCCCCAGCCGTTGAATAAGCACAGAGTTTGCGTTTACCAGTGTATAGTTAACCGGAATGACCCGGTCACGGACCATTTCTAAATCACAACCCGCAAACGCCTGGGGCAGAAAAGTCAGGGTGAAAATCAAAGAAATAAAAAAGAACAGGTTCTTTTCCATGAAAACTTACCTCCCACCTGTTGAACTAAACTTATTTTAAAAATCTGATGATATTTTCTATAAAGAAATCCTCCTTATTTGAGATTGTCAAGATTGTCAAGGAACTTCTCCGAGTTTAAAGTAAAGAACAGGGGGGTAAAGAAAGACGTTTCTATCGCATCCTACCCAACCGGACTGATGTATCTTTAATGAATTGAGACGTCCTTCTGACCCCTTTAGAAGGACCAGAAAGGGGTTAAATAAAACCCCACCAGATGCCGTATTTTACGAAAGAAACTCCAACAGGGATACGTTAGGGAGATTTAACCCTCTTAATAAATTCTACTGAAGATATTCGTAAAAGCCTTCCAGTACTCTGTTAATCCAGGTTTTCCACCTTTTTATTTAGGCTCCCGGTCCCCATCCCGGCCCCTTGTATTTTTCATTCTCCCCAGGCACAGAACTTGCTCCCTTAATCTTTAGAGTTTGTAGTGGGTAGAGCGGTTTTAAGCCTGATATTCGGGTTATTGTAAACCGATGGATAACAGATTCAGTCCGGATAAAAACTTTGACCCGGATTGGGAAGGATAGAACCCTCAAGAGGATAGAAAGTTAAATCCCAAAAGGAGGGAAGGTAATATGAATGCCATTCAATTACTTACCGAGGACCATAACAAAGTAACCGGCTTATTCGATGAATATGAAGCAACAGACGATATAAATCGGAAGAAGGAAATTGCCGAGAAGGTTTTTATGGAGCTTGAAGTTCACTCTAAAATCGAAGAAGAGATCTTTTATCCGGCCGTAAGGTCGAAAACGGATGAGGAAGGTAAGTCTCTGATTTCTGAGAGTATTGAAGAACACCAGAGGGTTAAAGACCTCATTCAAGAACTTCGGGACCTTGATCCTGAAAAGGATGAATTTGATGATAAATTCGACGAGCTTATAGATAACGTCGAGCACCATGTGGATGAAGAAGAAAGCGAAGTGTTTTCTAAGGCCGAAGAGTATTTCGGTAACGAGCTGGATCGTTTAGGCTCAGAAATGGAAACCCGCAAGGAACAACTTATGACTTCCCCTCGCTATATATCTTCTTAAACGTGAAAAGGTTTTTTAAGAGTGGAAAAAGATCAAGACCGGAAGGTAAGTCTTCCTACCCTGTGGTCTTGATCTTTGTTCTTTAGGTTCAGGCCCTTTTTCAGAGTTATAAACTCTAGCTCCTCAGACTCTCTGGTAACCCACCCCATGAAGAAAGAAAAGGAGATCTTATATGAAAACCGTGGTTGGAATTTTTACTTCACATTCCGATGCCAAACAGGCCGCCGAACGTTTACGATCGGTGGGCATCTCAAAGGATCGTATTAACTTTCTGATTCCGGGCTCTTCTGGAAAAGAGCCTCAGACAATCCCAATTACAGAAACAGAACAACCTGGGATAGGCAAAGCTATCGGCAGTGTAGTTGGGGGGGCTGTAGGTGCCGGTGCAGGTCTGGCTATTCCGGCTTTCTTTTTACCGGGAGTCGGTCCCGTTATTGCCCTGGGATTTATTACCTCGGCTCTTTTAGGTACCGGTGGTGCCATTGGTGGAGCAATGGTCGGAGGGGCTTTGGAAGATTACCTTGCCCAGGGATTACCTAAAGACGAGTTATTTCTCTACGAAGATGCATTGAGACGAGGCCGTACCGTCTTGATGGCCCTTGTGGAAGAGGAGACCCAGGTGGAAACAGTCCGTGATATCCTCACACAGATCGGAGCAGAAAGTCTCGATTCGGCCCGTGAGGATTGGTGGATAGGACTCCGCCATGCTGAAGAATTATCTTACACGGCCCAGGGTGGAAATTTTAAACGAGATGAACAGAGTTATCGGCGTGGTTTCGAAGCTGCTTTACATGTAGAAACCCGGGGTAAGCCTTATGAAGAGGTCCTAGACTATCTCCAGAAGCATGATCCAGGTCTGTATCAAGAAGAAGCTTTTCGCCGTGGATATGAACGTGGTCGGGCTTATTATCAAGACTTAAGGGAAAGGTATCAAAGCAAGGATTAATCTTTTGTACGTTGTCTGTTGTCTATGAAGAGGTAACGTACAACGGATAATGGATAATGGACCAAAAGAATGGCGTCAAGAGATATAAAACCTACAGTTAACCGGGATATTTCAGGTATCCACCCGGAGGGGGAGCAATCTAACCCAGGTACTAATCCCGGTGGGGATATAGAAGAAACAGACCTTATAACGGATCCGGGATACTTCTCTCATTCGTTATGAAAATGGGCAACCCCTGAAAGCCAAAATGAGTAATATCAACGTTGGCGATACCGAACGTTGGGCCTTTGTAGGAGGAGGCGCCCTGCTGATGCGTTCCGGTTTAAGGCATAGTTCTTTAAAGGGTCTATTTCTGACACTTTTAGGCGAGACTCTTATTTTGTCATTACTCACCGGATGAGGTTGGAAGATGCGCCTTATGGTTACAAGATTTTTAGGGATAAAGAAGATCATTGCATTAAAAGAGTACTCAGACCATAATGTAATAAAGAAGGACCTTGGATAAAGTCTTACATGGAGTATAAAGATCTTTAGTAGGGGTGCGTGATTCCGCACCCTTACGGGAGGTAGGATCTCTCTTATCCAAAAATTATGGAGATACGATTCCGAGATCGAAGGGAAGCGGGTCGTATACTAGGTCAGAGGCTGGCAACTTATGCGAATCGCCAGGATGTATTGATACTTGCGCTCCCACGGGGGGGTGTACCGGTAGCTTTTGAAGTGGCTAAAGCCCTTAAGGCTCCACTGGATGTATTCGTCGTACGTAAGCTTGGCGTACCCGGTGATGAGGAACTGGCAATGGGAGCCGTTGCTACAGGAGATGTATGCGTGCTTAATGAAGATGTGATTCGGGCTTTGAAGATACCTGAGACGGTTATTGAAACGGTTACAGAAAAAGAAAAGCGAGAACTTGAACGGCGTGAGTTTATTTATCGAGGGAATCGTCCCCCGCTGGATGTACGTGCACGTACTGGTATTCTGGTAGATGATGGCCTTGCGACAGGCTCCACCATGCGAGCTGCAGTTGCTGCACTCAAGCAGCAGCAACCTGCCCGAATTATTATTGCGGTTCCCGTTGCCGCACCTTCGACCTGTGAAGAGCTCCGGGCTGAGGTAGATGAGATTGTATGCCTGGCAACTCCGGAACCCCTCTTCGCCATCAGCCTGTGGTATGAGGATTTCTCACAAACAACCGATGAAGAAGTCCGTAACCTGCTGGAACAGGCCATGGAGGGATCTTCTGCAAACTATACGAATTCATCCCCACAATAACTCCCCTACTTCCGGTAAGACAAGAAGGAACCCGTAAGGTACAACATAGATACCTAATAATCCAGCTCCATGGTTTCTAAGTTTCGGGCAAACGCCTGCAGGAATTGCGCTGCAGTACTTCCATCCACCGCTCGATAATCATAGGATAAAGAAGCGTACATCATCCAACGGATGCCGATCATATCCTCAACGACCACGGGTCGCTTCTTAACTGCACCAATTCCTAAAATCCCAATCTGGGGAGGTTGAATAAGGGGAGCATCTACCACAACCCCGAAAGCCCCGGCATTGCTGACAGTAAAGGTTCCTCCCTGGAGTTCTTCAGGCTCGAGTTTCCTGGTTTGAGCCCGATAAATCAGATCCTCAATGGCTTTGGACATTCCCAATAAATTTAAGCCTTGAGCCTCTTTAATAAGAGGTACAACAACCCTATCTTCCAAAGGTACTGTAAAGCCGATATGGACAGATTCCTTTAAAGCAATCGTTCCGTCCTCTATAAGACCATTTAAGGTAGGAAATTGCTTGAGCGCCTTAACCGTGGCCACCAGGACAAAAGGTAGAAAGACCCACTCAGACGATCTTATGATCTTCTCTCCCTGGGTTTTTTCCAGGTGCCGGACGATCCGCGTCATATCTACTTCTATCAAAGCGGTTGCATGGGGTACGAGCTGGGGGCCTAAGACCCGGAGACGTGGGATCGCAGAGATACCAGGTTGTCTGAACCCTATTTCCCTTTCCTTACCTTCTGGTTTCTGCACTTCTTCTTCCAGAACCTGAGAGGGAGAAGGAATCGGCTCGGGTTTCGTTTCTTGAATCCTTCTTTTCGTTTTCAGGTCTGCCAGAATATCCTGCTTCATGATCCTACCACTCGGACCACTTCCCTGTTTCTGCTCGATTTCTTCTAGAGGGATCCCTTCCTTTTCGGCGATAGCCCGGGCCAGGGGAGAAATACGGGGACGTGGGGATGTCATTTCCACCTTTCTATCCTCCTGCCTTTGCACCTCTATCTCCTCCTGTCTCTCTATCTCTCCACGTCCCCGTGTCTCCGTCTCTCCGCGTTCTCCTGTCTCCGTGTCCCCACGTCCCTCCTCTACCTCTGTTTCAATCGAGGCGACTTCTGCCCCCACAGGGACCGTCTCTCCCTCGGCAAACAAGATTCGACTGAGTTTTCCTGTGGCCGGAGCCGGCACTTCTGCATTTACTTTATCCGTACTCAGGACCAGAAGGACTTCATCCTTCTTTACAAAATCTCCCTCCTTTTTGTGCCACTCCAGAATCGTCCCTTCGACTACACTTTCTCCCAATTGGGGGATTGTAACGCTGACTTTCATTATGCATCGGAAGCCAGAAATCAGAGGTTATTCTAAATTCCCCACTCCGACTTCTGGCTTTTGATTCCTGATTTCCCTATCCTTTAAGGGCCGTTTCAATAATTTGTCTTTGTTCCTCCTGATGAATCTTTAGAGAGCCGGTTGCAGGGCTGGCACTTTCTGGACGACCCACATAGATGGGTTCTGCATCTCTGAGTTTAGGGAAGAAGGATAAATCTTGCCGGAGTAATTTGCACAGGCGAGGACTTATATAACCCCAGGCACCCATATTTTGAGGCTCTTCCTGTACCCAGAAAAGCTCTTGCAGATTGGGATACGTTCGTAAGAGTTCTTGAAGCCGGGCTTCAGGGAAAGGATAGAGTTGCTCCAGACGTAGCAGAGCCATGTGACGGATTTGACGTTTTTCTCGCTCTTGTAAGAGCTCGTAATAAACTTTACCATTACACAGAATAACCCGGGTTACCGGCTCTTTAGAATTCAATAGGGTATCATCCAGGATTTCCTGAAAATGACCCTTTATCATCTCCTCAAGGGTTGAAACTGCCCGTGGGTGTCGCAACAGACTCTTTGGGGTGGCTATAACGAGGGGTTTACAGGTTCCATCATAAACCTGACGACGCAGGAGGTGGAAATACTGGGCCGGGGTTGTACAATTACAGACCTGAATATTATCCTTGGCGCAGAGTTGTAAAAATCGTTCAAGTCGAGCAGAAGAATGCTCTGGCCCCTGTCCTTCATAGCCATGGGGAAGTAACAGGACAATATCACTGGACTGACCCCATTTTTCTTCGGAACTGGCCAGGAATTGATCGATAATGACCTGAGCTCCGTTGGCAAAATCACCAAATTGGGCTTCCCAAAGCACCAGAGTGGAAGGATCCGCAACGCTATATCCGTATTCAAAACCGAGTACGGCTGCTTCAGAAAGAAGACTATCAAACACATCAAACTTTGCCTGGGTAGGTTCGAGATGGTTCAAGGGGACATATTCCTGTTCGGTTTCATAGTCATAGAGAATGGCATGGCGCTGGCTAAAAGTACCCCGGGCGCTATCTTCTCCGCTCAACCTTACGTGGATTCCTTCGGTCAGCAAACTACCAAACGCCAGGGCCTCGGCAAAGGCCCAATCTATAGGAGCCTGAGGATTGGTGAGAATGGCTCTCCGTTTTTCCAGGAACCCATGAAGTTTGGGATGCAGCTTGAAATCCGAGGGAAGTGTAGTCATTCGCTCTGTAATCAGGATTAATCGATCTTTCTCGACCCCGGTATCTGAAAGTTCTTTAGGCTTTGGTTTTGCCACGTCTATTAAAGGATTCTTGGATAGACGAGGGGTCGTTGTGGGCTTGAGGGACTTGACCACTTCCAGGGCCTGTTCAAAGCGTTTGTGAAAATCTGCCGCCATTTCTTCAGCTTCCTCCGGCTTCAATTCGTTATCTCGAAGTAGCTGTTCGGTATAAATCTGCCGGACCGAGGGATGCTCCTGGATTTTTTTATAAAGCACAGGGTGGGTGTAACTGGGTTCATCCACTTCGCTGTGACCGTGGCGACGATAGCAAATAAGGTCAATAACTACATCGGTTGCAAACTTTTGCCGATAGGCAAACGCCAACTTTACCACATGGACCGTTGCTTCCGGATCGTCCCCGTTAACATGGAATATGGGTACCTGCAACATTTTAGCAATGTCGGTTGCATAGAGCGTAGAACGGGCCTGCTCCGGAGAGGTGGTAAAACCTATTTGATTATTGATGACAATATGAACGGTACCCCCCGTACGATATCCTCGAAGCTGAGAGAGGTTAAGCGTTTCAGCCACAATGCCCTGACCGGCAAAGGCAGCATCCCCATGGATTAGGACCGGGATGACCTTTTTCCTGTTGGTATCGCCGATCCGCTCCTGTTTAGCCCGGGTCATTCCTTCTACGACCGGATTGACGGCTTCCAGATGACTTGGGTTTGAGGCCAGCGAAAGGTTGATTTTCTTACCGGTGGGAGTTTCATAGAATCCGGTAGCTCCCAGGTGATACTTGACATCTCCGGAACCTTGAGGTGCGGTCGGGTCTATATATTCTTCGAACTCCGAAAAGATTTTTTCATAGGATTTACCGATAATATTGGCCAATACATTTAATCGTCCCCGATGGGCCATCCCCATCACGACTTCCACCACTCCCTGTTCCGCGGCTTCGTCTAATAAGGCATCGAGCATAGGAATCAGGGTCTCAGCCCCTTCCAGGGAAAAGCGCTTATAACCCACATATCGGGCATGGAGGAATTTCTCAAAGGCCTCGGCGGCATTCAATCTTAAGAGGATTCGGCGCTTGGCTTCACGGGAGAGCTGGGTTTTATTACGGCAACTCTCCATCCGCTCCTGAAGCCACAGCTTTTGCTCCGGGTTTTGGATATTTCTATACTCCACACCGATTTTCCCACAGTAAGTTTCCCGCAAGGTATCCAAAATATCCCGCAGGGTAGCAACCGACTGGCCTCCCAATCCTCCCGTAATAAACTTTCGATCAAGATCCCAAATGGTCAATCCATACTGAGCCGGATCCAACTCGGGATGATAGTGAGGCTCATAACCTAAAGGATTGAGATCTGCAAGTAAATGCCCTCGGACTCGATAAGCATTGATAAGCTGTAACACCCGGGCCTGTTTTTCTATAGCTTCAAGGTTACGGGTTAAATCCAGGAGCTCTTTATTCTCATCACGTTCCCAGTGGACAGGTTCATGGGGTAGCTTAAGATCCGTAAAGATTTGTTCATAGAAGCCATCTTCTCCCTGGAGCAATTGATGAATTCGAGCCAGATAGGAACCCGATTCGGCCCCTTGAATGATCCGGTGATCATAGGTGCTGGTAAGGGTCATGACTTTACTGACCCCCAACTGAGAGAGGGTCTCCTCGGACATCCCTTGATACTCCGCCGGATAATCAATCGCACCCGTTGCGATAATGGCTCCCTGTCCTGGCATAAGCCTTGGGACCGAAGCTACCGTACCTATCATTCCAGGATTGGTTAAACTAATGGTCGTGTCCTGAAAATCCTGGAGTGTCAACTTACCCGAGCGAGCCCGCTGAACCACATCGTTATACGCCTTCAGAAACTCAAGGAAGTTCATTTTATGAGCGTTCTTGATATTAGGTACCAGTAAAACCCTGGAGCCATCTTTTTGCTCAACATCTATTGCCAGCCCCAGATTGACCTCGGTCCTCTGAACCCTATGGGGTTCTCCGTTTAAGACCATAAAGGCCGAGTTCATATTGGGATAATCCTTCAGGGCTTTAACCATCGCCCAGGCAATAATATGGGTATAAGAAGCCTTCCCCTGTCCCATCAAACTCAGGTGCTGATTGATGATCCGCCTATTTTCTTCCAGTACTTTAACCGGTATCACACGAACAGACGTAGCCGTCGGCAAGGTTAAACTGGCCTCCATATTCTCTGCAATCTTGGCCATAACTCCCCGAAGGGCCTTGATTTCTCCCGTAGGCAACGAACGATAAGCCGTGGATAGTTCCTCTTTTTCCGGCTTCCGGCTTCTAACCTCCGGTCTTTTGTCCTCTCCAGGGGCTCCTCCATTACCTGCCTGAAAATCCCGTTCATAACCCGCAAAAAACCGCCGCCAGCTCTCACTTACCGCTGAAGGGTCCTTCAGGTACTGCTCATAAAGATCCTGGACAAAGTCGGAGTTAAATCCAAACTGCATTATTTTCAAGTCTTTATCCGACATTTTCTCTTTCATACCTCCTGATTATTAATTTAAGGTTAAACAATCCCCTAAGGCCAGAGTAAATCTCGGATTTCTTTCGTAGTCAATCAGACTCCAAGTGAGTACTCCTTAATCCCCTCAGAGTAATCTTTCCATGAAGAAAAAGAATAAACCTTTTGCTCCCATGGGGGGGGGTGACTCTCTGCTGGAGCTGTAAAGGATACCCGGAGAAACACCCCTCGTCTTTCCTATCTAACGATTTTTCCCTAATCCTTTAACCGACCTTTTATACTATTTTTTATCTTTTATTTTCACCTTATGTTCCCTTGAAAATAGGAGGTTAACATAAAAACAATCATCCGGTTGAAGGAGCACCTGTTCGTCAGGCGCAGAAAGATCAGCAAAATATTTCAACCGACCGCCAGGGGTAAGGGTTAGGGTTGATCAACCCCTTGATTTCAAGGCCACACATCTTTGAACTTCATGAGGAAGCAGTCTTCCACAGATTTCCTGCCAGACAGAGAACGGCTAACCATCCGATGATCCCTGAAAAGGCAAAGGCAGTTTTAGCGACCCACACACTTGCGGGAACTGCTTCAAATAGAGCTGAAGGGAGAAGCAAAGGAAATATACGGCAGATGGTGGCTACAGTGCCCAACCAGAAGGTCAAATCTACCAGTTGTGTGCTGGCTACTCGCTTCTTCTTAATAAAGCCCGGAATCATACGTACGGACATACCGAAAATCAAGTGGGTAATGAAGCCTAACAAATACAGATGTCGTATCACATCATTCCCGATACTAACCGGGCGTCCCCACAGGGTAGCAATCCCCAGAAGGATTTCAAAGAAGGCCCCCACGACAAGCCATACATAAGCGGCATAGACCGGTCTCTCAAATCGACCAAATTCCCCGTAATCCGGCATACCCGGTCGGGTGGGTCGGCGGTCTGGGGCTGGTTGTAAAGCCCGTTGACCTGTCCAGGGTTCCCGAAAGCGGGTGAGAATATCCAGCTTCCAAACAAACCAGAAGATAATCCCTCCCTTTAGGAGCATCCCTACCTGGGATAGGTAGAAAGACGCCCGGGGTATCAGATCTGAAAGGGGAGGAAAAGCAGGAACAGTTTGTAAGCAAAAGGCAAAAAGGTAGGCATAAGCGACCCTACAAACAGGCCAATCGATAGGAGCAAGGCGGAAATAAAGCGGAAACGTACGAATCGAAAAGGCAAAGGCGACCGGAAGAAGAACCAGACTAACAAATACCTGGATGGAAAATTCGTTCCAGGCCGGATTTATCATACTCCCTTTGCTCAAAACCATCTGGATAAGCAAAATAAGGTTGAGGCTGGCATAAAAAAGCCAGCCAACCAGCATCATACCAAAGTAGGGTTTTACCGATGTCAAGGCCGGACGTTGGTCCACCCCCTTTACCCCGTAAAGGGTTTTACTTAACAAAAATAAATAGGCAAAAATACCCGACCCTTCTAACAATCCTGAGCCGACAACCATTCCGCCGAAAAGAACAAACAACGTGCTTCCGGTTACATAAGGTAAAATTACATGGCCGATGCTCCGAAGCAAAAGCCCACCTCCCATCAGCCAAAGGATGCGGTGGATCCACCGGGGTTGAGAAATGGGGACTCCGGCCAGCCGGGGAATAAAATGGAGGCTAATTCCAAGGATAAATAACCCGGCCCAGCCAACCAACTGGAGATGGCCGTGGGTTTGAATAAAACTGTGATAGCCTTTTCCCAGTGGAAAGTCATAACCAATGACAAAAGTTAAATGGGCACCGATGTCAAACCCTGCAAATAAAGCAGCAGACAGCGCCACCCAGATATAGCCTATTTGAAACTCTGCCTGTTTACTTCTCGATTCAGGAATAGACTCGTTTAACACTGTCCCTGAAAGGAATAAAAAATAACTGAGATCATCCGAGAACCCAAAATCGATTTAAATATAAACCGACTATTTGTTGCATCAAGGAAAAATTTGAACTTTTCAACAGGCCTGGAGAATCCAGTCCCATGGTCGGATATCCGACCGAATTAAGAAGGTTAAAAGGGGAATCCTTTCAAAATTTTGAATCTTCTCTTGACGGCGAAGGAGATCGGCTTTCTCTTATAAGTGAAAGCAGATTCACAAAAAGGAGAAGATGTGGGTATAGAAAAACTGAGGACAGAAATCAGGAGAGAGCAAATCGTTCAGGCGGCCCTGAACCTGATTGCCAGCCATGGCATGAGGAAGTTAAGCATAGCCGGGGTAGCTCGCCGGGTTGGTCTGGTTCCCTCTGCCATTTACCGCCACTTTAAGAATAAGGACGAGGTATTGGATGCGACTCTGGAATTTATCCGAAATAGACTCCTGGACAACGTCAAGGAGGTCTTTGAAGAAACTCCAGACCCGCTGGAGCGTCTCAGGCGATTGTTGATGCGCCATGTCAGACTGATCCGAGAGAACCAGGCCATCCCGCTGGTTATCTTTTCTGAAGAGGTCTACCACGGTTCCCCGGAGAGAAAAGCCAGAGTTCGTGGAATTATGCAGGGGTATCTGGATAGGGTGGGGGACATTGTTCGCCAGGGCCAGCGGGAAGGGCGTATACGTTCCGAGATCGATCCGAAAACAATCTCTCTGATGTTTATAGGTCTGTTCCAACCGGCGGCGATCTTCTGGCATATAAGTGATGGAGGGTTCGATGTAACAAAGCATACTGAGAAAGCCTGGAAGGTTTTCAGTAAAGCGATTCAGAGAGGTTAATTTTTGTAATTTCTGTGAATTCCTATTCACATAAAATGGAATAGGAAAGATTACTACTCCCTTTTTTTAATGAAACCCTTCAGGCAGAACAATTTTTTAGTTCTGGATACCAGTCGGTATTTGCAGAGGAGGGGCAGCCATGAAGAATAAGAAAAAGCTGATCATCTTGTTCTCCATCCTGATAATCGCCGTCCTGCTGATCTACGAGTATATCCAGGGTAGATCCGGCAAGGAGCCGAACATCCTTCGGGTTTCCGGTAATATTGAAATTACAGACGCTGAAATAAGTTTCAAAATTGCAGGCCGGGTGGAAGAGCGTCTGGTCTCAGAAGGTGAGAGGGTCCAGGCGGGTCAGGTCGTGGCCCGATTAGATCATACGGAGCTGGTTCATCAGGTTGCTCTGCGTAAAGCAGAAGTTGAAGTAGCCCGTGCAGCCCTTGCCGAACTCGAAGCAGGACCTCGACCGGAAGAAATTGCTCAGGCCGAGGCTGTGGTCCGGAAGGCACAGGCACAACTCGACGAACTGCTGGCCGGATCAAGGCCCCAGGATATAGCCGTTGCAGAGGCAGCGGTACAACGGGCGAAGGTTGAAGTAAACCGTTTAAAAGCAGACTATGAGCGGCGTTATAAACTCTACCAGGAGGGAATCCTATCCACCAACGAATATGAAGCGGCACAAACGGCTTATAAAGTAGCTACTGCCCAGCTAAAAGAAGCAGAAGAGCGTTTGAAACTCCTCAAAGAGGGTCCCCGAAAAGAGCAAATCGAACAAGCCCGTGCAGCGTTGATGCAGGCCAAAGAGACGCTTACTCTGGTCAAAAAAGGTCCTCGTAAAGAGACCATCGATCAAGCCCGTGCCCGCCTGGACCAGGCTAACCAGGCCCTGGCAATGGCAGAAACCCAGTTAGACTATGCAACCCTGGTCTCACCGATCTCCGGGGTTGTGCTGTCTAAGAACGTCGAGCCGGGAGAATATGTTGCTCCCGGAACACCGGTTGTTACCCTTGGTAATCTGGATAATGTGTGGTTACGGGCCTATATCAACGAAACCGACCTGGGTCGCGTGAAAGTAGGCCAACGGGTGCAGGTGACCACCGATACCTATCCAGGTAAAGTATATGAAGGACACATTTCCTTCATTGCTTCGCAGGCAGAGTTTACACCCAAGAATGTGCAGACCGAGAAGGAGCGCGTGAAGCTTGTTTATCGCATTAAAATCCATATCCCCAATCCCAATATGGAGCTGAAACCTGGAATGCCCGCCGACGCAGATATTCTGATCTCCAGTACTGACAGGGAGGAGGTTTTAAAATGAGGAAACCTGAACTACGTCAAGATGCAGCAGCTAAAGAATGGGTTATGAGGGTCGTAAGCCATGCCAGGCGGTTATCTGTGTTTGCAGTAAGGACGCCGACATGCCCAAGCCGATGGATATTGGAGGTATATCATGGAAGCTATTAAGATCAGCCGTCTTACAAAGACCTTTGGGGACCTACGAGCGGTTGATGACCTTACTCTTGGTGTATCTCAAGGAGAAATCTTCGGACTTGTGGGCCCGGACGGGGCCGGGAAGACCACTACCCTGCGACTCCTCACGGCGATTCTGAGTCCTACTTCGGGAGATGCCTGGATAATGGGCAAACATATCGTTCGGGAAGCAGAAGCTCTTAAGGAAGAGATCGGTTACCTGAGCCAGCGCTTTGGACTCTACCCGGACCTGACGGTAATGGAAAATATCCATTTCTATGCAGATATCTATGGTGTACCACGCAGGAGTCGAGACTCAAAGATTGATAGGTTACTCTCTTTCAGTAATTTAACCCCTTTCAAAAACCGTCTGGCAGGAAATTTATCCGGTGGAATGAAGCAAAAGCTTGGCCTGATTTGTGCGCTGATCCATACCCCAAAGGTACTCTTCCTGGATGAGCCGACCAACGGGGTGGATCCCCTTTCACGCCGGGACTTCTGGCGCATCCTGTATCAACTACTTCGTGAGAAAGTTACCATCTTTATTTCCACCGCTTATCTCGATGAAGCCGAGCGCTGCAATCGGGTGGGTCTCATCCATAAAGGCAGGCTTCTTGCCTGTGGAACCCCCCTGGAGGTGAAGAAGTTGATGCAGGGAACCATCCTGGAGGTTCGCCCCTCAGAGCCCCACAAAGCTACAACTCTCCTGCGCCAACGGTTTGGAGCCGACCTGGTAAGCCTGTTCGGTGATCGTGTTCACGTTATAACTCAGGAGCCAGACCGGACCCTGGTTCAGGTGGAAGGAATCCTCACCGAGGCTGGTCTTAAAGTCCTGGACACGCAATCTACCGAACCGACGCTTGAGGATGTGTTTATCTCGGTTCTTGCCAGGGATAAAGGGTGAAGGGGAAGGGGGAAGTGTGGGGGGTATGGAGGTAGGAGAGTATGGAGGTTTGGGTAAGTTGCCTCCACTCCTCCACTTCCCCACTTCCCCGCTTCCCCACTCCCATACTTCCATACCCCCACACTTCAATAACAGAAAAGAGGACCATGAACACCGGTAAAAATGAAAAGGCTGTAATCGTAAAGGACCTGGAAAAGCGGTTTGGTAGCTTCATTGCTGTGAATCGTATTAGTTTCGAGGTTGCCAAAGGGGAGATTTTCGGTTTCCTGGGTCCCAACGGTTCGGGCAAATCCACAACAATTCGTATGCTGTGTGGTATTCTGGCTCCTACTGCCGGGACAGGAACGGTTGCTGGATTTGATCTTCGTACCGAAGCGGAAAAGATCAAGGCCCATATTGGTTACATGAGCCAGAAGTTCTCGCTCTACGAGGATCTCACCGTCGAGGAGAATATAACCTTCTACAGTGGCATCTACCGCATCCCTCCGGAAAAAAAGAAAGAACGTAAGGAATGGGTCATGGAGATGGCCGGTCTCAAGGAGCATCGACATTCTCAAACAGCCATTCTGTCGGGCGGTTGGAAACAGCGATTAGCCCTGGGGTGTGCCATTCTCCACGAGCCGCCGATTCTCTTCCTGGACGAACCCACATCGGGTGTGGACCCTATCAGTCGTCGTCAGTTCTGGGATCTGATCTATGAGCTTTCTGGCAAAGGAGTGACGGTCTTCGTCACCACCCACTACCTGGATGAGGCCGAATATTGCCATCGCATCGGCTTTATCCACCAAGGTGAGTTGATTGCCGTGGGAACCCCCCAGGTGCTCAAGACCGAATTCATACAAGAAGATATCCTGGAAGTCTTGTGTGAACGGCCTCAGGACGTAATAGATGAGATCGAGAAGGTGGCAGGTGTCAAGGAAGTCACTCTGTTCGGTCAAGGATTGCATATCACAACCGGGGAGAGCCGTAAGGTTTCGGCAATTGTTCAGAACCTCCTCAACGCGCGAGGTTATCCGGCCGACCGTATCAAGAAAATAGTCCCTTCCCTGGAAGATGTATTCGTTTCACTCCTTTCGGCCCGGAATCGAGACCTCACTCCTTCTTCCCATCCCCGCCCCTTTAGGCCCTCCCTCCCCCTCTCCCAGGTTGGGAAAGGCGAAAGGGAGAAGGGGAAGGAAAGGGAGAGAGAGGAGGTGGGAAGAGGTTCGACGATAAAGTTATTGCGAATTTGGGCAATTGCCCGTAAGGAGTTTACCCATATCATCCGCGATCCCCGAAGCCTCGGAATGGCCATTGCCATTCCCATACTCATGTTGGTACTCTTTGGTTACGCACTGACGTTAGACGTGGATAACGTGCCGATGGTTATCTGGGATCAGGACAATTCCAAGATAAGTCAGGAGTTTATCAGTCACTTCGATGGTTCTCGCTATTTCTCGATTCGGGGATATGCCCGTAACTATCGGGAAGTTGAGCGGGCCATTGATTCCGGACAGGTCCTCCTGGCCCTCGTTATTCCGACAGATTTCGCCCAGCGTATCGAGTCCGGGCGGTCGGTTTCGGTCCAATTGATTGTGGACGGGAGTGATTCCAACACAGCGATTATCGCCATAGGCTACGTCGAGGCGGTAACTTTGACCTATTCCCGAAGTATTGCCATTGAGGAGATCCAGAGAGTCGGCGGGCGTACACCTTATCTACCACTGGAGTTGCGACCCCGGGTTTGGTTTAATACCGACATGGAATCCAAAAATTACATCATCCCCGGCCTCATCGCCGTGATTACCATGGTGATCGCAGCACTTTTGACTTCTCTAACCGTCGCCCGCGAATGGGAACGCGGCACCATGGAGCAGTTGATTTCTACACCCGTCAAGGGCCAGGAACTGATCCTTGGGAAGCTTCTGCCCTACCTTGCCATCGGTATGTTTAACGTGCTGCTGGCCGTGCTTATGGGCCAGTTCGTATTTCAGGTTCCCCTACATGGTAATGTGGCTTTACTCTTTGGGGTAGCTTTCATATTTGTAACAGGGGCTTTATCCCTGGGCATGCTGATTAGTATCGTGACCAAGAACCAGCTTTTGGCTAACCAGTTGGCCATGGTACTGACCTTTCTGCCCTCGTTTCTGCTATCCGGGTTTGTGTACGCCATTAGCAATATGCCCCAGCTACTTCAACTCATCACGTACCTGATCCCTGCCAGGTATTTCATGACCCTCCTCAAGGGTATCTACCTGAAAGGTGTGGGGTTAGAGATCCTGGCCATGGAGACAGGCCTCCTGACCCTCTTCAGTGCGGCCATGGTAACTCTGGCCAATCTAAAGTTCAAGAAGAAGCTGGAGTAGATATGTTTGAACGCATAAAATACATGCTCTTCAAGGAGTTCATCCAGATCTTTCGAGATCCACGGATGAAGTTTGTTATATTCGTGGCACCTGTGGTTCAGGTCCTGGTGTTTGGATATGCCGCAACAAACGATATACGACAGGTTCCCATTGCGGTTTACGATCTTGATAATAGCGTAACCAGTCGAGAACTCATAGCCCGTTTTGTGAGATCGGGTTATTTTAATATTGTGACGTTCGTTCAGGATGAGCGTCATGCCACTACGTTAATAGACCGTGATAAGATCCGGGCTGTGCTTCGTATGAATAAAGGTTTCGAAGAGGATGTGGGAGCCGGAAGGACGGCCCAACTTCAGGTGATTGTAGATGGAACGGATTCCAATATGGCAGGAATCGTACTCAATTACAGTACCAGGATTGTCGAGCAGTTCTCACAGGAGATTTTAACCACAAGGCTCATGCGGCTTCAAGGCCCGGTCCGAACTCCCGGGCAAATAGAGGTGCAAACCCGGACCTGGTTCAATGAGAACCTTGAGAGTCGTAATTTTTACGTGCCTGCCATCATCGCCAACCTCGTTTTACTCATGACCATGTTGTTGACGAGTATGGCCGTTGTGCGTGAGAAGGAGATCGGTACCCTGGAGCAGATTCTTGTCACTCCCATCACCCCAGTGGAGTTCATCCTGGGTAAGACCACTCCTTTCATCCTCATTGGTTTTGCCAATGTAAGTTTAATTACAGGGGTGGGGGTATTCTGGTTTAAGGTACCCATCCGGGGAAGTCTGATATTGCTTTTCTTTGCCACAGCCCTTTACTTGATGACGACGTTAGGGGTGGGACTTTTGATTTCAACCATCAGTCAGACTCAACAGCAGGCTATGATGAGTTCTTTTTTCTTTACTTTTCCGGCGATGCTCTTGTCGGGATTCATGTTTCCAATTACCAGTATGCCTCAAGTCATCCAGTGGCTAACTTATCTGAACCCTCTGAGGTATTTCCTGGTCATTATTCGGGGTATCTTCCTTAAAGGGGTAGGAGTGAGCATTCTTTGGCCTCAAATGGTCGTATTAGCCCTCATAGGCCTTACCGTACTGGGGTTGGCATCGCGAAGATTCCAGAAAACCCTTACCTGATGGCTAAGGAAATTGCTAAAGAGGGTTAATAATACCAAGTTGATATTAACCTATAGGAGGTAAAGTAGGGACAGCCCCATCCTGACCCTCCCCCCATGGGGGGAGGGAAGGAAGTCAGGTTAGAAAAACTACCTCAGAAAAAGGGAAGGGAGGGGCTACCTGCTTGAGAGCGACCGACAGGGGTAGTTCCAGAGGGTTGTCCTGTAGGAGAGTAGATAATTGCCGCCCGGCCCCCCTTTAGGCAACATTTTTATTGTGAAGGGGGGAGACAGTAACGAAATAATCCCCTTAAAGAGGAAGGGAGAAGGAATGGAAGAAAGGGAAAGTCCATTTTTCTTTTCTTTCCTGCTAGAGTAAACCTATGAAAAGTCCTGGTATGCCAACTACAGATCCCGTCCATGACGTTTTGCGCTATGAACGTCAACCCCTGGATGCGATCTTCGCACCGCGGAATGTGGCTGTAATCGGTGCGACCGAAAAGGCTGGCAGTGTCGGACGTACCGTTTTATGGAACCTCATCCATAATCCCTTTGGGGGAGTCGTTTTTCCTGTCAATCCGAACCGACATAGCGTATTAGGGATCAAAGCCTATCCCCATATTGGAGCGGTACCCGATCCGGTGGACCTTGCCGTTATTATCACACCGGCACCTACGGTACCTGGAATCATCGGAGAGTGTGTCGATGCCGGTGTAAAAGGAGCGATTATCATCTCCGCCGGTTTCAAGGAGTGTGGGCCGGAAGGTGCTGAGTTAGAGCAACAAATCCTTGAGCAGGCGCGTCGTGGGAAGATACGCATCATTGGACCCAATTGTCTGGGTGTGATGAACCCGCTTACCGGTCTTAACGCCACCTTCGCCAGGACTATGGCACGACCCGGGAATGTCGGCTTTATCAGCCAGAGTGGTGCACTGTGCACAGCTATCCTGGATTGGAGTTTACAAGAGAACGTAGGATTCAGCGCCTTCATCTCTATCGGCTCTATGCTCGACGTCGGTTGGGGGGATCTCATTTATTACCTGGGTGACAATCCCCACACCCACAGTATCGTCATTTATATGGAGTCCATAGGGGATGCCCGATCGTTCCTCTCTGCGGCTCGGGAAGTAGCCCTCACTAAACCCATCATTGTCATCAAGGCCGGTCGTACAGAGGCTGCAGCGAAGGCCGCAGCTTCCCATACGGGGGCTCTCACCGGGAGCTATGAAGTCCTGGAGGCAGCTTTTCGCCGTTGTGGTGTACTTCACGTCAATAACATTGCCTATCTTTTCCATATGGCCGAAGTGCTCGCCAAGCAACCGCGTCCCCGAGGTCCGCGGCTAACGATTGTTACCAACGCCGGTGGCCCCGGGGTACTTGCCACCGATGCCCTGATCGCAGAGGGGGGAGAATTGGCGGAATTATCCCCGGAAACCCTGGAATCCCTCAACCAACTTCTCCCGGTTTACTGGAGCCATAGCAACCCTATCGATATTTTAGGAGATGCCGACCCTCAGCGATATGCAAAAGTCCTGGAGATTGCCGCGAAAGATCCGAATAGCGATGGTCTATTGGTCATTTTGACTCCCCAGGCGATGACCGATCCGACCCAAACGGCGGAGCAGTTGAAAGCTTACGCCCAGAATAGCCACATACCTATCCTCGCCAGTTGGATGGGTGGGGCCGATGTTGCGGCGGGAACAGCGATTCTTAACCAGGCCGGTATTCCTACCTTCCCTTACCCGGACACGGCTGCCAGGGTGTTCAATTACATGTGGCGATATAGTTACAACCTGCGGGGTCTATACGAAACTCCGGTCCTCCCGGTAGGGGGGTATGAGAGTGTCCACACCTCTATCCCCACACCCCCCCCCC